>JAJFHT010000292.1 GCA_021775495.1 Hyphomicrobiales bacterium | reverse complement strand
CGGAAGGGCGGCAATTGTTTCGCTCCCTGAGCGTTGAGGAAAACCTCGTTCTTGGCGGGCAATTGGCAAGGCCTGGCCGTTGGGATCTGCCGGAGGTGTTCGATCTGTTTCCGGTGCTGAAGGAACGACGCAATCACGGCGCGACCGAATTGTCCGGTGGTCAGCAACAGATGGTCGCGATCGGCCGGGCCCTGATGGCCAACCCGGATCTTCTGCTTCTGGACGAGATTTCGCTTGGTCTGGCGCCGATCATCATCCGGGACATTTACCAGGCCCTGCCGTCGATCGTCGGCGAGGGCATGAGCGCGATCATCGTGGAGCAGGATATTTCCCGCGCCATCCGGGTCTCCAATCGTCTTTACTGCCTGCAGGAGGGCCGTGTTTCGCTGCAGGGTGTCTCGCGCGAGGTCTCGCGCGATGCGGTGACCCAGGCCTATTTCGGGATGTGAAGCGATGGACTGGATCAACGCTATTGTTCAGGGGATTCTTCTCGGCGGGCTCTACGCCTTGTTTGCCGCCGGACTGTCTCTGATTTTTGGTGTCATGCGGCTGGTCAATATTGCCCATGGTGATCTGATCATCATGGCGGCGTTTCTCGGGCTTGTCGTCACTACGACCCTGGGAATCCATCCATTGCTCGCGCTGCTGCTGGTCGTGCCGCTGATGGCGGCGATCGGATATGTCCTGCAGCGCACCATTCTCAACCGCTCGCTTGGCGACGATATCCTGCCGCCGCTGCTGGTGACATTCGGTCTGTCGGTGATTCTGCAGAACGGGCTTCTCGAACTTTTCAGCGCCGATCCGCAAAAGCTGAACGCCGGCGCGATCGAAACCATGGCGCTTGCGCTGCCGGGTGGCCTCAGCATCGGCGTTATGCCGCTGCTGGTCTTTGTGGTGGCGCTTGGTGTCATCGCCGGCCTTCAGTTCATCTTTTATCGCACACATTACGGGCGGGCCTTTCGCGCCACATCCGACAATCAGCAGGTCGCGCAGCTGATGGGCCTGGACACAAGGCACGTGTTTGCTGTCGCCATGGCTCTGTCGCTGGCCGTGGTGGCGATCGCCGGGGTATTTCTGGGTATCAGGACCAGCTTTGACCCTTCAATCGGTCCGGGCCGGCTGATCTTCGGTTTCGAGGCGGTGATCATTGGCGGGCTCGGCAATCTCTGGGGCACCTTGATCGGCGGCATCATTCTCGGGGTGGCGCAGAACATCGGCGCACAGATCAATCCCGGATGGCAATTGCTGGCCGGGCACATCGCCTTTCTGATTGTGCTCGCGGTTCGCCCACGCGGCCTGTTTCCGCGGATCGAGGAGTGATGATGATGGACACCCCGAGCCGTACCTTTCACGTCAGCCAGTCGACACCGGCAAGCCGCTACGCCCTGATTGCCGGAATGGTTCTGCTGGTTTTTCTGGCCGCGGCTCCCTGGTGGGCGGGGCGGGCCGACATGCGGCTGCTGGCCGAGATCTACGTCTATCTGGCGCTGGCCAGCCTGTGGAACCTGCTTGCCGGATATGCCGGACTGGTATCGGTCGGCCAGCAGGCTTTTGTCGGCTTTGGCGGCTACATGCTTTTTGGAATGTGCATGTTTGCCGGTGTGCCGCCATTGGCCGCGATTGTTCTTGCCGGACTGCTCGGTGCCGCGATCGCCATGCCCGTCGCAACACTGATTTTTCGCCTGCGCGGCGCCTATTTTGCCATTGGCACCTGGGTCATTGCCGAAGTGTTCCGTCTTGGGTTTGCGCAAATACAGGCCCTCGGCGGCGGCTCCGGCACCAGCCTGCCGGTCTCGATCGTCAAATCCATCGCCTCCGGTCGGTCACTGCGCGAAATGACGCTTTACTGGACTGCCTTCGCGGTCGTTCTGGCAACCCTGATCCTGGTCTACTGGCTGCTGCGTTCACGCCGCGGCATCGCATTGACCGCCATTCGCGACAATGAACTGGCGGCGACCAGTCTCGGGGTCGATATATGGCGCACCAAGTTTCTTGTCTATGTCGTGACGGCCGGAGCCACATCGGCGATCGGTGCCCTGATCTTCCTGCAAAAGCTCAGGATCTCGCCCGATGCGGCATTCAACGTCAACGACTGGACCGCCTATGTCATTTTCATCGTGGTCATTGGCGGGATCGGTACAATCGAAGGTCCGATCATCGGCACCATCCTGTTCTTCCTGCTGCGCGAGGTGCTGTCGGATCTCGGCACCACCTACCTGATAATTCTCGGCGTGATTGCCATAGCGGTCATGCTGAAGGCGCCCAAGGGGATCTGGGGTTACATCAAGGATCGTACCAATCTTGAACTGTTTCCGGTCGGGCGACGGGTGAATTCTGACCGAACGGATGGTGCTCCGGACACGTGAGTTCTTAAGTTTCTAGTCTAAGGCCTCCTGATGACCGACGGACCGCCATCAATTTTGATGCATATCAATGCAATGCGGTGGGCCGGGGGAATACTGTGTGGATAGTTCCGGTGTGGGTGGCACGCAATGTTACGATCCCGAAAGCCTCTCAATCCGCTGCTTCTGGCGGCGCTTCTGTTTGGTGTGCACACGTCTGTTGCAAAAGCGGAAATTTGCCACACGATCGGTGCGACACAATTCGTCGACGCCATTCATTATTGCGCAAGTTCGGTTTTGCGGCCGTCGCGCAAATGGTCCTACGGTCCGGACAGGCTGGCCGCGCAGGATGGCGACGGGCGCACGGCCTGGTGCGAAGGCGTGTCCGGCCATGGTATCGGGCAATCGGTCACGGTCCGCATTGACGGAGGTTTCCCGTACCGTCGTATCTGGATCGGCAATGGCTACGGCAAATCTCGAAAATCCTATTCTCAAAATGCGCGGCCGCGCAAAGTCCGTATCACCAGTGACCTCGGTGTCGATACCACGATTGAGCTGATCGACCAGGATGAGGCCGTGCCCTATTTTCTGCCTGAGCCATGGGCAAATCGCTGGCTGAAACTGGAAATCCTGTCCGTCTATCCGGGCTCCAAATACCGCGACACCTGCCTGGATTATCTGGCGCCGGACCTGGAGTACGAAGAGCAATTGCTTCAGGAGCAGCAATTGCAGGCCACCCAGCCGGTAGAGCAACCCGCGGCCGCAGTCGAAACACCACAGCCTGTCGTTACTCCGGAGCCGCCATCCACAAAACCGGTTGAAGCACCGAAGGATGATCCGTTCGGTGAACTGGGGTTCCCCGACGACAGTGATCTGGATTTAAATTAGGAGCACAGATGGCGGGCCGGTTTTTCTCCTTTCTGATCCTTCTTGCAACGCTGCTCTTCCCGGCGGTTGCCGGTGCCGAGCCGACGCTGATCATCACGCCGCCGCACGACCCGTGCCAGAAAATTGCCGATCTGGCGGCTGGCAAGAACTTGAGGGTCGGTGGTGTCAATCTGTCGATGTCGACCTTCAGTTATGCCTCCTGCGAATATGCGCGTGAACAGGTCGAGGCGAGTGTCCGGGCGCGGCTGGCGGCCCTGCGCGCAGGTGTCGAAGAGCGGGGTAAAGCCGAACTTGATGCGATCTATGATCGTTTCCTGACCTGGCTTGCCGGCCAGGTGCGGGAGGTCGTCTATCAAAAACTCAGCGAAGAGCAGCGCCGGACGCTTTCTCCCGAAGAGCATTTCAAGGCATGGCTGCAAGACCCCGACCAGGAGTTGTCGGCCTACGTCAATTACTATTTCGGTACACACTTCGCCGAATTCCAGCCCTATCTGGAGCGATACCAGAACGACAATTCCCGTGAAATCGTCGGTGGGCTTTCTGATCTGTGGAAAAAGGCGAAGCAGCGGCTGGAGAAGCTGACCGGGGCGGTCAGGAAGCTGGACGCGGAGCCCGAAGCGAGCCCGGAAAGGGTGGCGGAGATCCTGGAGGAATTTGGTCTTTCCGGCCCATGGATCACACGCTTTCGGAAATATGAGAACCGCTTCAACACGCTCAACCGGGATTACGACATCGTCAATACGGCGCGAATGATCCATGCGGCATTCACCGCGGAGGATTATAGCGGCCGGCTGACCGGCATGTTCGCACTGATGGAAAAGTTCGGCGGATATCTGTCCGATTCCAATGTTCCCGGCGTCTCGCTGCTGGGTACGCTTATTGAGGCCTATGGCCAGATCGCCAAGGAAGCGCTGGTGCAGGCCAACAAGCTGGAAAAACTGATCCGTCAGCGTGAGGGCCATTGCATAGGCCTTGCCACCCACACGCTTTTGGAAAAACGCTCGCTGGCATTCAAGGCCATGGCCGGAGAAGACCGGCAGGCCTGTCCGCTTGATCAGCAGGATCCGTTCCTGCGCGACATCTACGTCCAGAGCATTCCGCAGGACGAGGGGCAGCTCTATTTCTGGAACGGAGCCGGCTTCATCAAAGGGCGTTCCGGTGGAGGTGGCCGGAGCGGTGTGGAAGCCGCTCGGGCCTTCATCCGCGGTGCTGCCGCCATCGGCCTTGTCGAATATGTCGGCAAGGACACGGACATGGCGACCATCGCCGCCGTCTACAATACGCCCTACGGGCCGAAACACTATCTGAAGGGATTGCCGGGGCACAGCCACCATCCAGGTCTTCCGGGCATCATTGCGGAAGGTCAGGCGGTGATCCGGGCGATCACCACACGGATAAAGGCGCTGCGGGACGGAGCATGGCTCAATGCCGATTGCAGCGAGAACGATTATGCGGCGTTTCTAGACCGTGAAACCGGATTGTTGCTGTCGCGCTATCCGTTGGATGATCCCGAGCTTCTGTCGCGGCTGGCGTTCTCCTATGCGCTGGGATTTGTCCAAAAGCACTATGCCGGAAAGGGCAGCAGCATCGGCCGCGCCGGTATCTATGAGCGGTACAAGCGGATCTGGCAGCGCCTGAACGACCTGTCCCTGCTGGTCGTAGACGGCCGGGTCGTCGACAAGCGGGACCGTGACCGTCAATGCGCCGAATGCGGGGGAGCGCAGATCACGCTTTCGGTAGCGGCCGGCATCGAATGGCCGGGATGTGGCGTGACGATGGCCGATGCTTCCGGACGTTTCATGGCTCGCATCGCAACCAGGTCGCCCGAGGTTTCGGTTGCCGTTTCGGCGAGCGCCGGGGAGGTCGCCAGCGAAAAGCTGACGATCAACCAGTGGATGACCGAGCTTTCGAAGTCGGATGTACCGTTTGTACGGACATTTTCCCTTGATGTCCCTCTGCCTTTGGAGGGGGATGAAGACACCGCGGAGACAGCACTGAATGTGCTCCGTGGCCTGCATGGCGAGGCTGTTGAAGCCGCTTCGGCGGGAGCGGCGGCGTGCAGTTCGGCCAAGTCGGCAATTGCGGAACTGGCGGCTGCGCGCGCCGAACTCGCAGCGCGGGCCGAGCAAATCGCCAACCGGCTCAAGCAACTTGCTCCGAAGCGGTCGGAATTTGAACGATCACGCAAAAAGCTGGAAGCGGCCATGCAAAGCGCGGAGAAATCCGCCGAGGTCGTGGTCAAGGCGAAATCCGAAGCCGAATCCGCCGCTTTGTCGGCCTGCGATCTGACATCCAAACTGCGCAAGGAAAAGGACGAAGCTCTGCAACGCCGCATGCTGACCGAAGTGCGCGGACATGTCCTTGCTGCCGATCGGCAGGCCAAAGCAGCGCATCGCTCGCTTGAAACGGCAACACAGGCTGCTTTGCAAAGCGAGGAGATAGCCGGCACCGCTGTCGAAATCGCCGAAGCCCTCGAAAGGGTCGGATCCGACACGACAAAACTGCTCGCCGATGCCGGCGGCCTGGAGGATGGTCCGTCCGGGCTCGACGGATACAAGAACACTCTTTCTGAAAGCAAACGGGAACTTGACCGGATCGTGCCGCTGGCCAAGGCGGCTTTTGCCTCCCTTAAAGCGGCCATTGGCGGCGATCCGGAAATGGCCGATACGCTGGCTGAAGGGCAACGTCTGTTTGATCAGATCACTGCCTTCCCCGCACAGATCAAGAAATGCGATGGCGAAATCGAAACGGCGCTGTCCGAACTGGGCGACAAGAAAGACGAACTTCAAACGGCAATTGATGCGATCGCGAAAGAGACGGGCGGCGAGGGCAGCGAAGGCCTTGCGCAATTGCTGGCGGCTCAGGCCGAGGAGGCGCGGGCAAGCGCTGATGTCGCGGAGATATTCGAAGAAGCTGCCGGTGCGGCGGCGATCGATGCAAGGCGCTGCCTGAAACTCGCCGAATCGGCCCTGACCAAGGGCGCTGCTGACGATATTGCTGCGGCGGTCGAGGCAGCAATCGCGCAATGCAAATTCAAGGCAGCGAAGACTCTGTTGAGCCGGATGAAGGACTCGACGTCCTATCCTTCACTCAGCACGGCCTATCAAAGCGCGCTGGAGCGGGAACGCCGGACCAAGGCGCTGTTTGACCGGGCGAAGGCCCTGCACACAGGTGGCAAGCCGGCGGAGGCGGTGAAACTGTTGAACCAAGCGCGCGCCAACACCAAATGCTCAAGCTATCAGGCCAGGATCGATCGGGCGATCGCGGCTGTCCGCGGCGCCGGTGACGACACGCTTCTTGCCGAGACCCGCGCGGCAATCATTGCCTGCAAGTTTGCTGCCGCCGAGAAAAAGGTCGCGGAACTGGGCAGCATCGGCCATCCTTCCTTCGCCGAGGCACAGGCCGACTATCAAAACGCCGTCGAGCGCGAAGAGAGAACGAAAGCGCTCTTCGGTCAGGCAAGATCGCTGCATCGCGAGGGCAAATCCGAAGATGCTATCGGCCTGCTCAGGCAGGCGCTGGCCAATACTCAATGTGACGCCTATCGCACCCGGATCAATAATGTTCTGGCGGGTCTTGCCGATGCCGGTTCTCCCGATCAGCAGGCCGGCGAACCGGCGGAACCCGGCGACGCCATGACCGGATGGCCGGAATCGTACAAGGGCGAGGTCAGACTGACCCGCGTCATCGTCAACGGACGCGAGACGACACCGCTCGGCCTGATCCAGCTGATCGACCGGGAATGGCGCGCATATCGGGCAACCAAACCCGATCGCGACGGCGTAATTCCGGCGATCGGGGATTCGTTGTATGATGTCATCACCGGCGCGGTGATCGCCGTGATCGGCACGCTCGCTGAAGGTGTGCCACTCAGCTTCGCCCTTAAGCCGGAAGGTCCGGCCTACCGGTTCGCACTGGTCGGTAAAGGAGAAACGGCGGATCCGGAAAAACTCAAAAGCGTTCCGACATTCCAACCGGTCGATGAACGGACCTTGCGCATGACCTGGCAGGATGAGGAAGGTAAGGGACGTGTCACAGCGACTTTCAGTGCCGACGAGGCGTTTTCAGAGTTTGCGCTCGATTTCCAGCTGACCGGCCGTATTTCCGGCGATGATGCCAACCAGTTCTACCGGATCAACAGTCTTGCAGCGACAGTGTCAGGCAGGTTCGAGCAGGGCGCCATTCCGGCGGCACAGGTGGAGGCCGAGATCAAGCGGCGGGTAAAGGCGGCAGCAAGCCGCTACGCACCCTACCTCAAGATTGATTGACGGATGCCCGGTAGTTAGCCAAGCACGCTCCAGTCCTGTTCGCCGGCCCAGTCTTCCAGCGATTGCCAGGCAATTTCAGGAAAATCGCGGCGGAGAGCATTGATATCGGCCGAATAGCCGGTTCGCTCGAACCATTCGAACATCAACGCCAGATCCTCACTCTGGGCGCGCAGGAAGTCCGGCGGAAAACCCTCATATCTGATTTCGCGGCCTGCCGCCTTGGCGATGATTGCTGCAGCCTGGCTACCGGTTGGTTCGTCGCCGGCAATGTCAAAACGCCGGCCAAACACTGCTTCGCGGCGCTCGATCATTGCCGCCGCAAACTCACCGATGTTTTTGACCGAGACCTGCTGCAGCGCTTTGTCCTCCGGCAGGGCCATTGCCAGTTTGCCTTCCTTCAGCGCCGGCAATCCCCAGACGGCGAGCGCATTGTCCATGAAATAGACCGGCGCGACGATCGTATAGGCAAGTCCTGAAGCGGCCAGGCGCTTTTCGACCTCGAACTTGCTGTCAAAATGCGGGATGCCGGTTTTGTTGTTTGCATCGGCGACCGAGCCCAAAACCAGATGTCCGACATTTGCCGCAACCATGGCTTCGATCAACATATTGCCCTGTTCGATTTCCGCGTCGATTCCCGCCTCAAACGGCGTTGTCATCGCGTAGGCCGCATCGACACCGGCTGCTGCCTGGACCAGTGAATCCCGGTCGGAAAAATCGCCGACAGCGAGGCTGGCACCGCGCGCGGCGAGGGCCTGGGCTTTTTCGGATTCGGGATTTCGTGTGAGGGCGACGACTTTGTGGCCGCGTTGCAACAACGCTTTTGCTGCCGCACCGCCCTGATTGCCCGTTGCGCCAGCAACGAGGACTGTTTTCTTTTCTGACATGATTGGCTCCGTTCGGTTGTGATCCTTCTGTTCGACCAATGTAGGGGGAGTCTGTTTGTTGCATTATCAGGGTAAATTGCGTTTTACTGTTTCATATTTACGTCAATGGGAGTGGCACTGATGGATCTCAACGCACTTGCGGTTTTCGTCGGCGTTGTGGAAGCCGGAAGTTTCACCGCCGGCGCGAAACATCTCGGGTTGCCGAAGGGCAGCGTCAGCCGCAAGATCAGCCGGCTTGAAACATCGCTTGGCGTGCGACTTCTGCACCGGACCACACGCAAACTGTCGCTGACCGTAACCGGACGTGCCTACTACGAGCAGTGTCGCAAGGGATTGGAGGAACTTGATGCCGCCAACCGGCTGATCGGCGACACAAAGACTGCTCCGTCCGGTACCTTGCGCATTTCCGCGCCCGTTGATTTCGCCAAGGGTGGTCTTGCCGACTGGGTTGCGGATTTTCTGAAGTGTCACGAAAATGCCAGCGTCGAACTGGTGCTCAGCGACCACTATGTCGATCTGATCGAGCAGCGCATCGATCTCGCCTTTCGCACCGGCCGGTTACGGGATTCCTCATTCATCGCACGGAAACTCGGCTCGGCGCGCCGCGTCCTGTGTGCCAGCCCGGACTATCTTGAGCGTTACGGTGAGCCTGAGACGATTTCAGCGCTTCAGCGCCACAATTGTGTTGTTCACGGCACTTCGGTTTCTGCCGTCTCCTGGCACCTGCGGGGCCAGGAAGGCGATGTCAGCGTTCCGATCAGATCGCGTGTTGCCGGTGACAGCATGGGATTTGCCACACGAGCGGCCAGATCGGGACTGGGGATTGCCTTGTTGCCGGAGGGAGTGGTGCGAACGGAAGTTCAGACCGGACGGCTGGTCCGTGTCCTGGCGTCATATGCCACGGAGGGGCAGGGACTTTACGCTGTCTATCCGAGCAATCGCCAGCTTTCGGCCAATGTCCGGGCTTTTCTCGACATTGTCATCGAAGAGACCAAGCATTGGCCAAATTACGACGACGAGCGGCAATAGGCAGGCAATCGCCTAGCAAATTCATTCTGAAGTCTTTTGGGGTTGCGAAGCGCGAATGAAATCACTACTGAGACCGCAATGCAGGGCAGACGGAGCGTAGCGCAGCCTGGTAGCGCATCTGGTTTGGGACCAGAGGGTCGCAAGTTCGAATCTTGCCGCTCCGACCAACCTGCAATTTGTTTCGACGGCACTCCCAGATCCGTCGCCGCGAGGGGGTAGGCAGCACCATGGTTGCGCGCATATTCAGTCCCGCCAAGACAGCCATGCAGTCCGGCAAGGCTAAAACCGGCAACTGGCTGCTCGAGTTCGAGCCATCCGAACCGAAAAAAATCGATCCGCTGATGGGCTACACCAGTTCCGGCGACATGAAGCGGCAGATCAGATTGTCGTTCGAGAGCCGCGAAGAGGCGACCGCTTATGCCGAACGCAACGGCATCGCCTACCGCGTCCAAGAGCCGAAAAAACCACGCCGCAGACCGATGTCCTATTCGGAGAATTTCCGGTTTGACCGCAGAATGCCGTGGACGCACTGAGCCGGTAAAAGCTCATCGCAACGGTCCCGTAGCTCAGCTGGATAGAGCAGCGGACTTCTAATCCGCAGGTCACAGGTTCGAATCCTGTCGGGATCGCCATTTCTCAAGGGTCCGTTCTGGACACATAGGTTACGTTTCATACCGGAGACATAGGTAACACTTTTGGTCCGAAAGGATTTTGAAGTGGTTCCAGTCTGCATGTCTCGTCGTCAAAGTATCCCAGATCGTAGTCCATAAAGCTAACGAGC
>JAJFHT010000291.1 GCA_021775495.1 Hyphomicrobiales bacterium | reverse complement strand
TTTTTTAATGTCCAGTCAGTGATTCACATCGGCTCAAAGAACTGCGTCAGTGAATTGCCCGAATAGTGCGCCAGCGTTTTGTCCGCCTCGTTGAGCCGATACAGCCCTTCCGCATCCTGAACGATCATCCCGCGCTTGCAGCAATGTTCGAGCGCATGGTCCAGCGTTGCGGCCTCATCGTCCTTTACCAGCACAACGTGGCAGCCGCTTTTTCCCAGTTCAGCGCAGAGGGAGGAGAAGCGGGTTTCGAGGGCCTGGCGGGTCAGCGCAAGATCGGGATTGTCAAACCAGACGCGGGCAAGGACCGGGACAGGGGTCGCCGGGACGATGGCGCTGATATCGGCAGTCAGCCTGTTGCCCAGTTTCGTCACCCAGTCATAACGCTGCTTGCGCGACAGCTGCGCCCAGTCGACATTTGCCTCCGTCAGCCATTGTCTGAACGAGACGGGATTGCCGAACCGGGCGCAGGCATAACCGAAAGCGCGATTGTGGCGGATCAGCTGCCACGCCGCCCGGCCGGCAAACTGCAAACCCTGCAGCAGCACATAGGACTTGCCCTTGGCGCGGAACTCGGCCGATGAAAAGCGCACCATGTTGCGGTCTTCCAGAATGCGGTCGTAATTGATACCGATCGGCATGAAGATCAGGTCGGGGCCGTTCGCGGTGTCGAATCGTTCGGTCACGTAACTCAACAGGCCAAGCCGGGCCTCGCCGACGCTGCCATCGGGTGACAATTGCCCTTCCAGGAAGATGGCGTGCGGCACCCGCGCCTCAGTCGCCAATTGCACATAGCGTTTCAGCATCAGCCTGTAGAGCGGGTCGCCCGAATCGCGCCGGACGAAATAGCCGCCTGTCATGCGCATCAGCGGTTGAATCGGCCAGACCCGCGACCATTCGCCGACACCGAATGACAGCATGGTGCGGCTGGCGGTGAGATAGTTGGCGACGGCATAGTCGATATTGCTGCGGTGATTGATGATGAACACCACCGCCGCCTGATCGCTGACCCCGGCCATGGTGTTTTCATCGACAAAGGCAACACGCAGCCGGTACAGCGACCGCAGGCAACTGCGCGCCATGCGATAGCCGGCTCGGAAATAAAAATACGGATTGAAGGCGGGCACGATGTCCCAGGCCATGCGCCAGGCCTCGCGCCGTGTCTTTTCAACCGACACTCCACGCTCGGCGGCAATCCGGCGAACACCGTCCTCGACTTCCGGGTCACAGGCCAGCCGGTCGGCCAGAACCCGGCGCTGCGACAGGTTGAATGACGACATGTGAAGCTGCAGGCCGGGATTGACCTCCTCGACCACGTTGCGGGTGCGGGCCGACCAAAAACTGGCCCAGAGCGGGAACACCACCACCCGGATGAACACCAGCAGCGCCGTGAAAAGCAGGATGATGAACAGCCAGACCGGAAGGGTAATGGTGCTGGTCACGCTCGGCTCCCTGTTACCCGGGCCGGTTCATAATCTTCACAAACCGGCGCAGCGGGCTGGTATTGCGGATCATCGTCATCGGTACGGAGAAATGGCCACGACGCCAGATGAAGCGGTTGGGCTGCGGAACGTTCCAGGCGTCGAGCAGGCCGAGGCCGCTGTCAAACGGCGTCACGTGATCATATCGGCCAAGCACCGAGACGATGTTGCGCGGCGGCATCACCGGCGGCACATCCCAGTCCGGATCGAGGATCGGCATATATTGTCCGGAGGTCTCGAATGTCCATCCCTTCGCCATCATCGCCTCGCGTGATTTCCACACCCGGGCGAGCACACCCTTCAGCAACGCATCCTGCTGGTTACCGGCATGGGTCAAGAGCAGCATGGCTTCGGGGCGAAGGCGTTCGGGCCAGTGGCGCGAGACATCGGCGCACAACATCGACATCTGTGCCCCGAGGCTGGAACCGCCGACAGCGACCGGACCGGTGCCGGTACGGCGGGCCCAGTCGATCAGCACTGCCCATTCGCGCACGGCGCCGCTGAAGGCATGCAGCGCACCGAACGGCGCGGTGCCAACGATCATCTCGCCGGAAAAGCGGCCAGATGGCCGGCGCCGGCCGTGCCACGGTGCTTCCGGCCGGATGACCCGAATGCCCATGCGGCACAACATATCGACCTCGTCGACGAGGCCGTGCCAGAGATCGAATTCGACGCAGATGCCGTGGCCGAAAATAAGCGTCGGCGGGTTCTTCACACCCTCCGGTTCGCTGACCCGGGCATAGACGGTGTCGCCCAGCGCAACGGACGGCGATTGGAAACGGATCCAGTAATCGGTGCCGACGGCGCCTGGAACGCGGCGGGAGACTTCTATCTCCGGCATCGGATCCGGCGCGGCGAAGAACGGCCGGCGGTCGGTAAGGGCCGGGCCATAGATGGCGGCGACCTCATCGGGACCCGGCGGATCGGAATGGACGATCGGGATTGGATGTTTCAGCAGGAAACGGAAACTGCGGCGCATCACGTTCAGGTTGTGATGCCGGTCGCGCCTTGCGGTTTCGATCGCCACCAGCTCTTCCGGGGTGCGGCTCTCATCGCCAAAAAAGGAAGTTTGCCAGGCGCCATCGACCGCTGCGGCGGTCGCCCGCGCGGCCTCGGTGGAAAAGAGTACGCTCTGCACCCGATCGAGATCGATGCCGGCGGGATCAAGCGGGATGCCGGCCAGGAACCGTTCCGGCACGCCTTCCGATGCGGTGGCGGCGGCCCAGATGCGCGACAGCGGGAAAAAATACCTGGTCAGCGCCCATAGCGACAGCCGGTCGAACCAGGGATAGGCCAGCAGCAGGCCCATGGCGCCGCGAACCCGCCGCGCCGCCGCGTCTTCCGGCCGTAACCGGGGATGCCATTCGGTCTCTGCCTCGATGGCTTGTGGAAGAGGGTCGGCGAGCTGCGGCATGAATTGTCCCGACCTATTTTGCAAACGCGCAGATTACCAGGCGCTGCCCGCGCCGGTTGGGCGGACCAGCCAATAAAACACCCGGCACTGTGGTTGCGCAAGCGTGTGATCAAGCTACCGGCGGGATCGGAATTCCCGCATCGAAATTCCGGTTGTGCAGAGACCTTCTGGGCAAATTCGATGCCGGACAGCTTGATGCATATCAAGGACTCGATCGTGGAGCGCTTTACTGTTCTGCTGCCGGGCGTATGTGAATTGGTGTGTTCAAACGTCAAGACAACACAATCGCCGGGCCTCGGTCACACGCACCATGTCTTGACAGGGAGAGAGATGATGACTGCAGTATTTGCAAGAACTGTCACACCGAATTCCGGCCATCTTGATGAGAATGTTCAATTCGCAAAAAAGCGTCTTGCCGCGATAAAGGACTATTGCGGTCAGGATGTTGAACTGAGGGTTCGAATGGGCGGCCCGGCCGGCCAGATACTCATGGTCTCAACCCATGACAATGTCGGCGAGATCGAAGACATGCGCCGCAAGATCATGGAGGGCACAGCCTCGGGCGCTATCCCACAGCCAAAACCGGGCATGGCGTCATCAGTTGAAGATGCCATCTGGCTCAAGATCTGAGACGGGCGGAACTGCCGCAACCGGATTGAGGCAGTACGTCTTGCCTTCAACCGACCCGCCAGACTTCGCCGCTGCCGGCGTCGCGGTAGTAATCCACGCGCGCGCCGTTCCAGTGATAATCAAGATGCCTGCCCTGGCGGGGGTTTGCTGCCAGGTCGGGGTAAAACAGTCCGGCGCATTCACCGCTGGAAAAGCGGGTGCTTGGAAAGACGATGCCGTCTGACTTGCCCGCGTGCAGGGCTCCTCCGAGGGCCTGGGCGGAGGAATATTCGTCCGGGTCGCGAAGCGGGGCGAAAGCTTTATCAGCGCCGCGTAGATCATGCAGGCTGGCATCGATGTCGAGCACGATCTCGCGAAATTGCGATGTCCATCCTGGCGCCTCATCGGTTGCGGCCATGAAGTTGCCGTGGTGATGGATCGTCTCGAACAGCGCGACTTCGAATGCACGCCCGGCATAAAACACGCCAAAACGGCCATCGGAAAACCGGCTCGGCCGGTCGGTGCTGACATGGGTAAAGGGCGCCATCAGATAACTGGCGCCGGGACCGGAGACGCGCCGCTCCGGCGGCACGAGGTCGAGATTGCCGATACTGTCCATCAGGCGCGGGTTGGTCTTCTGTTCGGCAGCGATCAGCAGCGGCCAGTCGCCAGGATCTGCAATGTCCTCGAACAGATCGAACGGCGGATGGATGCTGCGGATGATGCGCACGGCGTCCGGCCATTGCACCGGAGCGCGCGTGACGCTCTTCGGATCAATCACCAGAGACCACGTTCGGCATCAAGCAACCGCCGCGCCCGCATAAGGTCGGTCAGTTCACCGCCGAGCATGATCTCAAGCGCGGAACGGCCGGCAAATGCGGCATTCGGCTTTTTCACCCAGTCGTAACCCTGTTTCGGTTCGCGGAAAATGATGCGCAGCGCCTTGTGCATGCCGATCAGATTTGACAGGCGCGCCTTGCCGTCGCGGCTGATGCGGCCGGGGCCACCAGCCTTCCAGCGAGCAAAGGTGCGAACCGGCAGATCAAGCAATGTTGCCGCCTCGGTGTCGGTCACACCCCACAGCCTGAACAGATTGATCGCAGCGCGGAACATTGCCGCACCTTCCTCATCGGTCAGCGGATCGGCTGAGAATTCTTGTGGGGCCGTTTCAATACGTTCCAGAACAGGCATCATATACTCCATTTTGGCATGATATAATCATTATTATGCCAAATGGCAAGCTATTGCGCTCGTTTTCGCCTCCAGTGCAACTCTGTTCACACCCAACTTCCGGTGCTAGACCCATTTTTCGACTAGATTGAATTGTTTGACCGGATTCTCCGGCTCACTGGACATCGTTGGACTTCAATTGTGGTCGTGAACCCGGGCGACATCGAACGATTTTTGTCGGAGCAGTACTTTCATGGACCCGGTCGAACAGGCCATTGCAGATTTCACCAGCGGCAGCCGGCGCATCGTCGAGCTGGGCGGGGCGCCCTATGTGCATTCGGTTTTTCCGAAAGCGACTGATTTTTTCTGCACCATGTCGACGCGGGCCGAACGGGTGCCGGAGCGCGGGCTGGATGTGCTGACCCCGGTGACATGGCTGCGCATGCGCAAGGCCCTGCAGGCGCCGGAGCTCGGGCTGATCGTTCTGCATGTCAACCGGCACGCGGCCTGGTCGCCGCCAAAGATGGCCCGCTCGCTGTTCAGCCGAAAAATCTTTCGCGGCGATTTCCCGATGTTCTCGTTTTTCGGCGTCCACATGGTGCGGTCGCAGCGGGTGCCGATCGCCGCGGTCGACCAGGACGATGTACCGCTGCTGATGAAACACAATTGCGGCATTCTCGACCGGTCGACCGGCTATTTCATGCGGGAAATCCCGAGCGACCGATGGCGGTTGCTGATGGGCACTGCGCACAAGGACCTGCCGACGCCACGGATGCGACGCGAGGACAAGTGGAAGGAGCGGCTGGAAAAGATCCGACCGATATCGCTGGGCGCCCCGCTGGGGCTCGATCCGGACAGCCTGCCACACAGCCTGGACAAGACCTCGGACGTGTTCTTTGCCGGCGGCATCGAGGGCAATTCCTGGCTGCGGACGCGCGGGGCGGCGGAACTTGAAGCGCTCAAGGCCGATGGGCTGCGCATCGATATTCCCGCCGGCCGGCTGCCGCCGGAAGAATTCCATCGGCGCTGCGCCAGCGCCTGGCTGACATGGTCGCCGGAAGGGCTGGGGCATGATTGCATGCGCCACTACGAGGCGGCGCTGTGCGGTTCTGTGCCGTTGATCAGCCGCGCACCGATCGAACGCCACCGGCCTTTTACTCACGGCAAACAAACCTATTACTACGATATCGAGCCGGGCGGGCTCGGCGAGACGGTCCGCATGGCGCTGAAGAGCAAAACAAAACTGAAACGCATGGCCAGGGCGGCACGAAAATTCACTATCGAAAATCACACGTCACAGGCTAATGTCGGCTATCTGGTGCGCGAGACGCTGAAAGCCACCGGCGACTAATTTTCGGCTGCCGCACCGGCGGGAGTTCATGCCCGCGAGGCGCTGGCCGAACGACAATCGAACTGCTATGCGCTCTTCAGTTGCCGAACTGTTTGCAATTGAGAGCGAGCAAGACGGCTGCCGCATCCGCAGGCCGAGGTCTGCAGAAGCAGATTTTCTTGTCGACAGACAGTTGAAACGTGTCAGTTGTCACATGGAAAAGGCTCCAATGAACGGGCAGAGAGACCAGGAGACCGATTCACCAGCCGGAGCTGCGACCGGGTCCAATCGCGTCCGCATGGACCATCTTGTCGACCGCATCGGGCTGATTCCGATACCCAATTCCGTTCTGATCGGCATCATCCTGATCCTGATGCTGGTCCCGTTGGTCTTCCTGCGCGGCTATCATCTGGAGGAAGGACATGCGGTTGTTCTGGCGCGCGGCGCGCTGGAGGGGGAGCGGTGGTGGCTGCCCCAGCTGTTCGGTCATCCATGGTCGGAACGGCCGATTTTGATGCCCTGGATCATCGCCGGTCTGAGCCTGCCATTCGACGACGTGCCGCAGATCATGGTCAGACTGCCCGTGATTTTGTCATTGTTCTGTGGCGCGATGCTCATCCTCTTTCTATTGCGCCCTTACGTCTCACGCACCGCGGTGCTGCTCGCAGCTGCGTGTTTCCTGTTCAGCCCGAATATTCTGGCCAAAATTGTCACTGCGGAATCCAACATTGCCCTTTCGGTGGTGCAATTCGCCGCCTTCGTGCTGTGGTGGCGGATGCAGCCGGCCGGCATCAACCGATGGCTGAGCTGGATCGCCATCGGCGTTCTGCTCGGAGCCACTGCTCTTTTCAAGGGACCTCAGCCGGCCGCCTTTTTTCCCCTCGGGATCGGCGCCTTTATCCTGATCCGGCAGGAGTGGCGGCAGATGCCCGGTTTCATCATCGCCGGCATTGTCAGCCTGGGCATTCTCGGCTTCTGGTACTTTCTGGTCTGGGACGAACTCGATCTGGGGCAAATGCTCGGTTACATGCGCTTGAGCAGTGAAATGACCATGGGCGACTATCTCACCGGACGGTTACGCTTCCTGCTCAATTTCATACAGTTCGGGCCGGCGGGGCTGATGGTCGTGGCAGCAGGCATTCTTGCGTGGAAGGGTAAACCGGTCGTTTCCGACCCCGACCAGCGGCTCCTGCTGCAGGCGCTTTTATTGTACAGCGGAGTGGCGTTGGCCGCGCTGGCGATCTGGCCCGGGGGCAATATGCGCTACTCCATGCCTGCGTTTCTTCCGCTCGTGTGCGTTGCCGGACTGTCGTTTGAGGAGCTCAGGAAAAAACTTCCGGGGCTGACGCGTGCCGCGCTGACCCTGCTTGCGGGCCTGATGGTCTACCAATTCGCCTGGAGCTGGATCGCAGCACCACTGTTTTCCGAACAGTTCGACAAGTCGCGAACTGCCGCGGAATCCGTGCGTGAACTGACCGCCGCCAAGGATAGCATAATCTATGCGCCCTTGAGGATTGACAACAATATGCTGGCCTACCTTAATCGACCGGTCCGCTATCTCGGTGTCGAGGCACTGATGAAGATCGATCCGCCGGCCTATCTTGTCAGTTCGGAGCACTTCGTTGCGGAAATGAAAAAACGCCGCAGCGATCTCGATATCAAGCTTCTGTCAAACGTGACGGATCGGACCTATAATCTCTACGAGCTGAAATGATCTGGTCCGATTGTTGATTTGCCGGCTATTCATATAATGAACAGCACTTCTCAGCCGGCTAATATTGTACTTTGGCTGACGAATTCCATATCGGCCCTTGCCTCGACTGTCCGCTTGCCGATTGCAGTTGCCGCAGGCGAACGGGCCGCTACAGCACTTTTTGTTCGAACTCCGCGACAACATCATCCCAGCTCAGGCCTTGTTGCCGTTGCAGACTGGCCTGGTGCAGCGTTTTCCAATGGACATCATCGGTGAGAATGCGCACCGCGGCTTCGGCGAACCGTTCAGGATGGTCGCGGATGAATCCGGTCTCGCCGTCGCGCACCCGTTCGGGCAGCACCGTCACCGGGCCAACCACGGCTGGAACGCCGAGCGCCTGGGATTCGGCGGCGGCCAGGCAAAAGGCTTCGGATTTGTGACCATGATAGAGATAGACCCTGGAATGACGCATCACCTCGCGCTGTTCGTCGCGTGGCAGGGTCGGATGGATGTGCAGCGAGGCGCGACCGGCCTCGCCCATGGCTCTGATCCACGGCAGGTCGGGCACGTCTTTCGAATATTTCTTGGCGAAACTCTTCAGGCCGAGAATGTTCAACTCCGCGCCCGGTACTTTCGGCAGGATAAGTTTTTCCCACACCGGCAGCAGCCAGGGCAGGCCGCGGCCGGGCATGGAAGCATAGATGGCGCGCGGCGGCGGCGGGCTTTCCAGCGCCGGCAGATTGCGCCAGTCTTCCGAGACCGCAAGCGGGATGATCACCGGCGGATTTTTCTTCGGCAGCACCCAGGAATATTCCGACGCCTGCCAGGCACTGGCCACCACCGGCACCGGGCGATAACGCCACATGGTAGGAATGCGCTTGTGATGGCGCAGATTGTTGACCGGCCAGATCAGCCAGACCGCCAGCCGGCGTGGGCTGCGGACCTGCCCGAACAGGCGGGGATGCTGAACCGGCAAATAGAGATCAGGGCCAGCATGGGCCTCGGCATCACCGAGCGGCGCCCAGTCGACCCCGTTATGTGTGAGGTGCTCGTCGGTGCGGGTCAGCACCGTGACGGCATGGCCGCGGGCGGCAAAGGCCTCGGCCAGCTGGATGACTGAGGATTCGGTGCCACCCAGCGGCATGGTCTCTCCGGTGCGGCCGGTATAGGTATTGGTGTCATCGGAAATCACAATGCGGGCCATGGCGGATCCGGTGCAAAGCAGGAAAACGGGCTGGAATTCACGGTTTTTCAGCCGCTCCGTTTAACATGATTTTTGCGGCCGTCCAGTTTAGAGCGTATCTTGTTCATACGGAATCGTTTGATGGGCCAGATCAGCTTGCCGGCGTCGTTGCGCAGCTTGCCCGATTGCTGGGCACAAACGCGGACTGAATTCGGCCTCACATGGCGATGGTTTCGGCCAGGGAGCGCGGAAAATCGCCCGGCAAAGCGTCCATGGTTTGGCTGAGCGCCGATGGCACGCGCTCGGTGATCTGGGCCAGAAGTTCCTCGACCATCAGCACATCGACACCCGCCGCCTTGGCCGATTCCAGAAATTGCGGGCCGGCGATCTGGTGGATGCGGGTTTCCCGGTCGCGGCCAATCGACATGGCCAGGCGCATGTCGTTACGGCCGAGTCGCCCGGCATGCAGGGCCGGCTGCATCGAGACGACATCATAAAGCGGCGTCAGGCGAAAGCGGCCGCCGGGCAGCAGGGCCAGGGAAAAATTCTTGCCATGGCCATTGGTGGCGCCGAGCAGCCAGAACAAGATCTGCGCACGCAGGAAAGCGCGGCGATCCTCGGCCGGTCGGTCGCTGGCGCCAAGCAGTTCCAGCACATCGGTGAGGCCGGGACCACCATCGCGTTCCAGCTTCTTCTCGCGCGGCAGGCCGAGAGCCTGACAAAAATCCTCCTGTGGCAGGCGGATCAGCCGGCCATCCCTGGCCCATTTACGGTCGAAGCGTTCGATCACCAGCGCCCGCACGCCGTCGAATGTGCAGATCTCTGCGCGCGCGGTCTGCGCGCCGGCGGCTTCAAAGAACCGCATGCAGAAAAACTCGTTCTCGACCGAATCGGAAAACGCAACGCCGCCCGGCAATTCGCGGAACGCCGTCTTGAGAATATGCGTCGTCGGCGTACCGGCGGTCGGACGGATCCACTGACCGTCCTTTTTCAGCAGCGCCGTCTTGTCGGAAAGGCCCGGCAGGGCAATGCGGAAATCGTCGCCGCGCTGCAGGCCAAGCGGCGCACCGGGCAGGTCGGTCAGCATGGCGCCGATCTCGACATCGCTCAGGGTCTCGCCATCCAGCGCGGTGCCGGGATCAGGGATCTTGTCTTCCTCGAAAAACTGCAGCGCGCCGACGCAATCCCCGCCAATGATGCGCAACAGGTGGTAAGCGTCGGTGCCCTCGGCACCAAATTCGGCTGCCAGGTGTTCACGCGCGGCGGGACTGTCCGGCAGCAGATTGTCAAAACAGTTGGCAACCGGCGCGCCGGCATAGGTCTTTTCCGCCAGCGGCAGTGAAAGCGACACCGGGATTGCATGGTCCCAGTCAAGCCAGTCGCTGGAATATTTGAAGCGGATGGCTCCACTGACGGCCAGGCTGAGGCGGCCGACACGGCGGCCGTTCATGACCAGGACAAGCGGTGGATTGGGTCGCCCGCGCGGCATTTATATCGCTGCTCGATTTGTCACAAAACCGGTCCCCACTTTTGCGATCCCGCAGGAAGCCACCGCTCGGCTTAACCGAAAACCGGTCTCCACTTGTTCCGCCTCGCGGGAGGTCAAAAAATTTCCTCCAGGTCGACTTGGCCGTCGCCCTCGCGCGGCTGGATGACAAGCTCCAGCCCGAGTGTCGCGAGCACAGAGGTCAGGGTTTTCAGCTGCGTGCCGGCGTCGCCACTCTCGATAGACGAGATGGTCGCCTGGCGGAAGCCGGAACGGAAACCGACCTCAGCCTGGCTGAGTTTTTGCAGCTTACGGGCCCTCTGCAACGCTTCGCCGATCTGTTTCGGGCTGCGGGCAATCTGCTTCAATACAACTACTTTCTATTCGCTTAAGCGTATTTTTTTTCATACAACGCCGATTATCCACAGCTGTCAATACGCGAATCCGCATAAGCGCATTTGAGTCTCTTTGGCGTATATTGGTGGTGAACAATGTTCCGCCGATCAGGTGCGGACGATCCGGTGATCACGGCGGCGGTTGAAGATCGAACTGACATTCAAGATCAGCCAGGTCCGCAACCATTTGCGGCGTTCGCGGAAATTCATCGACCGGCGCCAGTCGGGGGAATCCAGATCGAGTGCTTCACTGACCGGGCCAATCTGGCCTGCCATTGGGGCCGGATGCGACCCTTCGTAGCGGCGTACGAAGTGGCGGGGTATTCGCACATAGGGTTCCGGCAACGTCCTACCAGTCCCCTCGTCCTGCCACAGGTCGTCGGCAAGCTTTTTCTTGCGTTGCAACGCTACCTGACCAAGCGGGCCGTAATGGAAGAGATCAACACCGCTGTCGACCGCACGGACCGCGCGCCCGCGATCCTTGTATTTGGGATGAACTGTAAATCCCGCAGCATCGCCGCGCGACAACACAAAGCGGTGCGGCTTGACGATGCGCACGACCGGGTCGATGGCAAACGGATGCACGTTTGAAAGCGTATGGGCATCGTTGTAAAATGTCAGACGCCGCAGGACGATGCCTTCCACCCCATCATCGTCCTTGTGTTTCTTCATCAAGTCGACAAGGTGTTGGTGATCGCGCTCGTGAATCAGTTCATCGGCCTGCAGGTAGATTGCCCAATCGCCTTTACAATTGAACAGGGCAATATTGGTCTGCTGCGACAGCACGTAACCGCCAATATTGATGCGCGGATTCCAGCTGCTGGTGACGATGCGGATCTTGGGTTCGTTCATTGCCTCGATTGCGGCGATGGTCTCGTTGTCGCCCTCATCGATATTGACCACGAATTCATCGACGATCGGCGGAACTGAAGCGATGCATTCGCGCACCGGATAACAGGCGCGCAGCAGGTTCCGGCCAAAGGTGAAGGCAGAAATCATCATCTCGTTCGGGTTCCCGGACTCAAGGTCGACGGAACGAGCCGTTGATCGGCCGGTTCAGCGTGCGGGCTTACCTTCAAGACGATCAATCCGCAAGCCTTGGGCGGCGCGCCCGGCGCCGTTTGCCGCGGCGGCGGCGACACCAAGCGGCAACCAGAACAGGTACCAGTAGTAGCTGAACGAACCGGCAAGCATCTCGTGGTCGACCATGCAGATGGTGAAAGCAGTCGCCACCAGCAACAGCGGCACATACCAACCGGCTCGCGCCGCCCCGATGCAGCTCCACAACGCCGCCGACCAGACCAGCAATTGCGGCAAGACCGCCAACAGACCGCCACGAACGAATGCGGCCATAACGATGTTGTGCGGCGTGTAGATAAGCTCGACCCTCTGCAGAGACAGCGGGTACGTCAGATTTTGTGGCGGCTCGAAAGTCGGGTCAACGTCGCCGAGAACGAACTTGATATCGAAATTCAGGCCGCGGCCAAGCCATGGCTGTTCAAGTCCGCTTGCAAGATGGTGTTTCCAGATAGCTATGCGATTGGCATCGCCACGCTCGATCAGCGTCATTACCCAATCGGGGTATTGCAGATAGAGCACCATACCCAACAACAGCATGAACAGGACGATTGCAGCGGCAAGCCGCCGGGACAGGGCCAGAACAGCAATGCCGACGGCGGCGGCACATCCAAGCAGAGCACCGCGGCTTCCGGTCAACAATACGATTACCAGGATCAGCAGCGCAACCGGCAGCACCGCCGCCCGTTCAACGGGTTCCAGGCCACCATGCAACACATGGCCGACAGCAACGGAAAAACAGATCGCATAGACGGCTCCCATGGCATTGGGATTGAGAACCCAATTGTACCCGACAACACCGTTGAGCCGGCCGTTGCCAAGCAGGCCGAGGGAATGGGACGCCCAGAGCAGGACAATCGCCGCAATCAGGATGGAGGCAGCCACGTAGCGGCCCAGAAGTTTCGGAAAGGCTTCAAAATGCCGAGCCGTCGCGCCTATCGCGGCGACGCAAGCCAGGCTTATCAGGATTCCGCGCAGACGTTTCAGCGGGCTTCCGACCGGCAGATAGTCATTATCGGGCGCAAAGGTAGCAGCCACAAGGACTGCGAAATAAAGGGCAAGTCCAACAATGATCAGTCGATAGGCCCGGGAGGTGTTCAGTCCCGAACCGATTTCATTGCGATGCTGGAAAACAAACCACAGGGCCGATGGCACAAGCACGAAATAGCCGATTGTCTGGGAAAGCCACGGCGATCGCAGCAGCAGCCCAGCACAGAACATGGCAATGAAAGACAGGCCGACCGATCTGGCCGCAGCATTGTCGTCGCGGTACCAATCCCACCTCAACAATGGCGGCTTCACCGGCGGGTACGCGGAATCTGATCTAGAGCGCGGACGGTGTCGCGGGCGCAATCGGCCCAGCTTGCCGTTTGCCGCTCCGCGGCAACGCGCCGCTCCATTTCGGCAAGCCGCTGCCTGTCTTCGGCAAGACCGAGTATTTCGCGTTCCCAGGAGGCCGCGTCATAGGGGTCGAGATGAATCCCGAGTCCCTGTCCGGCTTCGGGAAGCGACGACGTATCGGACGCAATGAACGTCTTGCCATAGGCCAGGCTTTCCGACAGCGGCAGTCCCCATCCCTCGTACCAGGACGGATAGAGCGTATACAGGCAATGCTGGTAGAGCCAGCCGAGTTCAGCATCGGAAGGCCCGTGCAGCAGGGTCACCGTCTCGGCGATCCACGGATCGCCCGCCATCATGCGCAAAAGGTCGGTGCTGCCGAAACCCGGCTTCCCGACGATCACCAGATGCGGCTGGTCGGTGCGGCCGTCGAGGCCAAATTTCTGCCAGAGCCGGTAGAGCAGGTCGAAGTTCTTGCGGGCTTGAATCGTGCTGACCGACAGGACAAACGGCCTGTCGCCGGAAATGGACAGCGCGTCCGGCCGCTTTCGGTTTTCCGACAGCGTGAAATCGGAGCCGAGTTCAATCCGGGACACAGGGCACGGGATTTCAATGTCCTTTGGCGCGGCGCGCAGAAAATCGTCCTTCGTCGACTCCGAGATCGCAAGCACCAGGTCGACATCCCTGGCCAGGAAATCAACATAGGTATCAAACCGCCGGATGAAGGCTTCATTTTCGAAGAATTGCGGATGGACGCTCGGTATCATGTCCTGCAGCACCGCGGCGATGGCAATGCCGGATTCGGCCCGCAACTGCCGCAACACGTCAAAATCATAACGGCTCCAGTTTTCGCCGGCCAGCAGGATGATGTCTCCGGGCGATGCTTCGGGGAAAATGTCATGGCCGCGAATGCGTTCCAGCTGCCCGAGACCGCGACGCAGCGTGTTCTTGATCCGGCGCCGCACATATTGCTCAACCCGCCGGCCGATCGCCCGCAGGGCGCCCGGCTTGCCGCGCCTGGGACGGGCAGCGCGATCCTTGTCCGGCGCGGCCGGCGCCTGTGTCGCCGCGAACCGTTTCATCGACCGATTATAAGTGCAGAACCCCATCCGGTCCGGCAGAAGCGGCGGCAGTTCCCGGATCAGCCCGCGCTCAACGCGCGTGGTGCCGTCGTGAACGGAACCCGACCGGGTCGACGTCGTAACGTCAAGCCAAATACGCCGGCTGCTGCTCATTTGCGGTTGTTTCTTCCCATTGACCAGCCGTGTCGCGAAACTGTAGAATCCACCGGCGAACAGCGGCCGTTTCCGGTCGCCACACCCTATCCAATTGAACCCGAACCTGAAGCATATGCCTCGAGCGATTGCAACTTATACCGCTGCAGACTGGCTGCGATTGCGGCCTGTGCTACAGGCCTACAAAACCTGGCTGTGGGACCGGATGGATCGCCGTTTCGTCTCCACGATGCTGGATGATGCGAATGCAGTGCCACAGTTGCTGCAACGGATTTCGGGGCAAAATCTGATGCTCTCGATCGCCTGGAACGCACCCTGGACGATCCGCTGGCAGCTCCGCTTCGTCAATCGGCATCTTGCCAATGCAGTCTTCCTGGTGGCTGACAATTCAACGGACCCGGCGGCCAGGGAGACGATCGCGGCAGAGTGCGCCAGTGCGGGCATTGAATACCTCGCCCTGCCACCCAATCCCTACCGGACGAGCCGCCACGCCAGCCGCTCGCATGGCCTGGCGTTGAACTGGATTTACCACAATGTGATCCGCCCGGCTGCGCCGGACGCCTGGGGCTGTTTCGATCATGATCTTTATCCGACATCACGCTTCGACCCGCAAGAACGGCTGCGCGGGCAATTGTTTTACGGCGATCTGGAGGAGCGAGCGAATGGCAGCTATCTGTGGCCGGGCTATTGCCTGTTCACCCGGGGGATCGACGATGACGGCCTACTGGACTTCCGGCAGGACTGGTTCATCGGTCTCGATACCGGCGGTATGAATGCTCGCGTGCTGGCCACCCGACGGGCCGGCAGGGAGATGATGTTCGCGAAGCGGCGTTCGATCGGACACCAGCGCAATTTCGCAACGACGGCGGATGAGATCGACTGGTTCGACGATTGCGTGCACCTTGGCAATGCCTCCGGCTGGATGCACTCGAATGCGGAACGCGAGCCGGCGCTCGACAAATTGCTGCAGAGTATTCTCGATGGCGAGTTGAAACCGCCGGTGGAACACCGGAATTCAGTCTGAACCCCTTGCGGGAAAAGATCTACATGAAGACCTTGGCGCGCCGCAGCAGGTGGTCGACAACCGCGCCCATCTCGTTGCGCGGCTGGCTATCGGCAAGATCAAGCGCGGCGCGAAAACCTTCCTGATCGCCCAGCTTCCTGAGAAATCTTGCCATCTGTAACCCGCGGCGGGTGATCTCGCGATTGACCGCCGACGCATCAACGCCAAGCTCGTCAAGGCCGGCCTGATCGATGGTCGCCCAGTTGTCGCTCGGATCGGGCAGGCCGGCGCGCCGAAGCATGGCCGACGCCCGAACCGCAATCTCGCTCCTGACCTGATCCTTCAACAGATCCGGTAGAAAACCGGTGCCGATCCGGTAATTCAGCAAGGGTTCGGCAAGATTGCCGATTCGGCCGATCTCGGCGATGCGCATCCACAAATCATAGTCTTCCGCCCTGAGATAGGCCGGCCGATAACCGCCAACCGCCTCGACCACCGAACGCTGCATGATGACGGTCGGGTGGGCCATCGGATTGCCCTTCAGCAATATCCGGGCGACCTCGTCGGGATCCGTCGGAGGGGTCGTTGCGTCGACCGGATGACCTTGGGCATCGATACGCGCCGTTCCCGTTCCCAATACGGCTAGGCCGGGATCGGCCGCCATTGCGGCCATCTGCTTTTCAAACCGGGCTGGCAGGGCGATATCATCGGCATCCATACGGGCGATCAATGGCGCCTTTGCGCAGGTCACGCCGAAGTTCAACGCATCGACGAGACCACTGCCAGTATTTGCCAGCCTTTGAACGCGAGCATCCTCAAGCGCATGCCGCGCGCATATCTCGGCGCTTCGGTCGCTGGAGGCATCATCGACAACGAGCAGTTCAAAATCTTCAAAAGTCTGGGCCCGGATACTGGCCAGGGCCATATCCAGATAGGCTTCGCCATTACGAACCGGAAGAACTACGCTGAGCGCGACCAAATCCACCCCTTTGTCGAACCGGACCGCCCCGCGGCGTTGATGTCCGTCGATCAGAACTTGTTTTCAGACACCCTTATACATGTATCGCCGGCGCCCGGCATCCGCCGTTACAGCGATCAAAACGGCAGTACACCGGCTTCAACGCGCTTGCGGTCAGCCTCCACCATCATGGCGACCAGGGCATCGAAATCGACGGTCCGCTTCCAGCCGAGCTGCTTTTCCGCCTTTTTCGGATCGCCGATCAGCATGTCGACTTCGGCAGGCCGGTAGAATTTCGGATTGATGCGTACCAGAACCCGTCCCGATCCGGTGTCGGTTCCGACTTCCTCGACTCCCTCGCCGCTCCAGACGATCTCCCAACCGAACGCCCGGCCGGCAGCCTCGATAAAGGCGCGAATGGTGTGGGTCTGACCGGTTGCCAGGACATAGTCGTCGGGCTGATCGGCCTGCAGCATGCGCCACATGCCCTCTACATAGTCCCCGGCAAATCCCCAGTCGCGCTGTGCATCGATATTGCCCAGTTCTACATGCTGCTGCTTGCCGGCCGCGATGCGGGAAAAAGCCAGGGTGATCTTGCGGGTGACGAACTCGGAACCGCGCAACGGGCTTTCATGATTGAACAGGATACCCGAGCAGGCATGCAAGCCATAACTTTCGCGGTAATTGACGGTTGCCCAATGGGCAAACAGCTTGGACACGCCATAGGGGCTGCGCGGATAGAACGGTGTGGTTTCGGTTTGCGGCGTTTCCTGCACCTTGCCGAACATTTCTGATGTCGAGGCTTGATAGAAACGGGTTTCGGCATGGTGCGAACGAATGCATTCGAGGATACGCAAAGTCCCGAGGGCATCGGCATTCGCGGTGTAAAGCGGCTGCTCGAAAGACACGCCGACAAAGCTCTGCGCGGCAAGATTGTAGACTTCATCGGGCGCGGTCTTCTCGATGACCCTTTGTATGTTGGTGTCTTCGAGCAGTTCGAAATCGTGCAGCTCGACATCATCCTTGACGTCCAGTTCGTCGAGCCGGCCGGTGCCGATCACGCCGATGCGCCGTAAGCCGCCATGGACCTCGTATCCCTTTTCAAGCAGCAGCTTGGCCAGATAAGCGCCATCCTGCCCGGTAATGCCTGTGATCAGTGCCGATTTCGCCATTTGCCTGTTTTCAATGGAGTTTTTGAGAGAAGGCGCACATGGGAGCGCACGCCAATTATGCCGGGCGTTTAACTTCTGGCCGGGGAAATAGCAAGCTGCGTGACAACTGGAGCGCGGCGATCAGCCCGCAACCGTCCCGCCCGACGGTCCGGCGATGAAATCTGAAATCCCGTGAAAATCGATCAGGCCGAAATCGCGGTAGTGTTCAAGATAGAAGTGGTAGTCGAGATCGCCAAACCGGGTGACGCCAAAATCCTTCCGATCACTGTTGGGTCGTGGCAGCAAAAGACCGACACCATGGTCGACCGTAACGACACGCAGATCGACATCCGGATCCTGCTTGACCTCGGCAATCGCTTTCCAGACATCGCCGTTCCAGTCGCGATGGCCGGCAATGCTGGGAATCGTTTGCGCTGGGTAATTCAGTGGCAGACAATCATGCAACAGAATTGCGCCGTTGTCGGACAGCACCTTGAGCGAATTGTAGATGTCGCGTTTGACCTGTTTATATTCGTGCAGGCCGTCGATGAAAACCAAATCGAACTCATCCGTGCTGCCGGCGAAAAACGCGTCGCTGGTCGTCTTTATCGTGCCGCCATTGCCAGGATCGACGCCGACCTTGTGAGCGCAAGCATTGGCTTTCAGGACATTGCCGGAATCACAACCAATCTCCAGATAGCGTTGTGGTTCAATGATCGAGGCAACCTTCGAGATGCAGGCTATTCGGTTGTAGAGACAGTCTTTCCACGACAGATCGGGATGGCCGTCGATCCACGCACCGGACGCGCGCGCGCGCCACTGTATCAGCTTCGTCGTCAATTTGGTTGCAAGACTGGCCATTGAACCTGATTCCCAGAAAGTCAGTCAAACGGCCTCGCACGGCCGAGTGTCCGATCAGATAACGTTCTTCGGATCGAATACCGATGGCGGTTTTCCACCCAGAAGTTTTCTGATCGGCACTGAACATAAGTTGCAATGGTGGGCAAGCCCATCGGCGATTTACAGCAGTTAACTGTATTTGAAACCGAATTGGTCGCGAGTTCCTTTTCATGGCAGATTGCTTTATGAGCAGATCAACCCGAGTTGGGCGGGTGGACTTGCAATTTGGGGCCGCTTGATGAGAAGCATCGCAAGACCTTATCGCTCCAATTCCAATCAAGCGGGAATCGCGTCATGACCATACTTGTCACCGGCGGAGCCGGGTTCATCGGGTCCAACTTCGTTCTGGACTGGTTTGCCGGCCATGACGAACCGGTGGTCAATCTCGACCTCCTGACCTACGCGGGAAATCTGCAAAATCTCCAGAGTGTTGCGACGGACCCGCGTTACCGCTTTGTCCGCGGTGACATTGGCGACAATGACCTCGTCGCGCGGCTGCTGCGGGAGTCGGCTCCGAGGGCGGTCATTAATTTTGCCGCCGAAAGCCATGTCGACCGCTCCATCACCGGGCCGGAGGCTTTCGTGCAGACCAATATGGTGGGAACCTTCCGGTTGCTTGAAGCTGTGCGCCATTGGGACGGCAGAACACCCGAATTTCGTTTCCTCCACGTCTCCACCGACGAGGTCTACGGCACGCTCGAGCCTGATGATCCGGCTTTCAGCGAAGTCAGCCGCATCGCACCCAACAGTCCATATTCGGCTTCCAAGGCGGCCTCTGACCACCTCGTGCGGTCCTATTTCCACACCTACGACCTGCCGGTCCTGATCTCCAATTGCTCCAACAATTATGGCCCGTTTCAGTTCCCCGAAAAGCTGGTCCCCCTGTGTATCCACAACGCGCTCGCCGGCAAAGCGCTGCCGATCTACGGTGATGGTCTGCAAATTCGCGACTGGCTCTATGTCGGTGACCATTGCAGCGCCCTGCGCGCGGTTCTGGACCGGGGGCTGCCTGGCGAGGTCTATAACGTCGGCGGCGGCAATGAAAAAACCAATCTGGACACCGTCCGAACGATCTGCACCACTCTCGACAAAGAAGTACCGCGTGACGACGGCGCACATTACGCCGATCAGATGACTTTTGTGCGCGACAGGCCGGGGCATGACCGGCGCTATGCGGTGAACAGCGCTAAAATCCAGCGGGAACTCGGTTGGTCGCCCACCGAGAGTTTTCAGAGCGGATTTGAGAAAACCGTCCAATGGTATCTGTCGAACCGGGACTGGACCGATCAGGTGACAAGTGGCGCCTATCGCGACTGGGTCGAGGCGCAATACGCATGAACATCGTGCTTCTGGGCGGAAGCGGTCAGGTCGGTTGGGAGTTGCAGCGCGCGCTGGCGCCGCTGGGAAGCGTTGCAGTCCCGACGCGGCGGGAAGCGGATCTCGACAATCCGGAAGGACTTGAGACATTCCTGCGTAAAACGACGCCGGATGTGCTGGTGAATGCCGCCGCGCATACGGATGTCGACGGCGCCGAAACGGAAGCGGATCTGGCTCAAGTGATCAACGCCCGCGCGGTCAACACCATGGCCCGGGTGATGGCCGGCCGGGGCCTGCTGGTGCATTACTCGACCGACTATGTCTTCGACGGCAAAAAAACGGGCGCCTATGTCGAAGATGATCCGACCGCTCCGCTCGGCGTCTATGGCACGAGCAAACGTGATGGCGAACGGGCCATTGCGCAGGCAGGAGGTCAGCACATCATCCTGCGCACAAGTTGGGTCTACGCCGCGCGCGGCCGCAACTTCATCCGGACAATTTTGCGATTGGCTTCGGAAAGAACAGAATTGTCAGTCGTCGACGACCAATTCGGCGCACCGACCGGCGCGGAGCTGATCGCAGATATCACCGCACTCATATTATATCGGTGGCAAAACCAGCCGGCGGAGTCCGGGATCTATCATTTGAGCGCCGGAGGGAAGACAAGCTGGCATGAGTACGCATGTTTCATCCTGTCGGAGGCGCATGCGGCCGGGGCACAATTGTCCTGTCCGTCGGAACAGGTCCACAATGTCTCAAGCGCCGAATTCCCGACCAAGGCGCCGCGGCCGCAAAATTCTCTGCTCGATACCGGCAAGATCAGTCGGGCTTTCCAGCTTGAATTGCCGGACTGGCACATGCACGTTCGGCGCACCGTCCACGAATTGATGGAAAACAGATGACACGCAAGGGTATCATATTGGCCGGCGGCGCCGGAACCCGTTTGTTTCCAGCAACCATTTCGGTTTCGAAACAACTTCTCCCCGTCTATGACAAACCGATGATCTATTACCCGCTGAGCACCCTGATGCTGTCGGGTATCCGGGATATCATGATCATCTCGACTCCCGAAGATACCCCGCGGTTCAGCGCACTGTTCGGCGATGGCAAACAATGGGGACTGAACATTGAATACGCCGTGCAGCCATCTCCCGACGGACTTGCACAAGCATTTCTCATTGGTTCGGACTTCATCGCCGGCGATCTCAGCGCACTCATTCTTGGCGACAATGTCTTCTATGGCCACGACCTGCCGCAATTGCTGTCAAGTGCCAGTCAGAAGACAGAAGGTGCATCCATTTTTGCCTATCATGTCAACGATCCGGAACGTTACGGCGTTGCTGATTTCGACGACGATGGTCGGGTCCGGTCCATCGAGGAAAAGCCAGCAAACCCAAAATCGAACTACGCACTCACCGGGCTCTATTTTTACGACAGCGACGTCGTTGATCTTGCCAAGACGCTGAAACCCTCACCGCGCGGCGAACTGGAAATCACCGATCTCAACCGGCTCTATCTTGAACAGCAGCGACTTTCTGTGGAGATCATGGGCAGGGGGTGCGCATGGCTCGATACGGGCACGCATGATTCATTGCTTGAGGCCGGCCAATTCGTGGCGACGCTGGAGCGACGTCAGGGACTGAAGGTCGGTTGTCCGGAGGAAGTCGCCTGGCGCAAGGGCTGGATCGATGCCGCAGACATGGAAAAACTTGCAAGTCAAATGGGCGCGTCCGGTTACGGCCACTACCTGCTGCAGCTGCTCAAAGAACAGGTGTTCTGAATGATCGTCGAGACTCTTGCCGTACCTGATGTTCTATGCCTGACGCCAAACCTCTTTCCCGACGATCGCGGCTGGTTTTTTGAAAGTTTCAACGCGCGCAAATTCCACGACACGACGAAGATTTCGTCCGAATTCGTGCAGGACAATGTCAGCAAGTCGAAAAAACATGTGCTGCGCGGCCTGCATTACCAGATCGTGCAGCCGCAGGGGAAACTGGTGCGTGTTTCGAACGGCGCGATACTCGATATAGCCGTGGATCTTCGCCGCTCGTCACCTTGTTTCGGCAAATGGGCCGCAATGGAACTGAGTGCGGAAAACCGCAGGCAATTGTGGATTCCTGCCGGTTTCGCCCATGGATTTGTTGCGCTTTATGACGACACCGAGGTGCAATACAAGACAACCGACTACTACGCACCCGAACATGAAAGAACGATCCTGTGGAATGATCCGGATCTGGCGATCGACTGGCAGATCGAGGGCATGCCCATCGTGTCGAAGAAGGATGCCGAGGGGATGTCGTTCAGCGCGGCGGAGACCTACCCGTAACCATCAGATCATGTGGTCGAGTTTCGACAGGATACGGTCCGGACGGACCGTCAGAGCGCAAGGCTGAATGTCACCGGCCGCAACCAGCGGGCAATTGCGGCGGCGGCAGGGGGCGCATTCGATTTCTGCCGAAACCACGTCGACCTGCCTGCCACGCGGTCCGGTCAGACCCGGTGCCGTGCTGAGCGCGATCTGGACGGTCGGCAGGTCGAGCGCACAGGCAAGATGTGTCAGCCCGGTGTCGGTTCCCACCGCTGCGGCGGATCCGGCCATGATCTCGGCAATCGTGCCGAGGCTGGTCTTGTCGATCATCCGGGTGCCATGAACAGAGCTGCTGATCTGCTCGGCTATGCCCCGCTCGGATTCATTCGAATACGTCACAAGCGGTTGCAGGCCCCGCGCGACGAGACTTGCCGCAAGGTCGGTCCAGCCGGCAAGATGCCAGTGTTTGCTCGGCCATGTCGTGCCATGCAACAGGAACACGGTCCGTCCATCGCCGACAGCGGCGTTGGTGCGCTTCAGTCCGTAATCCAGATGCGACAGGTCTGGCATGTAACCCAGGGCTCGGCCGAACAGCAGGCGTGTTCGATCGATCGCATGGAGGTCACGCTCGACCCCGTGCCGCGCCGAATACAGCAAAGCCGCGGCGGGCTCGCGAACTGACCTGAAATCCAGCCCGGCAATCGGTGCGCCGGCCAATCGGGCCAGCAGCGCGCTTTTCATCAACCCCTGTGCGTCGATGATCAGATCATAATGCTCGGCCCGTGCGGTACCGACATATTGCCTGATGGCACGGCGGGTCCCGCCTGAGAAAATCGACTTGCGCCAGCGTCGCGCTGCTACATTGTGGACATAGCGGACGCCAGGATGCAGCCGCACCAGATCGGCAAAGGCATCCTCGACGCACCAGTCGAACACATATTCCGGATTCGCCCGCACGGCGTCGGTGAGCGCGGGGAATGTGTGAATGACATCCCCCATCGAGGACGTCTTGACGATCAGTATCTTCATTCCGGTCGCCTGTCGGTCTGCAACAGCCGGTCGGCCGCAGCCAGCACGCGGGAAGCGTCCAGCCGGTTCATGCAGTCGAGATGCCCCAGCGGACATTCGCGCTTGTGGCAGGGAGAACAATCAAGGCCAAGCCAGACCAGTTCGCTGGCGTCTGTCAGCGGCGGCGTGTTGTGCGGCGATGTCGATCCGTAGACCGCCAGAACGGGCGTACCGACTGCAGCTGCAACATGCATCAGCCCACTATCGTTCGAGACAGCAAGCCGGGCACCGGCCAGAATGTCGATCGCGTCTTCCAGGGAGGTTCTGCCGGTCAGATCGACCACTCCTGGCGCCAATTTGGCAATCTCGGCCGCAACCGGCTTGTCCTTGGCCGATCCCAGCAGAACGATGCCGGCACCATCGCCCATCATCTTTTGCGCAAAATCTGCGTATCTGGCGGGCGGCCAGCGTTTTGCCGGCCCGAACTCGGCGCCGGGCATCAGCGCGACATAGGTATTTCGTTTCAGGCCATGTTCGGCAAATAGCCTGTTCTGGTTGTCCGGATTGACGCTCAATCTGGGATTTTGAAACGTGCCGCCCCCGGCCAGAGCGAAATACATCTGCGCGGTCTTGCGTTTGTCGGCTTTTTCCAATGGCAGGATGTTGTTCAACAGCCCGTAGCGCAACTCCTTCAAATAACCGGTCCGCAGCGGAATTTCCGCAAAATAGGGAATCAACGCTGATTTCCAGTTGCCCTGCATGACGTAGGCGTGGCTATAGACGCCGCGCATCAGCCGGCCGGCGCTGCGGCGGCGGCCAAACCCGATCCGGCCGCGCGGCAACGGGTCATCGACAAATTTGTGGATTTCGGGCATGCGCCTGACCAGGGGCGCAGTGAATTGCGGCGCCATGACATCAATGGCGGCACCTGGAAAGCGTTGCCGCAGCGCCGAGAAAAGACACTGCGCCATGACCATATCGCCCACCCATCGCGGGCCGATTACGAGGATGGTCGGGTCTTCAGCCATTCAATGTAATCCCTGACGCCGCTGGCCACATCGCGAAACGCGCCGTTGTATCCGGCGCCGCGCAATCGGCTGATATCGGCCTGCGTAAAACTCTGGTAGCGCCCCTTCAGGTGGTCGGGAAAATCGATGTAGTCGATATTGCCGCGGCCAAGCGTTGCGACGACTGTCTCGGCGATGGTGCGGAATGGTTCGGCCCGTCCGGTACCGCAATTGAAGATACCGCTGATTTCGGCGTTCCAACACCACAGCGCAACATCGGCGACGTCGGCGACATGGATGAAATCGCGGCTCTGCTCGCCGGCGCCGTAACCGTCCCAGGCGCCGAAAAGTTTCGGATTCTCGCCTTTTCCGACCTGCTGATACAGGTGATAGGCAACCGAGGCCATTGTCCCCTTATGCGCCTCGCGCGGGCCATAGACGTTGAAATAACGCAGCCCGACCACCGGAGAGTGTTCGTCGCGCGACAGCGCGGTCCGGCGCACATAATCGTCGAACAGCTTCTTGGAATAGCCATAGACATTCAGTGGCGTTTCGTTTTCCGGTTCTTCGGAAAACGTGCTGCTGCTGCCATAGACCGCCGCCGACGACGCATAGATGAACGGTATCTGCCGGCGCAGGCAGTAGGCCATCAACGTCTTGGACCAGGCGTAATTCTCATTCATCATGAAACGCCCGTCCCACTCCGTCGTGGAAGAGCATGCCCCCTGGTGAAACACGACATCGAGCTCGAGATCCTCGTCGCGTTCGATGCGCGCAAGGAAGGTGTCCTTGTCCTCGTAATCGGCGATGCGAAGATCGGCTATATTGCGAAACTTGGTGCCGTCGGTCAGATCATCGACAACTAGAATATGGTCATGGCCGGCCGCATTGAGCGCACTGACAAGATTGCTGCCGATCATCCCTGCGCCACCGGTGACCAAAATCATGGTTTTCCATTCTCCATTGACGGCTCTTCGCCGCCGCTTGCCATCTGCAAACCCAATCCGTAAAGGTGAGCCCGCGTTGCTGATTGTCAGAGCGAACCAACCCCGAGCGAACAGACCGCGTAGCAGGCATGTACTGTAAAATCACCCAGGATGCCATTGCCAGTTTCTCCGACCTGACCGTGCTGGTGGTCGGCGACTTCATGCTCGATTGTTTCGTCTACGGAACGCTTGATCGCATTTCGCCGGAGGCGCCGATCCCCATATTGCTCGGCCGCGATCAGGAGACCATGCTGGGCGGTGGCGGCAATGTCGTGGCCAATATCGTGTCGCTCGGCGGGACGGCCATCCCGTGTACGGTGATCGGTCGCGACGATGCTGGAGCTGAAGTGCGCCGGATGATTTCGCAATTCGGTTCGAATTCCGATGGAATCCTGCAGAGCGACAGTCGCCGAACGTCGCGAAAGAGCCGATTCATTGCCCAGAACCAGCAGGTGCTGCGTTTTGACGAAGAAGACCATACATCGCTGAATGCCGCCGACCGCAATCGCCTGTTCGAATATCTGGAAACTGCCCTGGAGCAGACCGATATCGTGATCCTTTCGGATTACGGCAAGGGTGTGCTCAGCGATGCCGCGGCGGCGGAAATCATCACCCAGTGTTCGAAACGGAACATACCGGTGCTGGTCGATCCGAAAGGGCCGGATTATGCGATCTATGCCGGTGCGACGGCGGTGACGCCCAACCGTGCCGAGTTGAGCCTGGCATCCGGATCGCCGGTTGGCACAGATACCGAGGTGGAGCACGCCGCGCGCGGACTGGTCGAGCGGCACGGATTTGAATTCGTCCTTGCCACCCGCAGTGAAGAGGGCATGAGCGTTGTCGGCAGCAGCGATGCCCATCATATCGCGACAGTTGCCCAGGATGTTTTCGACGTCTCCGGCGCCGGCGATACGGTGATCGCCTCGTTTGCCCTGTCGCTTGCAGCCGGTCTCGACCAGCGGCGGGCGGCAAGTGTGGCCAATGCCGCCGCCGGAGCAGCCGTGGCAAAACGCGGCACGGCACAAGTCACCCGCGATGAATTGGCAGAGCGGATGATCGGCGCTTTGGAGATGCCCGACAACGTCGATCGGGACACAGCCGGGCGCCTGGTCAGAAACTGGAAAAACCAGGGCCTGACAGTGGGCTTCACCAATGGTTGTTTTGATATTCTGCACGCCGGGCACATTTCGCTGTTCCGCCAGGCCCGCCGCCATTGCGACCGGCTGGTTGTCGGACTCAACACCGACAATTCGGTCAGCGGTCTCAAGGGCCCGGGGCGTCCGGTCAACAAAGAACAGGACCGGGCAGCCGTCCTGTCGGCACTTGCAGCCGTCGACGCGGTGGTGCTTTTCGACGAGGACACGCCTTTGGAACTGATATCGGCGCTGCTGCCCGATGTGCTGGTGAAAGGGGCCGACTACAACATCGACGAGGTTGTTGGCGCCGATGTCGTCCAGGCCGATGGCGGCACCGTCTTGCTGGCCGAACTGACACCGGACAAAAGCACCAGCAGCACCATCAGCCATATCAATGCGCTCGAAAACAAGAACTGAAAGACATCCCGCATGGATCGTTTGAACGACTATCTCAATCGCTCGGCCGAATCGATCCTGGCCATTGCCAGTCAGGATTTCAGCGATCAGATGCAACGGGCGGCCGCACTGATCACGACCGCGCTCGGTGACGACAAACCGCTGCTGGTATGCGGCAACGGCGGTTCGGCCGCCGATGCGCTTCACATTGCTGGTGAGCTGGTCGGCCGATTCCTGCGCGAGCGCAAAGGCTATCACGTGATTGCGTTGCCGGCCGATGTCTCGACCCTGACGGCATGGAGCAATGATTATTCGTTCGACACGGTCTACGCACGCCAGGTCGAATCACACGGTCGCAAAGGCGGCGTGTTGTTGGGTATTTCGACCAGCGGGAATTCCACGAACGTCGTGCTGGCCGCTGAAGCGGCGAAGAAGGCCGGAATGGCCGTCATCGGAATGACAGGACGAAGCGGTGGCAAACTGGCGCCTTTGTGCGATGTGCTGTTCAATGTGCCGTCGGACTTCACGCCGATCACGCAGCAGGGTCACCTTTGCCTTTACCATCACCTCTGCGATCTGGTCGAAGAGGGCCTGGCTGGTGATGGAAAAGCATGACGGATCAATCGACCCTCGCAAACAACCATCTCGAAGAGCCGGGCATCTGGGTCCGGGTCAACAGACCCCTTTCGGATTTCAAAGGCCGCCCGGCACTTTTTCTCGACCGTGACGGTGTTATCAATGCCGATACGGGCTATCCCGATTCGCCTGAGAAAATCATCATGATCGAACGCGTAGTGCCGCTGATCCGCCATGCCAACCGGCGCGGCTGCGCCGTGATTGTGGTGACCAACCAGAGTGGCGTCGGCCGCGGTTTTCTGTCGTGGGAAACATTCGAGGCGATTACCGATCACATTGACCGTCGGTTGGCCGACTACGCGGTACGGATCGACATCGTCCTTGCCTGCGCCTATCACAGGGATGGCAGGCCGCCATTCGATATTGACGACCACCCCATGCGCAAACCGAATCCGGGAATGCTGCTGCGGGGCGGAGCGCTCGCAGGTTCCGACATGACTGCATCAACAATTGTCGGCGACAGACCCGGTGACATGATCGCTGGCCGCCGGGCCGGATTGAAATGCGGCTGGTTTGCCGGCGATGATCCAGCGATCGCGGCAACTGCTGACAGCACATTTCCGGTTCGCCCGCTTGGCAGTGACAACGATGATCTGCTCGCCTGACCATACCGGCCACAGGGGAGAACCGGAGCGGAGGCGCCTACGGTGAACATCGCGCTTGCCTGTTACAGTTTCAAAGTACTTGGCGGTCGGGAGCGCGACTGTCTCGAAATCGCCAAGGGCCTTGCAGGGCTCGGCCACGACGTGACAATCCTGACAACACATCCACCGCAAAGCGGACTTAAGGCGCCGATTCGGCTGGAGAACCTGAAGCGGGCCGGTTGGAGCAATCATAGCCGCATCGCACATTTTGCCGGAGCCATCCAGCGCTGGCGCAAGCACGCGCACATTGACGCCATAATCGGTTTCGAACGGCTACCCGGGCTCGATTTTTACTACGCCGCCGGGCAACCATGGCCGCACCGGAGCCGGTTCGAAATGCTGCTGCCACGCTACCGGCTTCTGGTGGAGTTCGAAGCTGCTGTCTTCGCCCGGGGCTCATCTACCTTCGTGTTTTTTCTGGCCGAGAACCAGGCGCAGATGTTCCGCAAGATATATGCGACGCCTGAAGACCGGTCCCTAGTCCTGCCGCCGACCTTGCATCCGGACCGCCGGGCGCCAGAAACCTTCTACGGCGAGCGGGACGCCATCCGTTCTGAACTCGGCATCCCCGACGATCATCGCCTGCTGATCAATGTCGCGGCCTATGGCGAACAGAAGGGGCTTGACCGAATCATTGTTGCATTGGCGGATGTCAGGGCGGCGACTTTGCTGTCGGTCGGAATGACAGATGCCGATGCCTTTGTGACCAAGGCCAGACAGGCCGGCGTCGCGGATCGGGTCCGGTTCATCGGCTATTCGGACCGCATCGACAGCCTGATTGGCGCAGCCGACCTGATGGTCCATCCGGCGCGGGTCGAAGCCACCGGAACGGTGATCATCGAAAGCCTGCTGTACGGCGTGCCGGTGATCACCAGCGGCATATGCGGGTATGCCGATCATGTCTCGAAGTCCGGCGCCGGACAGGTGCTTGGCGAACCATTTGAGCAACAGGCACTGGTTGCTGCGCTGCAGGCGAGTCTGCAACCCGAACAGCTTGAGACATTGCGTTCTAAAGCGCGAGACTATTCCGGCGTACTGGCCGCATCGCCAAGCATGAGCGGTGTCACAAAGATTATCTCGAAAACCATTCAGCGCGTCATTGCTTCATCGTCTACGACCTGATCGGCAATATGGCTGCAGAGCGAGGCGACCGTGTGGTGCGCATCGACATGCTGTTTTGCCGCCGCGGCCATTTTTTTCAGCCGCTGTTTGTCCTTGAGCGCTTCCACAACGGCGTATTCGAGCCCGTCGGGATCGTCGGGAAAATAGAAAAAACAGTGCTCGCCGCTACGTAGCGGCTGATGCCGGCAGATGGTCGGGGAATTGATGACAGGGACCGAGCCGGCAAGCGAAGCTTCGGCATGGCGGACACAATCCCAGCCGAATCCTTCCGGTGACCAGGTCAGCCAGGCTTCCGAACAGCGCCGGTGAAATTCCTCAAACGGTATCTGTTTGTCCGGAACATCGACCACGACGCCCCTGGCTTTAAGTTTCTCCAGGGTGGCAAAACCATCCGATCGTACGGTGCTGGAATCCCTGACCTGGCCGGCAAAAAACAGATCAGTCTTCTTTTTCGCACCAAAACTGCGCCGGGCGCTGTTCAGAATGTCCGGCAGGATCGCCAGGCCGATCGGACTGATCGCGTTCAGCCGGCGCTGCCATTTCTGTCTGGACCGGAAGGTCCGGGTCGGAAGGCTGCGGTGGCCGGTCCGATAGAAAACCTTCCACCGATCGACCGGCAGTTCGCGTTTGAAAAACCGCCGCGCGCGGTCAAGCAGGAAGAAATGATGGCCGGGAATGCCGAAATTGTCGGCCATATCGATCCCGACCATGCGGCATTCGGGCAGAAATCGCAAAAGACTATAGGCCATGGTGCTGAACAGCGTTCCCGGAAAGGCGGCAAAATGTCCGCGTAGCACGGTGAATTTGAGCACAGCAAGAAACGAACGCGGATGCCAGAACGGGTAAAGCGGCGGATGGATCGCCACCAGGTCGTAACGCCCGGCGCGGATATCACGGAACAGTTTCCACAGGGCCAGCGGTCCGAGAACCTTCGGATTCCATTGCGCACCATATCCGGCATGCAGTGTGGCGAGATAGAAGTCCGTCTGATCCGGCCATGCCATCTTGAACAGGGCCTGTTCACCGATCTCCGCTATACGCAGATCGGCGTGGCGGTGCGCTTCTGTCTCTTCGGATCGGTGTCCGCCATCTGTCATCGATATCGGTCCGTGTAGCTTCGGCTCTGCCGCCCTTTCGATCAGGACGCGTTCTCCGCTGCATTCAGGAAATCATCGAAATAGTCAATCGTCCGGGACAGGCCCTGTTTCAGCTGTGTCGTCGGTTCCCAGCCAAGCATGTCACGCGCCTTGTCGATATCGGGCTGACGCTGCCTCGGATCGTCGGTCGGTAGATCTTCGAACCGTAGTTCCGATTTCGAACCGGTCAGTTCAAGCACGAGTTCCGCCAGTTCCAACATCGAAAACTCGACCGGATTGCCGAGATTGACCGGTCCGGTCATATCACCCTCCAGCGACATGAAACGCATCAGCGCATCGACAAGATCATCGACGTAGCAGAACGATCTGGTCTGGGTGCCTTTGCCGAAAATCGTGATCGGCGCGCCGGACAGGGCCTGAACGATGAAGTTGGAGACCACGCGCCCGTCATCCGGTCGCATTCTCGGGCCGTAGGTGTTGAAGATGCGCACGACGCGGATGTCGACCCTGTGCTGCCGATGATAATCGAAAAACAGCGTTTCGGCGCAGCGTTTTCCTTCATCGTAGCAGGAACGCGGGCCGATCGGATTGACATTGCCCCAATATTCTTCCGGCTGTGGATGGGTGTGCGGGTCGCCATAGACCTCGCTTGTCGAGGCCTGGAGAATGCGCGAGCCGGTCCGCTTGGCCAGGCCGAGCATATTGGTTGCGCCATGCACATTGGTCTTCACGGTCTGGATCGGATCGAACTGGTAGTGCACCGGGCTCGCCGGGCAGGCAAGATTGAAGATGCGATCGACTTCAACAAACAGCGGATAGGTCACGTCGTGGCGCACGAATTCAAATGCGGAATTGCCTTGCAGATGGGCGATGTTACGCTTGCTGCCGGAAAACACATTATCGACGCACAGAACGTCATGACCCTTGGCCAGCAGCGCATCACACAGATGCGACCCAATAAAACCGGCGCCGCCGGTGACAAGAATTCGGTTGTCGGATTCTTCGTGCATCAGTGTCTGAGGCTCTCCAGATCATGAACCCTTAGACAGGGCAGGGTTTCGACTCGCGAGGGGATACCGGCAATCGGCAGGACCGGCGGGTGAACGGTTCGATCTGATAGCCGGTCTGGCCAGCAAAAAAAAGGCCCCCGTTCCGGACCGGCACGGCGGAATTGGTCGACTTTGCTTGACCCCGGCGGCACCGTACCGCTAATGCCTGCCTTTGAATGGGGGGAAGAGTATCCATGAACAGTCTGGGTTTCGGGCTGGAACGTATCGGCCTTGCCGTGCTGCGCGCACCCGTTCCGGCCACCCTGATCGTTCTGGTGACGCTTTGTCTTGCCGCGGCAACGATCCCCGGATTGCAATTCTACGGCCAGGCGGTCGGCATTATCGACCGCAACAGCCCCGCCTATGGCGACTATGACCAGCAGGCGCGGGATTTTCGCGACACCGGCCAGGATGTTGCGATCATCTTCAAGGGGCCTTCACTGATGCAGGCCGCCACTCTGGAAAGCCTGCGTGACCTGCATCTGGACCTGACACTCACTGAGCATGTCGACCAGGTTTTTTCGGTGTTCTCACTGGGCGGCTTCACCGATGCCGAGGGAACGTTCGAGCCTTACCTGCCCGATATGCTTGAAAACGACGCGGCAGCTGCCGAGGCGATCGGACA
>JAJFHT010000030.1 GCA_021775495.1 Hyphomicrobiales bacterium | reverse complement strand
TCAGCCGTATCGATCATGTCCTTGATCGCCACCGGAATTCCATGCAGCGGACCGCTCACCGGACGGCGGTCACGATCGCGCGCCTGGGCAAGCGCAAGTTCAGCGTCGACATGGGCGAAAGCTCTGGTCTCTCCATCACGTGCGGCAATGCGATCCAGGCACGATTGCACCAGTTCCTGGCTCGTCAGGCTTCCTGATGCGATTGCTTTTGCCGCCTGTGATGCGGACAACTCGAAAGGTTCGCACATGACCGGTTGATCACCTATTTGCTTACCGGTGCGAGCTTTGAACGAATTCGACCAGCGTGCCACCGGTTTCCTGTGGTAAAATCCAGATCCGCTGACCATCATCGGAGTATCCAACACCCGCATCGGACATAAAACTCCGGCACTCCGCCAAGTCCTCGATTTCTACGCTGAACCCGGCAACCCAAGGCGCCGGCAACGGATCAAGGCCGGGGAAAACATTCTGTAGGCTTTCCCTGCTCTGCAGGGCAACCTCTCCGACCGGAAGGCGGAAGACCGGCTCGCCGTCGATCCAATCCGGTTCAGCTCCAATGACATCTGCAAGTCTTGCCGCGCTGGCAGCCGGGTCCTCGACACAGATCCGCACACCGTGAAACGACCTTGCCCCGTTGGCATGTGAATTTAATGTCGGGTCGAAGACGAGACCCCGGTTCAGATGTTCAACAAAACAGAAGAAGGCTTCCGGTGCCCGCTCATGCGGCACGCGAAACCAGCGGAATCTGGCCTGGCCAGATTTCCCCGGATAGCGGATGTCACGCCCGGCACCGGCAACGTCTCCGATTTCGAATCCGCGCCGCAGCAGATCCGCACGATCATCATCCGCGCTCTCTGACAGCAGAACCAGAATATGAAGCCCGTAATACCGGGCAATTTCAGCCGCCAGGTGATGGCCGGAGATTTCCCCCTCCACCGCCGTCAGTTCGACATAGGCATTGTCGAAAATCAGGTGGCAGTTGCTCTGCCCAAGCAGCTTTTCAGAACCATCCGTGCCTATGGCGACCAGTTCACACCGTGGCGCAACGGTGAATCCGAGACGGGAGAAATCCCGGACCAGTTGGTCCAGCTTCGCGCCGACAATACCGATATGATCAATCGCATGAGCCCGCATCGACCACCTTCTATCTCGCTTCAATCAAATGGTATACCAAACAAGCAAATTCTTCAAATAGGATACAATGTGTCCGGCCTGTTGCAAGCTTCATCTGCGACTTCCAACTGGAACGCGCCCAATCGGCTCCTGCCCGCGCCTGTGGACGACAATTGTTCTATCCACCAAAAAAACCTGTAAAGCATTGTTATATTTAAATATTATTCAAGGAATGCATATTCGTCGGGACACGCCTTCGAGGCACTGGCTGCCGGTAGCACTGGCAACGGGCAATCATGGAGGCACTGTCACAACAATACGCCATTGCACACAGACAGTGTTTTTGTATACCATATGACCGCGGTAGCAAGACAACACAGTCATGGGAACGCCGCCTGGGGCGGCCATCAACACGGGAGACGATGATGCGCAAGACAATAATCAGGACGATCGCCGCAGGCACGCTGGCAGCTTTTTCTTGGGGATCCGCACAGGCGGCGGACTATGAATGGAAAATGGCCAGCCTGGCGCCTGAGAACAGTTTCGTTTTTAATATTTTCACCAAATATTTCGCCGAAAAGGTCAATGAATGGTCAGGCGGACGTATTGAAATCAAGGTCTTTGGCGCCGGCGTCCTTGCCCATCCTTTCAAGCACTACGAGGCCGTTCAGGAAGGCCAGGTCGATATTGCCTGGAGTTACCCGGGCTTTCTGGTCAACGCCGATGCCACCAATGCCATTCTCGCCGGTTATCCGGGCGGCATGGCGCCAGAGACCTTCATGCATTGGGCATTCATGGATAACGGCCAGGAACTGTGGGAAAATTTCCGCCGCGATAAGATGGGCCTGCAATCATTCTACAGCGGCCAGGGAACGACCGAGATATTCGCGCACTCCCACAAACCGGTTAAATCCGCTGCTGATTTGAAGGGCTACAAACACCGCTCAACCGGGGCATGGGCAACCATCCTGAAGGAGAATTTTGAAGGCGCGCCGACAGTGACGCCTTTTGGCGAGATCTTCGGGCTGCTGCAACGCAAGGGTCTTGATGGCGTCGAATATGCCGGACCTGGTGGCAATCTGGCACTGGGTTATCACAAGGTCGCCAAATACATCATCTTCCCCGGCGCGCATCAGCCGTCCTCATCGACAGAGATTTTCCTGAAACAGGAAACCTTCGATGGGATGCCGGAAGATTTGCAGAAAATCCTGCGCGACGCAGCCAAAGCCACCGTCCTGCACAGCTACCTTTCGCTTGGTCACGCTGACCAGGGCGCGATGGCGGAATACCGCAAGTCCGGCAATGAGCTGGTCATGATGGATGACGAGTTGATCGTCTCAATTGAAACCGCCGGACAGGAATGGATCAAAGGCAAGATCGACGCACAGCGGGCCGACAACCCGCATGCCTCGGCCATCTATGATTCCTACATCGGATATCAGACGACCTGGGCGAAGAACGCCTTCACACGGGCTCAGGATCGAGACTGAACCTGCCCTGGTAACTCCGATCAACCAACCACCCGGAATGCCTTCCGGGTGGTTTTGCGTTAAAGAATTATGGCATGGGCAACATTCTGGATTTGATCGATCGGATTTCGCGTTACATCGCCTGGTTTGCCATGCTGCTGATCGTCGGTCTCATCGCGACCATGTTCTTCGAAGTGATCGCGCGCTACGGTTTCAACAATCCGACGATCTGGTCCTATGACATCTCCTATATGCTCAATGGCACGATATTCCTGCTTGGATCAGGTTACGTCCTGTCGAAGAACCTGCATGTTCGTGTCGATTTCCTGTCGACGAGAATGTCTGTTCCGGCACAGCACACCGTCAATTTGGTCTTCGATGTCTTCATCCTGCTGCCTGCCATTGCGTGGGTCGCCTATCGCGCCACCGGAAAAGCCTGGCGATCGTTCGAATCCGGTGCCGTCGAAGTTGTCAGCCCGTGGGCACCAGTGATCTGGCCATTCGAGGCCGGCATCGCGCTGGGGCTCCTCGGCCTGACCCTGCAATTGCTGGCAACGATCATCCGTCACGCTATCGGTATTTCCAATCCGGGTTCCGTCCCGAGTCCCGCCGAAAACGAAAGTCACTGATGCGGAACAGACAAGGATTGAAGCGTGCCTGATGGATTGATCGCCGTTTCGATGTTTCCGGTCCTGTTCGGGCTGATATTCCTCGGAATTCCCGTGTCTTTCAGCCTGATCGGAACGGCGTTCCTGTTCGGCATAGCCGCCTTCGGGGATAGTCTGGGCGGAGTTCTTTATGACCGGGTATTCGGCGTTGCCAACAGCCCGGTGCTGGCGGCCGTGCCGCTGTTCATCTTCATGGGCGCCATGCTGGAACGATCGGCGATCGCGGAAAAACTGTTCGATGCGATGCAGTTGTGGCTCGGGCGCCTGCCGGGCGGACTTGCAGTGGCCACCATTGCCATGAGCGCGATATTCGCCGCCGCAACTGGTATCATCGGCGCGGTTGAAGCGGTCATCGGCATGATGGCGATCCCCGCCATGATGCGTCTGAACTACGACAGAGGCCTGATTTCGGGCACCATCTGCGCCGGTGGATCACTTGGTACGATCATTCCACCATCGATCGTCGTCATCATCTATGCCTCGATCGCCGAATTGTCGATCGGTGAACTGTTCGCCGGCATCATCATCCCCGGCGGGTTGATGGTGGCGTTTTTTCTGGCCTATGTGATCATACGCGCGACCTTGAGGCCACAGGACGGCCCACCGGTTCCGCGAGAAATCATCGACATTCCGTTTGGTGAAAAAATATGGCGCACGCTCACGGCGTTGTTGCCTGCCGTCGCTTTGATCACATCGGTTCTGGGCGCCATTTTGGCCGGTATCGCCTCCCCCACCGAAGCAGCGTCGGTGGGCGCCATCGGCGCAATTGTTCTGACGATGCTTTACCGGGAGTTTTCCTGGTCCCTGATGGTCAGCAGCCTGTCGAAAACGCTCAGCATCACCGCAATGGTCATGCTGATCGTGGTTGGCGGCACCAGTTTTTCAAGCGTGTTCCTTGTTCTTGGCGGCAACACCCTGATCAACGACATCGTTCAATATCTGGAACTCGGCCAGTATGCGACAGTCGGCCTATTCCTGTTCATCGTCTTTCTGCTGGGATTCGTGCTCGATTGGGTGACGGTCGTGCTGATCTGCGTTCCACTCTTTTTGCCGATCCTGAAAGCATTTAACGTCGATCAGATTTGGTTTGCCGTGATGATGATGATCGTCATTCAGACCGCCTACCTGACGCCGCCGATGGCTCCGGCGATCTTTTATCTCAGAACCATCGCGCCGAAGGAAATTACCTATGCGCAGATGTATCGCGGGGTCATGCCGTTCGTCATGCTGGAAATCCTGGTGCTTATTGTGGTCGGTCTGTTTCCGGCTGCGGCAACCTATCTGCCATCTCAATTGACCGGGTTTTAGAACCAAAGGTCACGCAGCAACGGCAACTCTTTCGCGAACGGCTTCGAACGCGCTGCGCAAAACGTCCGGCGTGGCGCCAGGCTTGTTGGCATCGGTCGACAGGATCTGCCGGTAGCGCCGGGCACCCGGCACACCATGGAACAGCCCGACCATATGTTTTGTGACATGGGTCAGCCGGCCACCGCGGTCGATATGTTCGGCCGCATGAGCGCACATGGCCTCGATGATCGCGGCATAATCCGGGGACTGGACCGGGTCGCCGTAGAACCTGCTGTCGATCCCC
>JAJFHT010000290.1 GCA_021775495.1 Hyphomicrobiales bacterium | reverse complement strand
ACGGTTTCCGTACCGTAGTAGCCGGCGTAGAAGCCCGGACGGTCTGTAAGGATTTCCCGAGTCGCCAGTTTGATGCCGGCTGAATCCAGAGCCTGTTCAAAACCCTCGAGCCGGATGGCCGCGGTGCTCGCAGAGCCGGCCTCGGCTCCGACATAGGCGATGCGCTTGCGCCCGCGGCTGACGACGAACCGGCCCATTTCATGGCCGCAGTCGAAATGGTTGAAGCCGACCGAAATGTCGAGTGGGCTGGTATTGAGGTTCCAGATTTCCACAACCGGAACCGCATGGCTTTTGAGCAATTCGATGGCTGTGGAGGAATGGGTCCTTGCGCTGAGGATCACTCCGGCTGGCCGCCAGGAGAGGATGGTGCGCAACCAGGCCTCTTCCATATCTGTTGCGTTTTCGTGGGCGCCGATCATCGTCTGATGGCCAAAACGCGACAAGGTCCGGTCGATGCTGTCGAGGACCGATCCGAACATGTCGCTGGTCAGCCTCGGCACGCAAACACCGACCAGCGTGGAAGCGCCAACCGTGCCGAAAGCCGCGGCGATGCGGTCGGGGACATACCCCAATCGGTCAACTGCGCTCAGCACCTTGTCCCTTGTCGTGCTGGAAAATCCATCGACATCGCGAAGAACGCGGGAGGCGGTCATTTTCGACACGCCGGCGGCGCGCGCTACATCGGCAAGCGTGGTGCCGGTTTTCCTGGATTTTGGTCCTGACATATCCGATCCGAGGCGATTTAAGTTATCGATAACATTTTTCTTGACGCGGCGAAATTGCAGGTTACTCTATCGTTTGAGTTACCGGTAACGCAAGTCGTCAGACATGCCGACCGGAGCCGGGAGGAGCATCATGCAGCAACAGGTCCAAAGCGGCTTGTTTTTTGACAATATCGTCAAATCCTTTGGCGGCACGCAGGCTTTGCGTGGCGTGTCGATGCATGTCGACCGCGGTGAGATTGTCGCACTGCTTGGTGAAAACGGCGCTGGCAAGTCGACGCTGATCAAGGTTCTTGGCGGCATTCACTCACCCGATAGCGGGCGGGTACTGATTGATGGCGTGCCCTATGATCACGCTCCCGGCCGGGTCAATGAACGTCAGGCCGTTGCCTTTATTCATCAGGACCTCGGACTGATCGAGTGGATGAGCGTGGCCGAGAATGTGGCGCTGGCCCAAGGTTTCAGCCGTAAGAACGGACTGATCCGCTGGAAGGATGCCGAGGACAGGGCAAGGGTGGCGCTGGCGAAAGTCGATTGCGATTTCGATCCGACCACTCGGATTTCCGATCTCAGCCGGACTGAAAAATCACTGGTGGCGATCGCACGGGCTCTGGCGGTCGATTGCGATTACCTGGTTCTCGACGAGCCGACGGCCAGCCTTCCCGCCGATGAAGTGGAGCGGTTGTTTTCGGCATTGCGGCCGTTGCGGAACAGTGGTGTTGGCATGATCTACGTGTCGCATCGGCTGGACGAGATCTTCAAGATCGCCGACCGGGTTTCAGTGTTGCGTGATGGCCTGATGGTCGGCATGCGCGATGTTGCGCACACCAATCCGGAAGAACTGGTCAATCTGATCGTCGGCCGCCGCGCACGGGAGATCGACCGTCCCGAGGCAAGCGACGGGGCCGCGATCCTTACTGTTTCCAACCTGATCACCGACGGCGTTGGTCCGGTCGATTTCGAGGTCGACCGTGGCGAAGTTGTCGGACTGGTCGGGCTGCGCGGTGCCGGTCACGAAGATGTTGGGCGCTGTCTTTTTGGTGAACGGTATTTTGACGGTCAGGTTCAACTGGATGGCAGCGCCCCGGAACTGTCCTCGCCGCAGTCGGCACTGGAATCGGGAATAGGTCTGCTGGCGCGGGATCGGGTGGTTGAATCCGTCGCTCCGACGCTGACCATTCGAGAAAACGCCTTCATCAATCCGCACGCAACCGGCAGGAGCCTTTTGTCCTTCCAGTCGGTAAGGACCGAGGAAGAGCAGACGCGAATTTTGGGAAAGTCGGTCGGACTGAGCCCCAATGATCCGACTTTGGCGATCGAGGCGCTATCCGGCGGCAACCAGCAGAAGGTGGTGGTTGGACGGTGGCTGTCGACAAAACGCAAATTGCTGATCGCCGAGGACCCGACCGCCGGTGTGGATGTCGGCGCCAAGGCGGAGATTTATGCGTTGCTGTTCGATGCTGTGTCTTCGGGAATGGGTGTTCTGGTCGTTTCGACGGATTTTGAAGAAGTGGCAGCGATCTGCCATCGGGCCATCGTGTTCAGCCGCGGCGAAGTGGTGACGGAATTGTCGGGAGTCGGACTGTCGACCGAGTCGTTGATCCAGGCGGCTTCGGCAGGTGAAGTGGAGCCGAAAGGTTCCGGGGAGGCGACACATGCAGTCAATTGAATCCAATGCGCTGGAACCGACGGCGGCGGAGATGAAGGAATTGTCACTCGCCGGCAAGCTCATTCGTCTTGCGCCGGTTTACGGTCTTGTCATCCTGACAGCCGGTCTGATCATCCTGTTCTCGATCCTGCTGCCGGACACGTTTCCGACACTGCTCAATCTTCGGGCCATCCTGTCGGACAAGGCGATCATCGCGTTGCTCAGCTTGGCTGCAATGATCCCGATGGTGGCCGGACGCATCGATCTGACCGTCGGATACGGGATCGTGCTGTGGCACATATTGGCGATCTCGCTGCAGACCCTTTTCGGCGTGCCCTGGCCAATGGCGGTGATGACCGTTCTGTTGCTTGGCACCTTTGTCGGCTTCCTTAACGGTGTTCTGGTCGAGGTTGCCAAGATCGATGCTTTCATCGCAACGCTCGGAACCGGCACCGTGCTTTATGCCCTGGCTTTGTGGCACACCGGCGGACGGCAGATTGTCGGCGTTCTGCCAGACGGGTTCTATGCCATCAACGGTACTTTCGTTTTCGGCCTGCCGATTACCGCCTACTACGTACTGGCGATTACCGTCGTGCTGTGGCTTGTGCTCGAGTATACGCCGGTCGGGCGTTATCTCTACGCGATCGGCGCCAATCCGCGCGCGGCGGAACTGAACGGGATTCCGACACGCAAATTCGTTGTTGGCGCTTTCATGACCTCCGGCCTGATGACCGCGCTGGCCGGCGTCATTCTGGCCTCGAAACTGCGTATCGGCCAAGCCAGCGTCGGGCTTGAATATCTGCTGCCGGCGCTGGTCGGAGCATTTCTGGGGTCGACAACCATCAAACCGGGCCGGGTCAATGTCTGGGGCACGATCATCGGTGTCGCCATTCTGGCCGTCGGTATTTCAGGAATTCAGCAGGTCGGCGGCTCGTTCTGGGTCGAGCCGATGTTCAATGGTGTCACTTTGCTGGTTGCAATCGGCATCGCTGGATATGCGCAGCGCCGCAAGGGCGCTGCAAAGAAATAGTTCTGATCAAACAGGGA
>JAJFHT010000289.1 GCA_021775495.1 Hyphomicrobiales bacterium | reverse complement strand
CAGCCATGTTGACATAAACTAGCTCGACTGATAATTTTTGGCAAGTTTCCCGTATATTGCGCGTGAATCAGGTTTTGCCGACCCTGGACCAGACGAAAAAAATGTCGCAATCGGCGGGTACAAGAAACGTCAAACAGGCGCAATATCTGCCGGAGGATAACATGGCATCTGTTCCATTCGATCAGCTTGACGGCCATATCTGGATGAATGGCGAATTCGTGAACTGGGCCGACGCCAAGGTGCATGTGCTGACCCATGGGCTGCACTATGCCAGCGCGGTGTTTGAGGGTGAACGCGCCTATGGCGGCGAAATCTTCAAACTGACTGAACACACCGAAAGGCTGCATGAATCAGCACGGATCCTGGGATTTCGAATTCCCTATACCGTCGAGAAGATCGATGAGGCCTGCCGCGAACTGCTGAAAATGCAAGGCATGCGTGACGCCTATGTGCGGCCAATCGCCTGGCGCGGCAGCGAGATGATGGGTGTCTCGGCACAACAAAACAAAATCAATCTGGCCATCGCGATCTGGCAGTGGCCGAGTTACTTCGACCCCGAACAGCGGTTGAAGGGCATTCGTCTTGATATGGCCGAATACCGCAGGCCGGATCCGAAAACGGCACCGGCAAAGTCGAAAGCGGCCGGGCTCTACATGATCTGCACCTTGTCCAAACATGCTGCCGAGGCAAAAGGCTACGCCGACGCGCTTATGCTCGATTGGCGAGGCCGCGTGGCAGAGGCGACCGGAGCAAATGTCTTCTTCGTCAAGGACGGCGTGATTCATACGCCGACGCCGGATTGTTTTCTGGACGGCATTACCCGGCGCACGGTGATCGCATTGGCTAAGGAACGCGGTTATCCGCTGGTCGAGCGGGCGATCGAACCGGAGGAAATGGCCGAATTCGAGCAGTGTTTCCTGACTGGCACGGCAGCCGAGGTCACGCCGGTGTCGGAAATCGGACCTTATCGTTTTGAGGTCGGCGAAATCGCCAAGACGCTGATGAACGACTATATGACCGCGGTGCAGCCCAATCACGCGGTGGCAGCCGAATAATCCGCTCCGCCAAACAGCCCGATCGTGTCATGCCGCCATGGCGGCCGGTAAATTGCAACGGATCGAGACGACATATCCGTTTCGATCCGTTTTGCTGAAAACAAGAGGAACAGCCTGCGATGGGTCAACTCACAGCTACGATCATTCCAGTGACCGCATTCCAGCAGAACTGCACTGTCCTTTTCGACGATACGGAAAAGACAGGTGTCGTCGTCGATCCGGGCGGGGAAACGGACCGGATACGCGCCGCGCTTGAAGAAAACGCTATCCAGATCACCGAAATCTGGCTGACCCATGGCCATATCGACCACGCCGGCGGCGCCATGGACCTGAAGGAAGAACTCGGTGTCGAACTGATCGGACCGCATGAGGCTGATCTGCCATTGCTCCAGGCACTTGAAGAGCAGGCGCAGATGTTCGGGGTTGCCGGTGCGGTTCGTAATGTCACTCCCGACCGCTGGTTGGCGGAAGGAGATACCGTTTCCTTCGGCTCGCATGAATTTGAAGTGTTGCATTGCCCGGGGCATGCGCCCGGGCATGTCGTGTTTTACAACAGGGCGGCCAAATTCGCCCATGTCGGCGACGTGCTGTTCAATGGATCGATCGGCAGGACCGATCTTCCCGGCGGGGATCATGAAGCGCTGATCCGTTCCATCAAGGAAAAACTACTGCCGCTCGGTGACGAGATCGGCTTCATCTGCGGGCATGGTCCCGGCGGCCGGTTCGGAGATGAACGCAAAAGCAACCCGTTTTTGACCTGATAGCATCGGGACAAACAGAGACCGTTTCTTTTCGAAGGGCCGGATTTTCCTATTCCGAAAAAATGAAAACGGCCCCTGCCAGAAAGGCAGAGGCCGGATAGGCGCGCAGTTGCCCGGACGGTCCGACAGTGGATCGTGCGTTAGCGCGCCTGACAGAAATGTCTGTAACCGTCATATCCCAGATAGGTGCCCGATTCGGGATCGAAACTGCGAAACCGGGAATGACAATAGCGGTACCAGTCGCGGGTCCAGGGCTCCGGTGGAGCATAATATTCATCCTGTTCATCGGCATAGATGACCCGCGGTTCATCGCGCCGTGATGAAACTGGTTCCGGCGGGTAATATGCCGGATCGTGCCGCGGTCTGACCGGTACCGTTTCGACCCGCCTCGGGGCCACCGAGCCGGCTATGATCGCGCCGACGGCAAGACCGACGATGCCGGCGGCGATAAGGCCTGAATTGTCATTCTGCCGGACGATACGGTCGCGCTGATGGTGACGCCAGCGGTGATCGGCCTGAGCCTCGGCCAAAGGGATCATTGTGGTTGCCGCGACCGCAGCGGACAGGATCAATGTCTTAAATGCTTTTGTCATGGATACGCTCCTCTGACCCGTTCCGTTTGAATTTTTGAATTCGGCGTGTGTTTGCCGGTTGCCTGACCGTGGTGATAGGGCAGCCAGCCTGAACGGGGGCTGAACGGCTTCAATTCATCTAAAATTTATTGTTTTTGCCGTCTGCCGGCGTCAGGCAAGGAGCATGGGTATCAGGCTGCGGCCAAATGTGCCCGGTAGCGATCCGCGGCTGCCGGCGACAGATTGGTCGCGTCAAGCCGGCCGCTGGCCCAATCGAGAACTTTCCGGTCCATGATATGAAACCACAGGGGTGGCAGTGCGGCGAGTACAAAACATCCCGGATATCCGCTTGGCAGGCGGGGCAGGTCCTTGAAATCCCTCAATGCCTGATAGGGTCTGAGCGGATTTGCATGGTGATCGGAGTGACGCTGCAGGTGAAACAGCATCAGATTGGATACGATATGGTTGGTGTTCCAGGAATGACGCGGTTCGCAGGGTGCGTAGCGTCCATCCATACGCCGGTCCCGTTTCAAACCGTAGTGTTCGACATAGTTTGCGAATGTCAGCTGCAGCCAGCCAGAGAGATGATGGATGATCAGGAACGGGATCATGATCCAACCGAATGCGGCCAACAAAAGCGCGGCAATGAACAAGGTTATGGCATATCCCTGTAGCAGGTCATTGCGCCAGGTCCAGAAACCTGAACCCTTGGCCGCCAAGCGCCGTTTTTCCCAGTACCAGCCACGTTTTAAAGCTCCTGGAAGCTCGCGAAGTGCGAAACTCCAGACGCTTTCGCCCAGCCGTGCCGACGCGATGTCCTCCGGTGTTGCCACCTCGCTGTGGTGGCCGCGATTGTGTTCGATGCAGAAATGGGCATAGCCGGTCAATGCGCAGATCAGCTTGGCGCCGGCGCGATCGAGGCGGGACTGTTTGTGGCCCAATTCATGACCGACGGTCAGACCGGATCCGCTTGCCGCGCCTGCTCCAAGTGTCAGCGCAAGAAACACCCATAAAGGCAATGGATGTGTCCCAACCAGCCATGCCACTGCGAAGAAACTGGTGAAAAACACCGGTAAGGACAGGAACAGCAGCGCACGGTAGTAGGTATCGCGCTCCAATTGCGGGACAACCTCTTCAGGCGGATTGTCAAAGTCCTCTCCAATCGCCCAATCAACAAGAGGAATTACAAAATAGTAAATGACCAAGGGCATCAGCGCCGCCCAGGTGACACCCCCGGTTGCCACGAGCAGTCCGACGGCGATTGCTGGAATTGCCGGAGACAGCACTGAAAGCCACCACCAATACCGCTTGCGGTCGCGATAGATAACCTGTCGGCCGTCAATCGTTGTTGTGACAATTGGCACGGGAACTCTCAATCTGCCGTTTCCTGTAACGGCAGTCTCACGCTGATTTGAATACAAAACAAGTCAAATCGGGGCCGAATTCGACCGAATAATAGGCAAATTAAGCGCTCTTTAAGGCAAATGTTAGATTTTGAACCATCGGTTGGGACACCAGGATTATCAGCGGATGCCTTCAAATATTACGCGTGAATACCTGCGTGGCAGACTTGCGATCGTTTTGATTGGCGTCACGCTGGCTGTGATGGCCGGCGGTGGCTTTATTCTGTTCAAGGCACAGCAGGAGAAGACCAAAGTCAAATTTGGCACGGTCATCGGCCATCTTGCGGAGGTGACCAACGATCTTCTGTCCCGCGCGGCACGGCTGGAAAGCGCAGCACTGAGTCTCTCTGAGAACAGGGCGATCGAAGGGGAAATTTCGGCCTATGCGCACCCGGATACCCTCAGCGCCATTGAGCAGCGAATTGCTCTGCGGGAAGTCGAAATATTTCACGGTAAAGCTGATCTGAGCCAAGTGCTGGAACGACTGATCCACACCTATCATGGCCTTGAATGGTCGGTGGATGGCGACATCCAAATGAACGAAAGCCAGCGGATCACTCAGGAAGAGACATCCAAGCAATCCCAGCGGCATGCGCAGGCCTCGTACTCCGCCATACCTGCCATTGCCGGATTACGCATGCCCGATGCGGTCCAGGCCGTGTGGAATGGACAGGGTGAAGCTGATGCACTGAAAAACGACTTGCGCGAGGTCATCTCTCAGGCCAACCGGCTTGAGATTTTCGCCGACTACTCGAATTCGGCTGCGCGTCGGGTGTTTGCCGATCTTCGCAACCTTGCGGAGAGCAAGGTGCGTCCGGGACTGGAGCGGGTGCTGAACAGGCTGCACGACGACATGATCGCCAGTTATGGCGGCCTGCAATACATAATGGTGCTGGCATCGCTGAGCATTGTCGGTGTCTCGCTGCTGGTTGGCAGCTTTGTGTTTCGCCCGATGGTACAGAACATCACGGCGGCACATGGTGCGCTCAAAAGCGCCAACGATCACGTGGAAGCCGCTCGCAAACGCGCCGAAGATGCGGATCGGGCAAAAAGCGAGTTTCTCGCCAATATGAGCCATGAGATACGAACGCCGATGAATGGTGTTCTGGGCATGGCGGAACTGCTTGCCAAAACCTCTCTCGACAACCGCCAGCAGACTTTTGCGGATGTGATCGTCAAATCCGGAAATGCGTTGCTGACGATTATCAATGACATACTAGATTTTTCCAGGATCGATGCCGGTCAGCTGGCACTTCATCCGGCACCGTTCAAGCTTGCCGAGGCGATTGAGGATGTTGCCACACTGGTTTCGGCGCGGGCCGCCGAGAAAGACCTCGAACTGATCGTGCGGGTCGACCCGAGATTGCCGCAAACGGTGGACGGGGATGTCGGGCGGATACGCCAAATCGCAACCAATCTGGTGGGCAACGCGGTCAAATTCACCGAACGCGGCCATGTGCTGGTTGACGTATCGGGGCAGGTTACCGGCGAAACATGCCATGTGAAATTCACCATTGAAGATACCGGAATCGGTATTCCACCCGACCGACTTGGGCAGGTTTTCGAGAAATTCAGCCAGGTGGACGGCTCCTCGACACGACGGCACGAAGGCACTGGTCTTGGACTGGCAATTGCGTCGCGGCTGATAGCCCTGATGGGCGGCGAAATCGGCGTCGACAGCAAACTTGGAAAAGGTTCGGTGTTCTGGTTTACGCTGCCTCTGGAGACCAGCAAATCGGCCGTTCCCCAACCGCCGCTTCCCATGGACGTGACCGGCGCGCGTGTTCTGGTTATCGACGACAACAATATCAACCGCGATATTCTGACCGAGCAGCTGAAAAGCTGGAAATTCGACTGTGCCGCCACGGAAAACGGACCGATGGGATTGGCGTTCCTTGAAAAGGCCAGAGAACTGGATGCGCCGGTCGATTGCATCATCGTCGACTTCCAGATGCCGGAGATGAACGGCGAAGAAGTGATCAGGGTATTGCGGTCCACACCGGCCATCGCTTCGCTTCCGGTTGTTTTGCTGACGTCTGTGGACCAATCCGATTCCGGCAGACTTTTTGTGGAACTGGGTATCAATGCCTGTCTCACAAAACCGGTCCGATCCTCGCGGTTGTTGGAGACCCTTGTCGAAGTGCTGCAAAAGTCGAGATCCGCCAGCGCCGGATCGGTTGCGTCGATGCCCCAGTTTGCCGGACCGGCGCTAAGCGCACGCATTTTGCCTGAAAGCACCGAAGCGGCTTCCCGGATACTTCCGATGACGGCCGACAATGATGGCGAACGGCGGTTTTCCGGTCAGGTGGACAGCGACCGTAATGCGCTCGATGTTCTTGTCGCCGAGGACAATGAAGTCAATCAACTGGTGTTTTCGCAGATTCTCGACGGCATGGGGGTCAGTTATCACATTGTCGACAATGGCAAGAAGGCGGTTGAGGCGTGGCAGAGCAGGAAACCGAACCTCATTCTCATGGATGTCTCCATGCCTGAAATGAACGGGCTCGAGGCAACACGGCAAATCCGGCAGACCGAAGGCTTGGGTGACCGGGGCACGCCGATAATCGGAGTGACGGCCCATGCGCTCACCGGTGATCGCGAGCGGTGCCTCGAAGCAGGGATGAATGATTATCTGTCAAAGCCGGTTTCTCCGGACAAACTAGCCGAAAAAATGGGCAAGTGGCTTGAACTGTCAGAGGCCAGCGCCAGCGTTGCCTGAGCGCAAAACAATCGGTTGCGAAAATTACAGGCAGCAAAAAGGGCGCAGGCCAAAGGCCCGCGCCCTGGAAACTCTGTGTTGGCGCGATCGAATAGAAGTGAAACCTTCAGTCCGAAAAATGTCGGTCTCAGGCAGCCTTGATATTGACCGCTTTCGGGCCCTTGCCCATCCGATCGGGCTCAGTGTCAAACGTGACCTGCTGACCATCGGCGAGTGATGACATACCGGAAGCTTCCACGGCTGAAATATGGACAAAAACATCCTTGCCGCCGCCTTCAGGGGTGATGAAACCAAATCCCTTCGATGTGTTGAAGAATTTAACCGTGCCGCTCTGGCTCATGGGGAAACTCCTTTCCCGTATCATTTAAAGGCGTCTGCGCAACCTGCTCAGTTTCGCCGTGTCAGAAGTTCACAATGTCGGGGAGAGGGTCGAATTCCATTTCCAATTCAAGTCCATTCTCCGGGCAAGCAAATTCCCGAACGCTGAATCCTATCGCAGGGAAATGGGTCAAAGTAAAGGCTGACGAATCACGAGTCATGCCTCTGATTTGAGCGCAGCGCGACGCTTCGAAGCGCGTTTATCGCCGTGGTTTGGGCAAATCGGAGCCGGGACCCATATCGTCGAGCCCCGGTTTGCTGAACCCCCGCCGGGCCTTTTTCAATGCCCCGATCGTGCCGGCCGCTGTCGATGGAGAAGCCCGGCGCCCCGGGGATTTTCGGCCTTTTGCCTCGCCTTCCTGCAAGCGGGCGAGCGGGTCGTCGAGTATGGCCAGTTCGGTCTCGCGCAGCCGTTTGATCTCGTCGCGAAGGCGTGCTGCCTCCTCGAAGTCCAGATCGGCGGCGGCATCGCGCATTTTTTTCTCCAGATCTTCGAGGTGCGCCTTCAAATTGTGTCCGACCAGCGAGCCTTTCTCGGCAAAACCGGAAATGTCGGGGCGCACATGATCCTGCTCGTAGACGCTGTCGAGAATGTCGGCGATGTTTGCCTTGACGCTCTCCGGCGTGATGTTGTTCTCGGCGTTGTAGAGTTCCTGCTTTTCCCGTCGGCGATCGGTTTCGGCGATGGCGCGCTGCATTGAACCGGTTTCACGATCGGCATACAGCACAACTTTTCCGTCGATATTGCGCGCGGCACGGCCAATGGTCTGAATCAGCGAAGTTTCGGATCGCAGGAATCCTTCCTTGTCGGCATCGAGGATGGCGACAAGCGCGCATTCGGGGATATCCAGTCCCTCGCGCAGGAGATTGATCCCGACCAGCACGTCGAACGCACCGAGCCGCAGATCACGCAGGATTTCGATCCGTTCCAGGGTGTCAATGTCGGAGTGCATGTAACGCACCCGGATTCCCTGCTCGTGCAGATATTCCGTGAGGTCTTCGGCCATGCGCTTGGTCAGTACCGTGACCAGCGTACGGTAGCCCTTGGCGCTTGTCTCGCGGATTTCGCCCAGAACATCGTCGACCTGACTCTTGGCCGGCCGGATTTCGACCGGCGGATCGATTAGCCCCGTGGGACGAATGACCTGTTCCGCAAAGACACCGTCTGCCTGTTCCATTTCCCAGCCGCCGGGCGTTGCCGACACGGCGACCGTCAGCGGACGCATGGCGTCCCACTCCTCAAAGCGCAGCGGTCGATTGTCCATGCAGGAGGGCAGGCGGAAGCCGTATTCGGCCAGTGTCGCCTTGCGCCGGAAGTCGCCGCGATACATGGCGCCGATCTGGGGTACCGAGACGTGACTTTCATCGATGAAAATCAACGCGTTGTCCGGAATATACTCGAACAGGGTCGGTGGCGGCTCGCCGGGTTTACGGCCGGTCAGATACCGTGAATAATTCTCAATACCCTGACATGAGCCTGTGGCTTCCAGCATTTCCAGGTCGAAACGGGTGCGCTGCTCCAGACGCTGGGCCTCAAGCAGGCGGCCTGCGGCGTTCAATTCCTTCAGGCGCTGTTTGAGTTCTGTCTTGATGGACTTTTGTGCCTGCTGCAGCGTCGGGCGCGGTGTCACATAGTGCGAATTGGCGTAAATCTTGACCTGCTTCAGATCGTCCGTCTTCTTTCCGGTCAGCGGATCGAACTCGGTAATGGTTTCGATCTCGTCGCCAAACAGCGCGATACGCCATGCCCGGTCGTCAAGATGGGCCGGAAAGATTTCTATAGTGTCGCCGCGAACGCGAAATGAACCGCGGACAAAATTTATGTCCTGCCGCCGGTATTGCTGCGCCACGAGATCAGCCAGCAATGCGCGCTGGTCGAGCCGATCACCGATCTTCATTTCGAAAGTCATGGCGGTATAGGTTTCAACCGAACCGATGCCGTAAATACAGGAGACCGATGCGACGATGATAACATCGTCGCGTTCGAGCAGAGACCGCGTTGCCGAGTGGCGCATCCGATCGATCTGCTCGTTAATCGACGATTCCTTCTCGATATAGGTGTCGGACCGCGGCACATAGGCTTCGGGCTGATAATAGTCGTAGTAAGATACGAAATACTCGACCGCGTTTTCGGGGAAGAAATTCTTGAACTCGCCGTAGAGCTGCGCGGCTAGGGTCTTGTTGGGAGCAAGAATCAGCGCCGGTCGCTGGGTTTCCTCGATGACCTTTGCCATCGTGAACGTCTTGCCTGATCCGGTGACGCCGAGCAGCACCTGTGTGCGGTCCTTGTCCGCTATCCCGGAAACAAGATCATGGATGGCCGTCGGCTGGTCGCCGGCCGGTTTGAAATCCGTTTTCATCTCGAGCGCTATTCCGCCCTCGGATTTTTCAGGTTTCGCCGGCCGATGCGGAACCCAGGCTTCGCCGTGCTTGAACAGCGGATTTCCCGATTCGATCAGTTTCGACAGCGCATCGACTGTCGCGGTCACGCCGGAAGGCGAGAGTTTCCCGGCATCCTCCAGCGAAATATCAAGGCCGGCCACCGGATTAAGACCGGCGGCGGCACGATCCTTGGCAGATGCCGCTCCGCCCATCGAGGTGCCACGCGCGGTTTTGCTCGGAGCCGAGCTTCGTTGGGGTATTTTCTTGGCGGCTGGCTTGCGGGCCGGTTTCTCAGCCTGTTTTTCAATTTCTTCAGCCCAGCTGGAAATGGATCCGCTGAGCTCTGCCCCCTGCAACTGCTGCTGCGGGGCCTCCTCAAAACCCGGCGTGTTTCCGGTTCCGGAGTCCGGTGATTTTCGGGATGATTTCGGCATGGATGGAATATGGCCCTTGCCGGGCAAAATGCAAAGGGTCTGCACAGCCAAATTACAAAAGTTCGGGTTGCTCCTGACGCCTTTTGTCAGGAGAGAGCGGTATTTGCCGTGCGCGTCATGAATCGACAGGTCGACCTGACGTGACTAGTCTCATCCGTCAGGGGAGGATTCATGGCGTCAACGATCGAGCTGCCGGTATGGTTTGTCGTGCTTGCCGGGCTGCTTGCCGCGTTCGGTCTGGTTGATCGTCTGCTGGCTCCGGGCGTCAGATGGTTTGTGCGCCGCCGCGTCAATCGGGCGATCGACGAACTCAACACCAGGCTTCGCCTGAAGATGCGCCCGTTCGGATTGACAAAGCGGCAGGTTCTGATTGATCGGCTGGCCTTCGATCCGGCGGTCGCGGATGCGGCCGAGACCCACGCGGCGGAAAATAACATGCCCGTCGAGGTCGCGATGGGACATGCCGCCCGCTATGCCCGCGAGATCGTACCTTCATTCAATGCCTATGCCTATTTCGCCGTCGGAACGCGTATCGCGCGATGGCTGTCCACCGCGCTTTACCGGGTCAGGCTTGGATATTCCGACGAGGAGGGGTTGTCGAAAATCGACCCTGAATCGACGGTGGTTTTCGTCATGAACCATCGATCCAATATGGATTATGTGCTTGTGACCTATATGGCGGCGGCATCGGCGGCGTTGAGTTATGCCGTTGGCGAGTGGGCACGGGTGCCGGTATTGCAAACGCTGATCCGTTCCATGGGGGCCTATTTTGTCCGCCGAAATGCACGCAACATTCTGTATCGCCGGGTGCTTGCACGATATGTCCAGATGGCAACCGAAGCAGGGGTCACCCAGGCGGTCTTTCCGGAAGGCGGATTGAGCCGTGACGGGAAACTGCGGCCGGTCAAGCTCGGACTGCTGTCCTACATTGTCGCGGCGCACCGACCCGGTGGCCGCGATATCGTCTTTGTTCCGGTCGGTCTGAACTATGACAGGGTGCTGGAAGACCGGACCCTGGTGAGCGAAGCGGATGGAGGGTCGAGAGCATCCGGATCCGGCAGTCCGATCCGGACAACACTGGCGTTTCTCTGGAAAAATCTTCGGCTTAGGCTCTCCGGCCGATGGTACCGGTTCGGCTATGCCTGTGCCAGTTTCGGCTCCCCGGTTTCGCTCAACGCGTTCCTGGCGAGTAAAGGCGTCGGCGATATCGGCTCTCTCGGCGATGAGGAGAGGCTTGCCGCGATATCGGAATTGGGCGAGGAACTGATGTCGGCGATCGGACGCCAGGTGCCGGTACTACCGGTCTCGCTGGTGTCGACGGTTCTGCTTAATGCTGACGAGGATGCGCTTGATCTGTTGTCGCTGAAAGCCCGGGTCGATCAACTGATCGACCGGTTGGAGCAGTCGGGCTCGCATGTCTATGTGCCGCGAACGGACCGCGACTATGCGGTGACAGCCGGATTGCGCATGCTGGAATTGCGTCATATCGCAGTGCTGGACGATGACGGATTCTATCGCATTGCCGAAGGCGAGAGGCCGGTTGCCGCCTACTATGCAAACGCAATCGGACACCTCGTTACCGCCGAATAACCCGGGTTTTCGCTCCGATCCGATGCAGCCAAATCACGCTGTGATGCACACGTTGGTTTACATGGTGAATTCATTCGTGTTTGCGGTCGATTTGCAACCGGTGATTTGTGATCGGCAGCGCCGGACAATTTTGACAAATTTGTGAGGAGGTGCAGGGCCTGTGGCTTTGCGGCACCGCCTGTTGGGGCTGGCGGTGTCACGAAAGCGCCATCTTTAGGTACCGCACATTTCGAAATGTGGCAATTTTAAGTTATTGATATTGTTGAATCAATTCATCCAATGTGATTTGCGATGCGGGCTGTTTCGGCCCTATTTGTCAGGTGTCGGCAACAGGGCGATGTCTCCCCAACGCCTGCCTTGGTGTCGACTCAACCCAAAGGGAGTTACAGTTATGAAAAAGATCCTTCTTTCCACCATTGCCTCCATCGGTTTTGTCGCAGCGGCTTTTGCCGGGCAGGCTGAAGGAGTCGTCCAGTCCGTCGATGCGGAAACCCGCACCATCATGCTTGAAGACGGACAGGCATTCATCGCAGGCGATGCGGTGGACCTGGCGTCAATACAGGCCGGTGCTACGATCACCGTAATGTATGACGACGGCACCAACACGGCAACTGAAGTCACGGTAAACTAAAGCGGTTGGCGTTCATTCGAACGCATGAATGACGCTTTGGCACCAAGGGCCTGTTTGTGGACCTTTTCCGAAAGCTGATTCCAGATTTCGGGTTCATTTGACAGAATTGGCCTGACTTCGCCGGTGAGACCGGTCCCCCCGCGGGACCGGTCTTTCCGTTTTCAACGATTGTTTCTTATGGAGCGATCGGATCGGCGGCCATTTCCAGGTGCAGGGCCCGTCCGGAATAAGGATGTGCCTCGGCAACCGCCTCATCAAGCTCTACGCCCAGGCCCGGTTCCGAAGAGGGAATGACATGTCCGTCTTCCCAGTGGATCGGCGTTTTCAGAAGATCGGCATGAAACCCGTCAAACGTCCTGATTGCCTCCAGAATGAGGAAATTGGGGATGCTGGCGGCCAGTTGAATATTTGCTGCGGCGACCAGCGGCCCGCAATAACAATGTGGTGCGATTTGAATGTGGTGGGCTTCCGCCATGGCGGCGATCTTGCGGGTCTCCAACAATCCGCCTGAACGGCCGAGATTGGGTTGCAGGATCGCTGCGGCCTTGTGCGAGATCACCTGGGCAAACTCATATTTGGTCGTGAGCCGCTCTCCTGTGGCAATCGGGACCGATGTGGCGCGGGCGACCTCGGCCATGGCGGCAGGTGCATCCGGGGGAACAGGTTCCTCGAACCACAGCGGATCGTAGGGCTCAATCGCCCGGGCCATGCGAATGGCGCCGGCCGGTGTGAACTGGCCATGGGTGCCGAACAGAATATCGGCTCGTGAACCCACCGCCTCGCGCACCGCTCCGACCATGCTTGCTGCCAGTTCGATATCGGCGAGCCGCGGTTGATGCCCGTCAAAGGCAGTATAGGGGCCGGCCGGGTCGAACTTGATCGCCGTGAATCCCTGATCGACACATTGTCGCGCAGCCTGGGCCGCCAAATCCGGATCGTTATAGACATTGCGCGATGCGTGTTCGGCTGCCTCTTCCGGATCGACATTGCCGGTTGCTGGATAAAGATAAGTGTAGGTGCGCAGGCGCTCGTGCACCCGGCCGCCAAGGAGCTTGTGCACCGGCTGTCCGGCTTCCTTGCCGATGATGTCCCAACAGGCCATTTCAAGTGCCGAGACACAGGCCATCATCGTAGGGTCGGGGCGTTGCGAGAATCCGGAGGAATAGGCGCGCCGCCAGAAGGTTTCGATATCGTGCGGATCGTGTCCGATCAGATATCGTTCCGCGACATCCTCGATCAGCCTGGCAGTGAGATGCGGGTCGAAACTTGCCGCATAGGCCTCGCCGTAACCGGACACACCACCATCCGTCGTCAGCCGCACGAACAGGAAATATCGTCCGCCCGACATGGGGGGCGGGTTGCCGGTGACAAAAGTCTTCACGTCGCTGATTTTCAATTCGCCACTCCCGGATTGTCGATGTCACCGCAGGTTTTCACCAGACCGGCAGTCAGTCAAACAGGATGACGTTTCTGATCGCATCGCCGGATTTCGTCGCGGCGATAGCTTCATTGATCTGTTCAAGCGGGTAGCGGGCGGTGACCAGTTCATCGAGCTTGAGCCGGCCGTCGCGATAGAGATTGATCAGCGCCGGAATATCTCGGTCGATTCTGGCCTCTCCCATCTTCGATCCGATGATTTTCTGATTCCAGGAGGTCATTGTTTCGGGATCATAGCTGACCGTCAGTCCGGACGGTGGCATGCCGACGAGAACGACCGAGCCGCTTCTGGTGATGTACCCGAAGGCGCTGTCGAAAGCCGGTTTTGCGCCGACGGTGACAAATACATAATCAACACCGCGGCCGCCCGTAAGGGCCATGACCTCCTCCCGGGCATCGCATGTCGCCGGGTTGAAACCATGTGTCGCGCCAAGATCTTTTGCGGCGTCCAGTTTGCTGTCGGCCAGATCGATCGCGACGATGGTTGCCGCGCCGGAAATGGCCGCGCCCTGGATACTGTTGAGGCCAACACCGCCGCAGCCAATGACCGCGACCGCTTCGCCGGGGCGAACCCCGGCCGTATTGGTGACCGCGCCAAATCCGGTGATAACCCCGCAGGCAAGCAGGGAGGCGGAATCGAACGGGATATCCTTATCGATGGCAATCACCTGGCTGGAATGCACCAAGACCTTTTCAGCAAAGGCGCCGGTGCGCAGCCCGTGTCTGACCGGTTCGCCGGAATCGCCGGTGATCGGGCTTTTCTCATCGAGAGGAAACACCTCCTCGCACAGCACTTGGCTGCCGGTTGCACAGGAATGACAATGCCCGCAATTTCTTATCAGCGTGACAATGACATGGTCGCCCGGCCGGACGTTGTCGACATTGTCGCCGACCGTTTCGACGACACCCGCGGCTTCGTGGCCGAACACTGCCGGCAGGTCGCCACCCCAGGCCCCGTCGGCATAAAAAATGTCCGAATGGCAAATCGCGCAGGCTTTCATGGCAACCCGGACCTCCCCCGAGGCCGGCTCGGCGAGTGTGATGTCCTCTATTGCCAGGGGTTTGCCGAATTCGCGGCAGACGGCTGCCTTCATGGCCCGTTCTCCTTGTTGGACGGTTTTATCGAATGCTCCTGTGGACCCTACCGACCTGCCAGCAATGTGCCAGCGCGATAACGGCACGTCGCGTCGGGATATTGCCAGAGGGAATGGCCGACATTGACGCCGGAGAGCGCCGCGTCTACCCAGTCGGAGAAATGGAGATGCAGGGAACAATGAGCCAGAACGCGCAAAAGCCGGTTGGTGAACTGACATTGCGAACCCTGGCCATGCCGGGCGATGCCAATGCCGCCGGTGACATATTCGGCGGATGGGTCATGGCGCAGATGGATCTTGCCTGTGGCATTCGTGCAGCCGAGCGTGCGCGCGGCCGTGTGGTGACGGCGGCGGTCAAGGAAATGTCGTTCGCCAAACCGGTCAAAATAGGCGACACGCTCTGCATCTATACCGACGTCAGCCGGGTTGGTCGGACATCAATGGCACTCAAGGTCGAAGCCTGGGCGCAGCGTTATCTCAGCGATCTGATGGAAAAGGTCACCGACGCCGATTTCGTTATGGTCGCACTCTCCGACACCGGCGCACCGACGCCGATTCCGTCCGAAAGCTGAGCCGCTCCGTCAATCGGTTATTTGCAGACCTGTCGGCCTTTCCGGTTCATCATGTCGAAGTGGAAATGATCACGATGGTTCCGGTCGTATCCGGGCCCGAGAACTGTGGAGAAATATTTACAGGCGTCGCCGCGCACATTGTTCAGGACGGCGCGGTGACGAAAGGCAAAGAGACCGGGTTTGCGCACATCGATTTCCCGGCCGCTCTTGAGGGTGATCTTCATGATATCCAGCGCATTGCCCTTGGCGTGCTCGGACAGTCTTCCGCCACGCCGGTTGTTTATCCTGCGGCAGGAATAGCTTGAGCCCTGGTGTACCGTGCTGATGCCGGACAGATAGCGAAGCCGGGTGGCCGGGGCCAGGTCCTTTTTGACCCATTTCGCAAAAGTCGCCGCCATCGTGCAGTTCAGTTTTGCCGCCGGCCTGATCTTCACTCCGCCGGAAAGCCCGGACACTTCGATCGGATGCGAAATCCCGCAACCGCCACCATCGTTGATCGGCGCCAGTTCGCGGTATTTCACGCCCATGCGTTTGAGCTTGCGGCGGCAGGCAACCTCGTGCGGCGGCATATAGCCGGCCTGTGACATCAGATTGCGCGGGTTCAGCGGCCTGGAAACAAATCCCACCAGTCTTGTTCTTGGAGCGACGGTCACCGGGGCCGGGGCGGTAACCGTTGCAGGTGCGGCGGATTGCAGGCTGAGATCGACGTCGGGTCGTGGTGACATCACGCTCTCGGTTGTACAGGCGGATAACAATATGGTGACAAAAACGAATGCACGGCGATTCATCGGGAACTCTCAAACACTGTCCGAAATGCCGGTTTTCCGGCCATCGCGTGAATGGTAAGGCCGAAGTGTAAAGGAAAGCTCAGCGCCGCCGTTTACCTTTGAGGTTCGGCTTTTGCCGTGCGTTGGCGCAGCATCGGTATCAGTTCGACGGCCATGATTGCCGTGAAAATCAGCGCACAGCCGAGCAAACCCCACGACGACAGGCGCTCGTCGAGAAAAATCGCCCCGAAAAAGGCGGCAAAGACCGCTTCGGATGACAGGAAGATCGCCGCCTGAGCGGCTGTCGTATGGCGTTGGCCGATGGCCTGGAGCGTAAAAGCGATTCCGCCTGAAAAAATTCCGGCATAGAGGATTTCCGGCATGGCCCGGATGATGGCTTGTCCGGTAATTGGTTCCAAAGCGATGGCAATTCCGATCCCGCACACGCTGCAGACCGCGAACTGGGCGACCGCAAGTGTTACTGGCCGGCCTGTGCTGACTGCATGCCTGGCAATGAAAATGAGCTGCAGCGCCCAGAAAACAGCGCAGATGATGGTCAGAGCATCGCCGATCCTGAACCCTGCAGCCTTGGCGCCCGACAACAGCCAGATACCACAAAGGGCCATGAATGCCGCGGGCCAGATGATTCTGTGTGGCCATTGGCGAAAAAGCACAACCAGAAGGATCGGTGTGAAGACGACATAAAGGCCGGTCAAAAATCCGGAATTGGTTACGGTTGTGGTCAAAAGCCCGACCTGTTGCGCCGCCATCCCCAGAAACAGGAGCACTCCGATGAAGACAAAGGCATTCCAGTCCGAAGAGTTGAGTGGTTCGACGGCGCGCCGGGACTCGATTACGGCAAAGGGCAGCATCGCCACTGTTGCCGCGGTGAATCTCAGGCCAATGAACAGGAATGGGCCGATCGCCGCCATAGCCGTGGATTGCGCCACAAATCCCATGCCCCAGATGGCCCCGGCGGAAAGCAGAAGAAGGTTGGCGCGTACGCGGGTCATTTGGAATTTTCGCAGCAAAAAGAGGGCGTTGATGCTGTCTTATCACCGGTCGGCTTTGCGGAAAATGCCCATTTGCACTGACCGGTCAAAATTATTCGGGGTCCAAATCGCAAAAAAATGTGATCCACAAATGTCCAATTTACGTGTAAACCGTCATTGAAGGGTCGCAAGGTAACCAATCGAAAATGGAAATCAGGAGAACGATACTATGACCATTCGGATGGCCACACTCGCTGCGACAACGATGTTTGTGCTTGCGACCGCAGGTGCTGCCTATACTGCTGGTAGCGGTTCGGGAAGTTCGCCGTCACCGACTCCGACGACGACGAAATGCAAAAAAGGCAAGGTCTGGAGCAAAAGCAAGAAGAAGTGCGTGGTTGCCAAATCAGGGTTGTTTGACGACGACACGATTTACGAGACCGCTCGCGAGCTTGCCTATGCCGATCGGTATGGCGAGGCGATCGACCTTTTGTCCATGGCCAGCAATCGCGATGACCCGCGGATTTTGAACTATCTCGGATTTTCACATCGCAAGGCCGGACGTATGGAAGTCGGTCTCGCTTATTATCGCGAAGCGATCAAACGGGATCCCGACTACGTGCTCGCTCGGTCTTATATGGGCCAGGCCTTGATACAGATCGGCGATATCGAGGGTGCACGCGTGCAACTTTCCGAAATCCGCCGCCGGGCTGGGCCTAACAACTATCCCTATTTCGCGCTTGCGCAGTCCTTGCGCACCCGGTCTGCCTACTGAGTAGACGGTATTCCCGGATATCCGGGGAAATATGATAGGTTCCGGCTTTTTTCGAATTGACGGACAAGAGGGCGGCCTTCAGGGGCCGCCTTTTTTATTTAAGCCATTCGCGTAACCGCTCGGCATTTGCACCAAAGTCCTTTTGCCCGATTTTGGCCCGGGCATAAGCGCGAATTCCTGATTTGCCATTTCCGAGGTCGATTGCTTCGACATCGGTCGTGTCCGGATAGGCCATCCAGGGCGAATGCGTCACGTAGCGGGCATAAGCCGGATTGCTGCGATCGTCGACGCGGACCACAGAGCCGGTTTCGGACATGATCCGTGCATCCAGCCGAATGATGAGTTCGGAGGGTTTCTCCTCAATCGAGGGGATCTCGATGTCGACGCTTTCACCGCACAGTGAAGGCGAGCAGGCCAGGGCGTCATTGCTGGAGGCACTGCGCTGCAGGCTGTCGAAATCATATCGGCCCATGTCGGCCGGGCCGGTCAGTTGCAGCCAAACCTGTTGCGGTCCGACAGCAAAAAACACTGCAAAAACAAGAATGATGACGGCGGCGACCGCCGCGGCAATCCGCACTATCAGCTTCAAATTGTCCTCCGTGGGGGCATTCCGATTTATTTGGCGCGGCTCAACCGGATGATACGGCCATTGTCAGCGTCGGTCAGCAGGTAGATTGATCCGTCCTTTGCCACACTGACATCGCGAATGCGACCGAATTCATCGGCAAACATCTGTTCTTCGGCGATGATCTTGC
>JAJFHT010000288.1 GCA_021775495.1 Hyphomicrobiales bacterium | reverse complement strand
CATTGCCGATCTGGAGAAGCCGACCGCCGGGTCGATCGAGGTCAACGGCATGACCGCCGAGCAGGCCCGTCTGAACCGGGCCTATGGTTATGTTTTCCAGGCTGCCGCGCTCTATCCATGGCGCACCATCGCGGCGAACGTATCATTGCCGCTAGAGGTGATGGGGCTGTCCAAAGCGGAGCGCAACGCCCGTATCGAACGCAATCTCGATCTGGTCAATCTGTCGGGTTTTGAAAAGAAATATCCGTGGCAACTGTCCGGCGGCATGCAGCAGCGTGCCTCCATTGCCCGGGCATTGGCGGTCGAGCCGGACATGCTGCTGATGGACGAACCGTTCGGGGCGCTGGACGAGATCGTCCGCGATCATCTCAATGAACAATTGCTGCAATTATGGGCCAAAACGCAAAAGACGGTGATTTTCGTTACCCATTCGATTCCCGAAGCGGTGTTCCTGTCGACCAAGATCGTCGTGATGAGCCCACGGCCCGGCCGCATCCATGAAATCATCGATTGCGATCTGGGCGCCAACCGTCCGCTCGAAATTCGCGAGTCGCCGGAGTTTCTGAAGATCGCGCACCAAGTGCGTGACGGGTTGCGATTGGGCCATTCCTATGACGATTAGGGTTCCCATCCATGACTGAGCGGCAGGGGCTGAACGCGTTCTTCTTCGACCGGTTCATACCGGTGATGACGGTGGTCATCGCCATTCTCTGCCTGTGGTATGTGTTCACCGTCGTGCTCAACGCCCAGTTCGAGCGTGACCAGGCCGAGCGGGCAGGGACGACGATTTCCACCAGCCAGCTGATTTCCAACACGCTGGCGCAGGAAAGACCGGTGCTGCCGTCGCCGCATCAGGTTGCGGCGGAAATCTGGAACACCACCGTCAACAAGAAAATCACGTCGAAGCGCAGCCTGGTTTATCATGGCTGGATCACGCTCTCGTCCACCTTGCTGGGATTCCTGCTCGGGAGCCTGCTTGGCATAAGTCTGGCTGTCGCGATCGTGCACTCGCGCACTCTGGATCGCAGCCTGATGCCGTGGATCATCACCTCGCAGACGATCCCCATCCTGGCAATTGCGCCGATGATCATCGTGGTGTTGAACGCGGTCGGGATTTCCGGACTGCTGCCGAAAGCATTGATATCGACCTATCTGTCGTTTTTTCCGATCGCGGTTGGAATGGTCAAGGGGTTGCGGTCTCCGGAAGTCATGCATCTTGATCTGATGCACACATACAATGCTTCCCGGTCTCAGATTTTCTGGAAGCTGCGCTGGCCGTCATCGGTGCCCTACCTGTTCACTTCGATGAAAGTGGCCATTGCCATCAGCCTCGTCGGTGCAATTGTCGGCGAATTGCCAACCGGGGCGATATCGGGGCTCGGCGCGCGGCTGTTGGCAGGATCCTATTACGGCCAGACCGTGCAGATCTGGTCGGCGCTGCTTTCGGCGGCGGCGATGGCCGGTGTTCTTGTTGCCATTGTCGGGTTTATCGGAGGAATCGTTACACGCCGAATGGGGATGGCCTCATGATCCGTTCCGAGGGAATCCTGGCCGACCTGATGGGGCTGTTCCTGCTGCTCGGACTGTTCCTGTCGCATGTGGAGGCCGGCGGCTCGGTGCTGCAGTTCGGACCGTTTGCCGGCGCGGCATTGTTCGCGATTGGCGGACTGGTCGTTTTTGGCTGCCTGGTCTTCAGGCCGGTCTCAGCCATAATTCTCGCGGCTTTGCTGGCGATCGTGGTTCATTTCGGCGCTTATGCACTGATATCGGAATTGGGTGATCGCGAGTTTGTCCCCGGTGGCGGGTTCTGGTGCCTGGTGATCGCCGCATGGCTCGGCGCCTGGATACTGGCGGATATGCTGTCGGCATTCGAGCCGCGAGATGCCAATGCAAGGAGATTGATCGGACTTGCCGTTCCGTTCCTGTTCGGCGTCTGGCTGCTTGTTCTGTGGGAACTGATCGTTCGCGGTTTTGGTGTGCCCACCGTATTGCTGCCGCCGCCGTCGATGATCATGGACCGGTTTGCCTCTTCCACCAGCATCCTGTGGGCCGATTTCCGCCAGACCTACCTCAAGGCGGTGATCGCCGGTTTCGTGATGGGCTGCGGATCAGGGTTTGTGGTGGCGATCCTCGTCGACCGGATTCCCTTCCTGCGCAAGGGGCTGCTGCCGGTCGGCAACCTCGTTTCGGCGCTGCCGGTGGTCGGTATCGCGCCGATCATGGTGATGTGGTTCGGTTTCGACTGGCCGTCAAAAGCGGCCGTCGTCATCGTCATGACGTTTTTCCCGATGCTGGTGAACACTGTTGCCGGGCTGGCCGCGTCGGGAGCCATGGAGCGCGATCTGATGCGCACCTACGCGTCGAACTACTGGCAGACGCTGTTCAAGCTTCGGCTGCCGGCGGCATTGCCTTTCATCTTCAATGCTCTCAAGATCAATTCCACATTGGCGTTGATCGGGGCGATCGTTGCCGAATTTTTCGGGACACCAATTGTCGGCATGGGTTTTCGTATTTCAACAGAGATCGGCCGCATGAATGTGGACATGGTCTGGGCTGAAATCGTGCTTGCCGCCATTGCTGGTTCGCTGTCATACGGGCTGCTTGCCCTTGTGGAACGAACCTTTACTTTTTGGCATCCGTCATACCGGAATTAACCGGCGGAGCCGCAACCAGAGGAGAATTCAATGAGAAAAACACTTGCGCTGACACTGGGAGTAGCGCTCTCGGTCATGGCCGGTACTGCCATGGCCGCCGACAAGCTGACATTGCAGCTGAAATGGGTCACGCAGGCCCAGTTCGCCGGTTATTACGTTGCCAAGGACAAGGGTTTTTATAGTGAGGTCGATCTCGATGTCGAAATCAAACCTGGCGGTCCGGATATTGCGCCTCCGCAGGTGATCGCCGGTGGCGGTGCGGATGTTGTCCTCGACTGGATGCCGTCGGCTCTCGCGACACGTGAAAAAGGCGTGCCGCTGGTCAATATCGCCCAGCCGTTCAAGCGCTCCGGCATGATGCTGACCTGCCGCAAGGAAACCGGCATCACCAAGCCGGAAGATTTCAAGGGCAAAACCCTCGGCGTCTGGTTCTTCGGCAACGAGTATCCGTTCCTGTCATGGATGAGCCAGCTCGGCATTTCGACAGAAGGCGGCGACGGTGTCACCGTGCTCAAACAGGGCTTCAACGTCGATCCGCTGATCCAGAAACAGGCCGACTGCATCTCGACCATGACCTACAACGAGTACTGGCAGGTCATCGACGCCGGCATTTCAGCCGATCAGCTGGTCGTCTTCAAATATGAAGATCAAGGTGTCGCAACGCTTGAGGACGGCATTTACGTGCTGGAGAAGAGCCTTGAAGATCCTGCCATGGTCGACAAGCTTGCCCGTTTCGTCAAAGCCTCGATGAAAGGCTGGGACTATGCAAGGACAAATCCGGACGAAGCAGCCGGTATCGTGCTTGATAATGATGCTTCCGGTGCGCAGACTGAAAAACACCAGAAGCGCATGATGGGCGAAATCAACAAGCTGACCGAGGGTTCCGATGGAACGCTGGATGTTGCGGCGGCCGAACGGACCGTCAACACGCTGCTGAAGGGCGGTTCCGATCCGGTGATCAGCAAGAAGCCGGAAGGCGCGTGGACGTCCAAGATCACGGACATGCTGAAATAATCTGGAGTGGACATCACTTCACGATGATGACAAAGGGGCGCTCTGCGCCCCTTTGTTTTGTTCAATCCACCGTGTGAGGACGATGATGCCGGATGTGAAAGAGCTGTGCCCGCAAATGGAACCGGAGGTTCCCGCATCGTTGCTGAAGGCGCTTGAAGGATTGGAACCGGCACCGACGGTCATCGTCGGCGGCGGGTCGGGACTGGCGCTCGAAACAGCCTCGGAAGCCGAGAAACTGGGTATCATCAAACCCATCCTGGTCGGCGGAAAAGCCAAGATCGATGCGGCGGCGGAAAAGGCTTCCATCGACGTCTCGGGGTGGGACATCGTTACCGCCGATAATGAGGTCGAGGTCGGTGCCGCTGCTGTGTCGCTGGTGCGCGACGGCGATGCGTCCTGTGCCATCAAGGGCGATATTCACACCGATAACTATCTCAGGGCGTTTCTGTCACGATCGGCCGGA
>JAJFHT010000287.1 GCA_021775495.1 Hyphomicrobiales bacterium | reverse complement strand
TGTCTTTCAAAGATAGACACGAAACAGCTCATGAACGCTGATTCATTCCAGACGACGCTGCGTGACGGTACGCCGGTCCTGATCCGTCCGGTCGGGCCGGATGACAAACATGCGCTTGAGACCGGTCTTGAGCATCTGTCTTCACGTTCGCGCTATTTCCGGTTTTTCGGGCCGGTCTCTGCGCTGTCGAAAGAACGACTAAACTACTTCACCTCCGCCGATCAGATCGATCACATCGCCATCGGGGCTATCGATCTGTCGCATCGGGACGCCGAGCCCGTCGGTATCGCCCGTTGCGTCCGGCTGGAGGACCAGCCCGATACTGCGGAGGTCGCCGTGGCGATCATCGACGACCATCACGGCAGGGGGCTCGGAACCATCTTGCTTGCCGCGGTGGCCCATGCCGCCGCCGCACACCATATCGGGACATTCGTCGCCACGGTACTTCGCGACAACCGCGCCATGCTCGATCTGTTCAGGGAACTTGATGACAGCAGGCATCAAGACGGGCCTGGCGTCCTGGCGATTCGTTTCGAGATTCATGCCGATCCGGACAACTATCCCGACACACCGGTCGGCCGGTCGTTCCGGCAGGTTTATCGGCAGATCGATGAAGAAATATCGGGCGGCGGCGGGCAGAGGTAATCCGGCCCTGGGTCAGCCACCGGTCTTCGGCATATCCGGCGTGCCGGCGACTTCCAACAGAGCTACATCGTTTTCATTACAGATGCGCCGGATGGACTCATCGGGGCAGCGGTCGGTGACGAAGGTATCGATCTGCGACAGGTGGGCGATGCGTACCGGGGCAGTGCGCTCGAACTTGGTGAAATCGGCAACCAGGATGACATGGCGGGCATTGGCGATGATCGCCTGGGCCACCTTGACCTCGCGAAAATCAAAATCCAGCAGTGCGCCGTCGGCGTCCAGCGCCGAGGCGCCGATGATGGCGTAGTCGACCTTGAACTGGCGGATGAAATCGACCGCGGCCTCGCCGACAATGCCGCCATCCGAACCGCGCACCACGCCGCCGGCGATGATCACCTCGAATTTGGAATAGATGCGCAGCCGCTCGGCGACATTGATGTTGTTGGTGATCACCATCAGCCCGGCCTTGTCGAGCAGTGCCCTGCCGACGGCCTCGGTGGTGGTGCCGATATTGATGAACAACGAGGCGTGATCGGGAATCAGCGCGGCGGCGGCGCGGCCAATGGCCAGTTTTTCCTCCGCAGCGATCTGCCGGCGCTGCTCATATTCGACGTTCTCGGTGCCCGATGCCGGCAGCGCGCCGCCATGAATGCGTGTCAGCGCGCCATGTTCGCAGAGTTCGTTGAGGTCCTTGCGGATGGTCTGCGGCGAAACGTTGAATTGCGTCGCCAGGTCTTCGACCAGCACCCGCCCGTCGGCGCGGGCGAGTTCGATGATCTCGGCATGGCGCGGTATCAGGTACAAGGAGTGTCTCCACGCAGTTCAAGGAATAGCCAGGTTAGGCGATCACGGGAGAAATGCAAAAGCATGTCGTGGCGCTTGCCGCAGCACCCGTAACCGTGAAACAGTTGGCAAAACAGAACCCGGTTTTTTCAGGAGAACAACATGAGTGAACGCAGGACAGTGAAACAGATGGTGGCCGAGGCGAATGAACTCGTCGACGTGCTGAGCACCGAGCAGGCGATGGCCGAACACGGCGCCGCCGATACACTGTTCATCGATTTGCGCGATGTGCGCGAGCTTGCCCGCACCGGCCGCATTCCCGGCGCACGCCATGTACCGCGCGGCATGCTGGAATTCTGGATCGACCCGGACAGCCCTTATCACAAACCGTTCCTGGCCGAAGACAAGCGCTATGTCTTTTACTGCGCCTCCGGCTGGCGTTCGGCGCTGTCTGCTCGAGTGGCAAAGGAGATGGGCATCGCCAATGTCGCGCATGTCGATGGCGGTATATCAGGCTGGATTGAAAAGGGCGGCGACGTGGAGATGCACGAAGACTGACTGCGAGCCAGATGCCGGAACAGCCCTATTCGATCTTGCGTGAACATAGAAACTGCGAAAAGCGTATTCCATGAAAGACGATCCTGTATTCGAAATGGCAACGCGGGTCTTTGCCGCTCAACCCTTCACGGTCTTTCTCGGGGCGGAACTGATCGAAGCGGGAGCGGGTTTTGCCACCATCACTCTTCCCCTGCGTAGCGACCTCAAGCAGCAACACGGCTTCGCGCATGGCGGTGTTGTCAGCTATCTGGCAGATAACGCTCTGACGTTCGCAGGTGGACTGGCGCTTGGCGGCGATGCGCTCACCTCGGAGTTTAAGATAAACTACGTGAAGCCGGCCGGTGGGGATCGCCTGATCGCCAAAGCCACCGCGCGATCAGTGGGGAAAAGCCAGGCTGTCTGCCAATGCGATATTTTCTTCGAGGAACGCGATGGAACCCCGACCCTTTGCGCGATCGCACAAGGGACCATTGTTGGTTTGAAACGCTGACATGATTTGACTGAACGGGCAGTTTTTCAGTGGCGGGTGGCTCGACAGAATTGCAACCTATCCGCCCGCTTGAAGCTCCGGGTCAGCGAGATCGGTCTGGATCCTCCGGTCACTGACGTGAATATCGATGGTCTCGAGCATTCCCGGTCCGAGATTTGCGAATTTGTGCGGCGCATTTGCCGGGCCAAGCAGGATCTGACCAGCGGCGGCCTCAATTTTTTTGTCTCCGATGGTGAACAGCGCTCTGCCTGTGCGGATGATGAAAACCTCGTCGTAAGGATGCACGTGCCAGACAGGTCCCTTGCCGGTTTCCTCGGTTGAATAGAACAGCACGGTGACATCGGTGCCGATGTCCTTGCCTTCCAGCGCGCCTTTCCAGAGGTGTTCGTGCGAGGCCCAATCACTACGCTTGAGATGCACTGGTTCGCGGCTCATTTGCGTGCTCCAGAAGATTGCAGCACGAACGTCGCGGCGAGAGTCAGCAGAAGTCCGGTGTAAGTTGCCAGCGGCGGCAGATCCTCTCCGAACATCAGGCCGATGATCAGCACCAGGGCCGGATTGAGGTAGGTATAGGACATGACTTTGGTCGGACCGATGACGTTTGCGCTCGACTGGAAGATGAAGAAGGTGACCAGGGTGGTGAACACCGCCAGATAGGCAATGCCAGCAAAAACCGACCCAGGCACGGCGCTCCAGGTGATGTCGGACCAGCGCGGAGCGGACAGCAGAAGCAGCCAGAACGCACCCGTGGTCAGCGTCCAGAAGGTCATCCGAGCCATCGGCTCTCCGCGGTGGAGATATTTGACCAGGGTGCCGTATATGCCGAGCGCGATCGTTCCGGCCAGGAAGATCCCGTCACCGATGCCGAGATCCATCGAGAGCAGAGCGCTCCAATCGCCGCGAAAGATGACCCAGACGGCGCCGACCAGACCCAGTGGCAGCGCCAGGCGTGCCGGCCCCGTCAGCCTGCTTCCCAGCAGCAGAGCGGAACTTGCGGCGGTTACCGCCGGTGTCAGGGCGAAAATCGTTGCCGTGTTCAATGCGGATGTGTGGCGCAAGGCGGCGAACATGCCCCAGAAGAAGGCGACAAGAAACCCGCTGAGCACACCGTATCTGGCGAGGTCGCGCAGGCCGGGCATGACCAGTCCGTAACGCCAGGCAACGATCGGTGCCAGCAGCAGGGCGGCCAGTGCAAATCTCAAAAATGTCAGCACCAGGCTGTCCAGCCCATTGGTGATCGCCGCGCCGACCGGGAAGGATGTGGCAACCAGAACGGTTGCCATTAGCATGAGCAGATGGCTGCGGAGTGCCGGACCGTTCGATCCGTCCCGCGCTTGAAGGCGGACGCCAATTGACAAGGCTTTTTCCATGATCCTCTCCCCGGATTTTGCCCGGGGCCTCTTTGACGTGCCACACCGTTGCGGGCGCGGCAATGTGTGTTGTTTCAGTAAGCGACGGTGACCCGCCTTGCGTTTTCGGTCGGAATTTCGGCTTCATCGATCATCGCGACGGCAAAATCTTCCATCGAGACTTTCGATTGACCTGCGTCATCGACCAGCAGGATGTCGGACCCGCGGCGGTAGCGGCCGGTGCGCCGGCCCGGTTCCAGAACTGCCGGCGGGCTGAAATAGGTCCAGTCAGCGCTGTCGTTTTCCACGCAACTTGCAAATTGCGCGAGACAGGCTGCGGCGATCGGTTTGACGTCTTCCGGCAGGAAGTCCGGTGCTGTCATGACCGTGTGGCCACTCATATCCGGCATCAGCAGGACTGAGGCACCGCCGACCACCAGCAAACGGGTCTTCGTTGCCGCCGCCGCTTCCAGAACCGATTTGGTCAGTTGGGGCAGGTCCGTTTCGTGGCCGTCCGGCGGCCGCAATGCGCTGACTGCAAGATCGTGTCCGGCCATCGCCCGTGCCATGTCTTCTGTGTCGGTCACGTCCACGATCCGCACCGATGCCGCAGGCGGCAGCCGGTCGATGCTGTTTTTACCTCTTGTAACGGCGGTCACGGTGTGTCCGCGCTGCAGGGCTTCCCCAACCACGCGGCTGCCGACATCGCCGGTCGCTCCGAATATGATGATGTTCATGTGTCGATCTCCTTGAGTGTCGGGTCTCAAGATAGTTCGGCTACTCACAGGCGATAATTCTCAGTTTGATTGCATCATCATTCACTGATAGTGAATAATGATGGATCGTTTCACCGCATTGCGTGTCTTCCGCGCAGTTGTCGATTGCGGCAGCTTTGCTGCCGCCGCACGTGATCTGCGCCTATCCAACGCCGCGGTCAGCAAGAATATCGGCGAACTCGAAGCGCATCTTGGAACACGCCTACTCAATCGCACCACCCGCAGCATGAGCCTGACAGAGGCCGGCGCGATCTATCATGAGCGTGTCGGCAGCGTGCTCGATGAACTGCAGGAAGCCGAAACGGCGCTCGGCCCGATGCAGCAGGAGCCGAAGGGCCTGTTGCGCGTGAATGCACCGATGACGCTGACACTGACAGCCCTTTCCCCGGTGATGCACAAATTCCTCGAGCGCTATCCGGCGCTGACCGTGGATCTCCAGATGGACGACCGGCGGGTCAACATCGTCGAGGAAGGATTCGATATAGCCATCCGTGGCAGCGACAATCTGGAGGATTCGAGCCTGATTGCCAGAAAGCTGATGGGCTTGCAGCATGTGGTCTGCGGCGCGCCATCCTATTTCGACCAATTCGGCGTTCCGGATTCACCCGATGCATTGAAGGACTACAATTGCGTCCAGTTCACCCTGTCGGGCCATGCCTCGGAATGGGTGTTTCGTCGCGATGGCCGCACCGCCCGCGTTCCAGTTGACGGCCGCTACAAAGTGACCTCCAGCATTGCCGTCCGCGATGCGCTTCTCTCGGGATTTGGTCTGAGCCTGATCCCGCTGCTCTATGTGCAAGAAGACATCGAGCAGGGGCGCCTTTGCACCGTGCTCAACGATTGGTCGATGGTAGAAACCTCGATCTACGCGGTCTACCCGTCCCGGCGGTATCTCGTTGCCAAAGTGCGGGCATTCCTGGATTTTTTGGTCGAGGAGCTGGGTCGAAACTAGTGCATCCATCAAGCCGGAGGTAGGCGGATGGCCGAATTGACACGCAATTAGAATCATGGTTCTAATTGATCCATGCGCGCAGCCCGGTACAGCAAAGATCAGATTGTCGACGCGGCGTTTGGCATTGTTGCGGACAAGGGGCCAACGGGTGCCAGCATCGCCAGCATCGGAAAGGCGGTCGGCGCCCCGACCGGATCGATTTACCACCGATTTTCTTCCCGGGACGTTCTGTTGGGAGAAGTCTGGCTGAAGGCCGCCGAAGCGTTCCAGACGGGATTCAGCGATAGAATCGGTGCAATCCGGGACGGTCCATTGGACGACCGGCTG
>JAJFHT010000286.1 GCA_021775495.1 Hyphomicrobiales bacterium | reverse complement strand
CGGTTTCGGCACTGCAATAACATGCTTCCAGGATGTACAATTGCCCTTCGCACCACATCGCGAGTCCCGAGGCATTCTCTGGATCAAGACGCAACGCCCGATCCAGCAGCCCGGCGGCGTATCGATAGTCCGCAACGGTGGCGCGATAGAAAAACATCGCAGCGCGCGTCCTCAACTCGCTGGGACTCAACTGATCGTCGGGCAGATTGGCCAGCCGATCACCGTCGAATGCGTTGATCTGGAGTCGTAGCGCGTCCGACAACTGCTCAGCGGCGCGGTCGGTCAACTCGAATAGATCGTCCGCTTTGCCCTCGAAGACGCGCGACCAGGTCACCTGGCCGTCGCTGCGGCGAACCAGTGACGAGGTGATCCGCGCCAGTGCCTCCCGGCAGCGCAGACGGCATCTTAGCACGTAGGTGGCCTCGATATTTCCTGACGGGTCGGCAGCGAGAACCCGCACTCCTGTGCGCCGCGACAGGTTGTGAACCAACTGTTCCTGCAGGTCTGCGGCGGCCTCCAGTGTCTCACCGGTTTCGGGTGCCGTCACAACCTGTTCAACAGCGATGATGGGCACTTCGTCCATCGCGCTCTTTGCCGCAATCATGGGCCGCCACTGAAAGCCGGTCACTGGATTTGCAACGTTCTTCAGGGAAAAGGTTCCGGCGTCATTGAATCCGTCGGCGTGCCGTTCGTCCAACTGCCTGCGCAAATCTTCCGAGATCATCACCCCGCCTGGCGGCGCCTCGGTCTGAAGGCGCGCAGCTATGTTGATCCCGGTGCCGTAAATATCCGCCTCATCCTCGAAGATCTCGCCGAGATGTGCCGCCATCCGGAGCCTGATCTTCTCATGACCGACCAGTGCTGTCTGCACGGCCTGCGCGGTCTCAACCGCGTCGGAGACGGAGGGGAACCCGATGATCCACCCGTCTCCCATACGCTTCAGCACCTCGCCACCGCGATGCACGGCCTCTGGTTCGAGCCATCGGTCGCGAAGTTCCCGGATCAAGCCGATTGCGCCTGTCTGGTCGATCTCCATCGCGGCTGTGTAGTTGACCATGTCAACCATCAGGATAACAGCGAGTCGGCGTCTCATGGGATGAGCTCCAGTCGATAAGATCAAAGGGGGCTCGATGGTTATGCCGAGCCTTTGCCCTTAATCATTAGCGTATGTTGCTTCATCACTGAATGTCGACGTTCGAAATATCTTGAACGTTGAATGTGCCGGAAAGGAACGTCCGCTCCCCTCACTCAAACTCCATCTGCTCGAATACCCGCCCGGCATTCCGCGTCGCCAGCTGCTCGAACGTATCGAGATGCTTGTAGGGGCTCTGGTCGACATAATAGGCGTCTTCCAGGCCGCCGCCGTTTTCCAGGTGCTCGCCGATCTTGCCGCGCAGGTAAGTGAGGTAATCGCGGGTGTAGCGGCGGACCTGCGCCATGTTGGTCGGGTGGCCGTGGCCGGGGATGACGTAGGTTGCGCCAAGCTTCTCGAAGCCGGTCTCCCATGACTCAAGCCAGGCGGCGGTGTCGGTATCGTCGAAGATCGGCAGCAGCCGTTCGTGAAACGCCATGTCGCCGGCGATGACCAGTTTCTGTTCCGGCAGCCAGACGGAGATGTCGCCGGGGCTGTGCGCCGGGCCGAGATTCAGGACTTCTATGCTCATCGAGCCCATCTCGATTACCTTGCGGTCGCTCATGGTTTCGGTCGGCACGACGACGCTGGTGCCCTCCGCCTTGTCGCGGTTGTATCCCTTCATGCGCTCCAGGATCTGGAAACCGTTCTCCTCGAACTCGTGCGCGGCATCTTCATGCGCCAGGATCGGCACGCCCTGCCCGGCCCAGTAGCTGTTGCCCAGCATGGCATGGCCCTGGCCGTTCTCGTTGATCACCAGCTTCACCGGCTGATCAGTGATCTTTTTAATCTCCCCATGCAGCGCCTTGGCCAAAATGTAGGCCGCGCCGCCATTGATGACGATCACGCCGTCGCCGGTGACAAGGAAGGAGAGATTGTTGTTGTGGCCGCTGTTCTCATAGGTCGGCGGAGCGGAGGCGCCGATGGCCGACCAGACACCCGGAATGAATTCGACCGGCGGGGAATAGAGCGGCGAGCCGGGATACTGGTCAGGAATGTCCTCGCTGGCCACGGCCGGCCCGAAAGACAGGACCGAAACCAGCATGGCCGCGATCACGGGTCCGATCAAACTCTTCATGGCGTTCTCTCCTGTTTTACCAAGCGCATGTTTTGGCCGACCCTGCCATCTCCGCCTGACAGATGCAAGAATTTGAATATATAAATCTGACGCAGGGCAAACTTCCGCTTGATCGCGGCGTGGCGGATTTGCTGTTATGAAGATCATCAACGAACCAATCCCGCCGCACGCCGGCCAATCAAAATGAAAGACGTTCATCCATGACACATCCCTTCGATCTTACCGGCCGCGTCGCGGTGGTCACCGGCGGCAATGGCGGACTTGGCCTCGGCATGGCGAAAACCATGGCCGAGCTTGGCTGCGCCATCTCGATCTGGGGCCGTAATGAAGACAAGAACCAGGCCGCCAAGACCGAACTCGACGCTTTTGGCGTGGATGTGACGACACTTGCCTGCGACGTGATGGATGCCGCATCGGTGGACGCCGCCTTCGCCGATACGCTGAAACATTATGGCCGGGTCGACGGCATGTTCGCCAATGCAGGCGTATCTGGAACCACCAAGGCATCGATCGACCGCACGCCGGAGGAATGGCGGCAGATGATGGGCGCCAATCTGGATGGCGTGGTGCGCTGTTTCCAGGTGGCGGCACGCCACATGATCGAACGCAAGGCTGCCGGCGACGGGTTCGGCCGGCTGGTCGTCACCTCATCGGTCGCCTCGCTGATGGGCGCGGCCTACATGGAACATTACGGCACCTCCAAGAGCGCTGTGAACGGGCTGGTGCGGGCGCTGGCAGTGGAACTTGCCCGCCACGACATCACCGCCAATGCGATCCTGCCCGGCTATGCCGAGAGCGAGATGACCGCCGGGGTGTTCGCCAATGAAAAATTCGTCAAAAACGTGCTGCCGCGGGTACCGATGCGGCGTTTTGGCAAGCCGGAAGATTATGGCGGCGTCGCCTCCTATCTGATGAGCGGCACATCGGGCTACCAGACCGGGCAGACTTTCGTCATCGATGGCGGCTACACGCTTTTCTGATCAAACCGGGCGGAGAGACGGAATGGCCGACGAAACATTGATCCGCATCGAACAGGACGGGGCGATCGCCACGGTGACGTTGAACCGGCCTGCGGTGATGAACGCGCTTTCGGTTGCGCTGCGGCGGCAAATGGCCGAGGCCTTTGACCGGTTTTCTGCTGACGGCACCACCCGCGTGGTCATCCTCACCGGTGCCGGCAAACGAGCCTTTTGTGCCGGGCTCGACCTGAAGGAACTCGGCGATGCGTCCAGCGGCGGGCCGAAGGGTGTGCTCGACGGCAGCGAGCCGCTCGCCGCGATGGCGCGGTTTGCCGGGCCGATCATCGGTGCGATCAATGGTGTCGCCGTCACCGGCGGGATGGAGCTGGCGCTCGCCTGCGATGTGCTGATCGGCTCGACCAATGCGCGTTTTGCCGACACCCATGCCCGCGTGGGTCTGATGCCCGGCTGGGGAATGAGCCAGAAACTGTCGCGGCTGATCGGGCTGTCACGGGCCAAGGAAATGTCGCTGACCGGCAATTTCATCTCCGCACAAACGGCGCTGGAGTGGGGACTGCTCAACCGCATCGCCGCACCGGAAGAGCTGATGGCGAGCGCCCAGTCCCTGGCCGCCGACATGGCAAGCTGCATTCCCGAAACGCAAGCTGCAATGAAGAAGCTGATCGACGAGGGTTTCGACCTGCCGCTCGGGCAAGCGATGCAGTTGGAAAGCCGAACTGCGAAACAGAACCATGGCTCGGTTGATGCCGACGACATTGCCGCACGGCGGAACGACGTGCGCGCACGGGGCAGCGGACAGGTTTAAGAACGGGGACCGAAGGCCAGTGCAGCCGCGGCAGCACTGCACCAAATCCGACTCCGGGCGTGAAAAATAGTCGGCTTCCAGTTTCACGGCGATCGACTGATTCCTAATCAGTTATTTGCTTTACACATCTCAACCGGTTGCAGCTGGATTGCCCGGCTGTTCGCTATCGGCAACCGGTTTTGTTATTGTGGGATTGGGGCAACAAACTGGAGGGCCAGGTAATGGGCGACCCAGGCACGAGCATGTTTCACGACGGCCACCGGGAAATGCAAGACCGCTTCGATGGGCGCAGAATGGCCGATACGCTGGAAAAACACAGAAGACTTGAGCAGTTTCGCGACGAAGATATCGCATTCATCGAACAATCGGAGTTCTTTTTTCTGGCGACCGCCCACGGTGACAGCGTCGACTGTTCCTTCAAAGGTGGTCCCCGGGGATTTGTCCGGGTAACGGGGCCAAACAAGCTGGAATGGCCTGACTATGACGGCAATTCCATGTACCGCAGTCTTGGAAACATCCTGAAATCGCCGCGTGTGGGGCTTTTGTTCATTCAGTTTGGCGAGAAGCCGAAACGGCTTCGTGTCAATGGTTCATGTACACTGGACGACCCCGGGCACGGCAGCACATCAAAACTGTTGGTGCGAATGAGTGTCGACGAAATATTTCCGAACTGCCCGCGCTACATTCCGGACCTGACCAATCAGGCGGCTTCGCCCTATCTGCCCGGCGCAAGTGGTGTCGGGGCCAAACCAGATTGGAAGAATGCCGAGGATCTGCGTCATTCTCTGCCGGGAAACGACCCGCACCGGAGCTAGACGCTTTCCGGGCCGGATTGATGAGCGCCGACAATGACGTGCCGGATGTGTATGATCCGGCAAGGCAAAAAAGGCAGGGGAAACGGGGATCGGCCGCACAACCAGGAATCCTAAAGACAGCGATCTGACGCGAACGGCGCACAGCGACAACCGGTTCGTGACCGATGCATTGGAGCAAAACAAACTCGAAGGGCTGCGGCTGACGGTGCAGGCCCGTTTTTTCGTTCTTGCCATCCTCGCATTGCTGTTGGTCACGCGCATACCCTGGCCGGAATCCGGCTACTACTTGTTGTTCGTTCTTGGCTTCGCCCTGGTCGGATGGATGCAGCTCCATTTCGGACGGATCGGTTATCAGCGCGTGGCCGTCGCCGCGCTCATGTTTGATGCCGTGCTGCTGACCTACATGATGCTGGGCCCCAATCCATGGTCCGTTGCCGAGTGGCCAACGGCGACACTCTACAAGTTCAGCGGCTGGAGGTATTTGTTCGTATTTTTGGCGGTGGCGACGATCGGGCATTCCTGGCGCGCCATACTCGCATTCGGAGCGTGGATGGCGTTCGTCTGGCTGATCGCCGCAGGTGCGATCTCCAGGTTCGGGATCCAGATGCCGGAAATCACCCGGCAGTTGAACGAAGCCCTCGACAGCGCAGCGCTTGCCCGGGTGCTCGATCCCAATCGAATCTTCTGGTCGGCCAGAATTGCCGATGCCGTTGTGCTGGCGCTTGTCGCAGCCATTCTCGCGGTCAACGCATGGCGGCGCAACAAGCTTGTTCTGGCACAGGCCGAACTGGTGCGGGAACGCTCCAACCTGTCGCGGCATTTCGCGCCGTCGATGGTCGACCTGATGGCCAATCGCGACAAGCCATTTGGTGAAATCCGGTCTCAGACCGTGGTAATCGTCTTTGCCGACATCGTCGGGTTCACCGCTTTTGCCGAACGCACCGAACCGCAGGCAGCAATCCGGCTGCTGCGGCAATTCCATGAAAACATGGAAAGGATCATCTTTCGCCATGAAGGAACGCTGGACAAGTTCCTCGGCGATGGCGTGATGGCCAGCTTCGGCACCCCCGACGTGCGTCCGGACGACGCAAAACGCGCGTGTGCCTGCGTGAGGGAAATGGCCGAGGTCATTCTGCCTGAAGGCCTGTCGATCTCGGTCGGCGCGCATCGCGGTGACGTCGTACTTGGCGATGTCGGGTCCGAACGGCGGCTGGAGTTCGCGACCATTGGCGATACGGTCAATGTCGCAGCACGGCTGGAAGCCGCAACACGCGAAGCCGGGGTGCGAGCGCTGGTCAGCGATGCCTGTCTGGCCGACGCGGGAGATAAAAATCCGTTTGAATATCACGGGCCGCTGACATTGCGCGGCCGCAAGGAACCGATCGACGTCTGGCGCCTCGCATAGAGCGGCGCATCCGAAAGCGATGGATTACATCATTGCGCCTTCCACCGGAAGGGGTCGTATTCAACCGGGGAATATGGCTTACTTTGCCGGCTGAGGTGGAAAGGGGTGCCATGCCGCAGGAGCGAACGCGAAGGAACCCGCCCAGAGGCGGCGGGGAAACATCGCAGAAGAGGCTGATGCAGGAGCTGAAGGAGGCGCTGGACCGGCAGGCCGCCACCGCGGAAATCCTGCGTGTCATCAGCAGTTCGCCCACCAGCGCCCAGCCGGTGTTCGAGACCATCGTGCAAACCGGGCTGACGCTGTTTCCCAATGCGACCATCAGCATTGCCCTGCAAGTGGGCAACGAAGTGCAGGTGGCAGCAATTGCCGGTTCCGACTCTGAAAATGTAGAGGCCTGGCGAAGACGTTTTCCAGCGCCGATGCACCGCAAGACCATACATGGCTATGTCATTCTGGAAGGTGAGATCGTCGATATTCCGGATGTTGCCAAAGAGCTTGAAAGGTTCAGTGTCGGAGCCAACAATTTTCTCGCATCCGGCTATCGGGCGGTGACAATGCTGCCGATTTCGCATGGCGATGCCACCGTTGGCGCACTTGCGGTTCTGCGGCTTGCCACCGGCCGGTTGACGGCTGAGCAGTTTACCGTGTTGCAGACCTTTGTGGCACAGGCCAACATCGCGATCGAAAGCACACAGATGCTGAACGAATTACGGCAGACCAATGAGGTTCTGGCGAATGTTTCCAGCCAGTTGGCGCGGTACATTCCGCCGCAACTGTACCAGTCGATCATTGCCGGGGAACAGCGGGCGGCTATCGAATCCCGGCGCAAGAAACTGACGATTTTCTTTTCCGACATCGCCAGTTTCACCGAAATCACTGACCAGCTGGAAGCCGAGGAACTGACCTCCCTGCTCAACGAATACCTTTCGGAAATGTCGAAGATTGCCCAGGCGCATGACGCCTATTTCGACAAATTCATTGGCGACGCCATGATGTTCTATTTCGGCGATCCGGAAAGCAGGGGAGTCAGGGAAGACGCCTCCGCCTGCGTGCACATGGCTATTGCCATGCAGCGCCGGCTTACCGAACTGCAGGCCGGCTGGCGCCGGCAGGGACTGATCGACCGTCCGTTCGAAACCCGCATCGGCATCAACACCGGATACTGCACGGTCGGCAATTTCGGCTCGAATGAGCGAATGGACTACACCATTATCGGCAGCGAGGTGAACCTGGCTGCCAGACTGGAAGAGAACGCAGACCCGGGCGGCATTCTGCTGGCGGCCGAAACCTATTCACTGGTCAAGGGCTGGCTTGCGGTTGAGGAACGCGAAGCGATAACGATGAAGGGTTATTCCAAGCCGATACGAACCTTCGCCGTCAAAGGCATCCATGACGAGGATGCCGGCACAGACCGCCTGATCCACCGCGAAGATGCCGGCTTCTCTCTAACCATCGACCGTGGCCGTTTGAGTCCAAATGCAAAAGCCGGTGTCATCAACGAACTAAAATCGATTCTCTCGGAACTGGAAAACAACGGGAAGGAGTAGAAAACCCGTGCCGGAACACAAAGCGTCTCGCAAGACGGAGCATTGTGAGAAGGCGGAATTCACCTGAAAATTTGGATGTCACGAATATTGCCACTGAATTGGCAACAATGTGACCGAAACTAGCGAACACAAATGAAGCGCAGGTATTTCGCTTTTATCTAAAAGGATACGCAAGTCTAAAATTTGAATACTGCCTCAGAATGGTCGCAATCACTTTTCACATTCATGATCGAGGTGGGGGGCGCGCGCGGCGCCTGGCCTGAACTGGCGCCCCATCTTACAGGAGAAAATCACAATGGCGTTTTTCCGAAGTTGCCGGCTTCTTGCCGGTGCTTGCCTTGCTGCATCCTGTTTAACGACAATTGCTGCGGCACAATCTCCCGCCTTTCCGGACTGCACTGGCCTGGTCTTTTCAACAGAAGAGGATTTCATCAGTGTCGCCGGAGAAAAATATGACGGCAATCCCATTGTGTCCGATGGTGATCTGATCACCTTCGATCAGGCGTCCGGCGACGCCGCGGTCTGCGCCCGCAATGCCGAACTGATACCGCGCCAGCTTATCGAGATCCCGCGCTCGCTCGGGCTCGATGCCGTCGACGTCATCATGCCGGAGGAAGGCTGGATCGCTTTTTCCACCGAGCTTGATGAAACTTTCGATCTGTTCGGACACGGCGACATCATCTTCCCGGTCGGCATCGTCATTCCGCAGGAAGTGCTGATTTTCCGGTTCAAGCTTCGCGGCGAATACGGGCTGGATGCGGTGCATTTCACCGGCGAACGCAACCGGATCATCGAAGCGATCAAACTGGCCGGCACGATCGGCACTGAAAAGCTGAAAGCCGAACCCAATACCTATCTCGAGCGTATCCGCGAACTGGGTGTCGACATCTGGTTCTCGCTTGAAGGCACGTCCGAGACGCCCGATGCCCCGGCCATTCTGGATGGCGATATCCTTTCGGCCGTGTCGGGCTCCAAGGTGCTGGCGCAGGATGCCGTCCTGTCCAACCCGATCCCGGCGGGCATCCCTGACCGCGGGGTGGATTTCGGGGTCGATGCACTGACTGCCGACCGAAAGGGAAACCGCAAGGAGATCAGAATATCGACCGAAATTCTCTATCGCGGCAAACCCGATCCGTTCACGGATGGTGAAGTCCTGCGTGTCGGCGGCGCGATCGAGATAAAACATCAGAGCCTCATCGCCGGCCTGCAGCCGAGGGCCGATTTTCTGGGGCTCGATGCGCTTTCCTTTCCGCCGCCGGTTCAGGTAGAGGGCATGCCGCATATCGATTCGCTGTGCGGGCGCTCGCATTCGGCGGTCGATTTCGGGCCGGACGGCCTGTGGCGGCAGAATGAAGCGACAACTCCGCCGGGGCTTGATCCACGGCGGCCGTGCGGCGCACAGATACCGATCGACGGAACATTGCCGATCAATCTGGCCACACCCACCGGCGATATCACCAGATTTCGCATCACATATGAAAGCCTCAATCCAAGCCTTCCACCGCTTTCAGGCAATGTGGAAACGACCTGGCGATTGCGGGTGCCGCGATTTCTGTTCGGCTCCTGGCATTGCGTCTGGGCCCCGGCATCGGTGCTGACACTGTCTACATCGGGCGGCTGGATGGATGCGCGGGACTTCCATAACGCGCTGACCGGCAACCCAAACGGCATCACCGGCAACGGCGCGGGTTTCGGCTGCGCCAACGGGCATCTGCACCTGGGTGTCTGGAACACCGGCTCTCTGCCGGGCGACCGTGACGACGACCTGATGCGCGTGCGCCTGGAATGGGAAACCACCGGATCGGTCTCGCCGTTTACCTCGTCAGGATACAATATCCAGCTGGACAATACGGCACCGGACAATGTGGTCGTCGAAGTGCGTCTGTCAGACGGTACGACGGTGGTGCAGAACTGCGGCGAAGCGCCGACCGGGCATAGCCAATTCCAGGTCTGGGCCTCGTTCAATGACCTTCACTACGGGTTATTCGTGCTGCGGGTGGAAGGCGGAGATCCATGGGTCAGCCATCTTTTCGCCAGTCCGTCCGGCGATGCGTCGCACCAGTATTTCGAACCCTCCGACGATCCGGTGATCGCGCTTAAGAACACCAACGATACCGGGACGACCGGCGCCGGGCTGGTGCATCTGCGCAATGTCGACATGACGGAACTCGGCGCGAATTTCACCCGCTGTTGTTACAGCCTGCGATTGCGGGTCGACGACAGCTCGATCCGCCATGGTTTCGGCGGCGGTGTGCCGGGTGGAGCAGCGCCCAATCGCGCAATCGCCGGCACGACCTTCGAGGCCGGACCGTAGCCGATCGACGATTGTTGATTCTGACCGAACATGGCCGCCCGGAGTCCCTCCGGGCGGTCGAATGACGGCGTTGATGCAGGTCAATACCGGCAGGGCACCGCAGTGAGAAGATCAGGCACCAGGCAAATTATTGCCGCTGTTTCTGGGGGAGTTTTATTTTGAGCCGGTTGCACATCAGTTGGACAATGGCAGGGCTTGCCTTGCTCTTGGTTTCATCGTTATTCCTGCTGGCATCGGCCCCTCCCGCGCTTGCCGGGTGCGCGGACGGAGCCGGTCCTGGCGTCGACTGGCAAAAATGCCGGAAACGGCAGTTGATCCTGTCCGGGAACGATCTGACCGGCGCAAATTTCCTCCGAGCGGACCTGGGCCTCACCGACTTGCGCGACAGCACTCTGGACGGCGCCGATTTCACCAAGGCGAATCTGGTGCGGACAAGCCTTTCGGGCGTCTCCGCAAAGGGTGCGAATTTCACCAAGGTGGTTGGCAGCCGGTCGGATTTCTCCGGGGCTGATCTTCAGAATGCCAATTTCGAGAAATCAGAACTGCCGCGTGCGAATTTCAAGGGAGCGAAGCTGGCCGGCGCGCGTTTCACCAAGTCCGAGGTCACCCGGTCGGATTTCTCCGATACGGACATGACCGGCGTCGATCTGAGCTACGCCATCCTGTCCCGCGCGATCTTTCAGAACACCATATTGAAGAATGTGCCGATGGAAGGCGCCTATCTTTTTCAATCCCGTTTCGAGGGTGTCGATCTTTCCGGCGTCTCCGGCCTGCAGCAATGGCAGGTCGATATGATATGCGGCGATGAAAACACCATCCTTCCACCCACTGTCTCACGGCCGGAAAACTGGTCCTGCCCGGACATTGATCAACAGTGAGGACCGGCATGGCAACACGGACGATCTGACAGATGGCCAAAACGCCAAGTGTAACCCCGGCCCGGACACTCGGGAGAGACTACCAGGAAGCCATCGAGGCCAGCGGTCTTGTCGACGATGTCATGGACATTTCGGGCCTGGCGGCGCGGCCGTATCGCTATACCGAAGGCGATCATATTTCCCGCCGCGGCGATGCCGCGGAATCCCTGTGGATCATCGTCACGGGTTCTATCGCGGTGAAGGAGGACGACCGGACCCTTTTTGTCCGGCACCGCAACGAAGTCGTCGGAGAACAGACCCTGCTGGGGAACGGCTACCGGCGCATGTACGACCTTGCCGCGAACGAGAGCAATGTCGAAGTGCTGGTCATCGACAAATCGGCGATCGAAGATCATGCAGAGCGGGAAACGCTCTGGCGCAACATCGCCAAGATCATCTCCCTCAAACTGAAGAATGCGAGCCACAAGGTTGCTTCCCTGAGCCGGCAGCTTGAGGACGATACGCGTATCCTGCATGCCTACACCAACGAATACGCGCTTGGCCGCCGCATGCAGTCCGGCGGCGGGCATCTGACCGACTACAAGGTGGACCGGGCCATCGTCTGGTTTTCCGATGTGGTCGATTTCAGCCGGCATACGCTCACGCTGTCACCGGAACGAGCCGCCGACATCGTTCAGCGTTTTTTCAACGCGCAATCGATCCCGATCGCCGCCCATGGCGGGCATATCGACAAGTTCATCGGCGATGGCCTGATGGCGTTCTGGGTCCTGGACGAAAGCAGTTCCGCCGGCAAGGAATGCGTTGCCGCCCTGCGGGCCGCGGAAGAGGCGCTGAAGGCTGTCATGGACATTCGCATCGGCCGAACGCAGTTGCGGCTGCGCATCGGCCTGCATCTCGGGCTGGTGTTGAGTGGTGATTTCGGATCGACGACACGTCACCAGTTCACGTTGATCGGCCCGGAAGTGAACAGGGCGGCCCGGCTTGAGGATATGCGCCCGGAAGACATCGTCAATGGTTCGAAAGACATGGGCGACATTCGCATGAGCCCTGAATTTCACGAGGAACTGGGTGATACGATCCAACAGCGGTACCCGCGCCACACGATCGCCAATGCCAAAAACATCGGCAAGATCGGACTCTTCAGTTGACCGAGAGCTGCCGATGTTCTGATTACGCAGACTGCTCAAGATCGAGATTGTCGAAGAACTCCAGGACCGTCTGAATCGAACGGTATCCCAACGCGCTGTGGCGAACGTGAATTCCTGCCTCGCGATGGGGCATTCTCCCACGCGCAGGACGGATCACCAGTCCTTCCTGGCCGATTTTTCCAGCCAGTTGCAGCGGCGCCGACATGACAAACTGGCCCGTCTTGACGAGTTGAAGTCCCGCCGCGAACGACGTCGTGCGGATCTCGACCAGTGACTCTGCCGCGCCTTCCGGGACGCTGTATTTCAACAGCCTGCTTTCGGTTTCCGGGTCGGCCAGGAAGCTGACCCAGCTGTATTCGGTCAATTCGGAGGGATCGATGGTCTGTTTCGCGGCAATCGGATCGTCCGCCCTTAGGATGATTCCGTGTTCGACGCTGATGAGGTATTTGACGAATATCGTCTCGTCCAATTGTTCCGGTGGAATGATGCCCAGATAAACGTCAAGTTCGCCTTCGCTCAACATCCTGCCGACGTCGAGATTCCTGTCGGTGCGCAGTTCGAGTTTCAGCTCGGGAAATTGCGACTTGAGCGACGAAAACAGCCCGGCAGCCCAGTTGAGGTGAAACAGCGGACCCGCTCCGACCCGCATTACCGACAACCCGGCCTTGTTGATGGTTGCCACTTCTTCGCGGCATTGCCGGTATTCGGTCTCGATCCGTTCCGCCCGCCGGAAATACACCTGTCCGGCAGCCGTCAGGGTCATTCCCCGACGCCCGCGATGAAACAGCCTCGCGCCCATCTCGGCCTCAAGATTGGCGATGCGCTTGGTAACGGACGGTTGGGTCAGCCCCAAAAAATCGGACGCGTCCGTCAGGGTCTTGCACCTCGTTACGGCGAGGAACGCGGCCAGGTTCTTGTCCATCTGACATTCTTTTTTCGAATGGAAACGACGATTATTTTAATTTTACAGAATGGTTACAAGCGGTCAAGTTGCGATTTCCGATCGTCGGCGCGACAGTTGAGAGAGATATTTATGAGAACGGTATTCGTCCTGTTCGATTCGCTGAACCGCCTGGCGCTCGGCTGTTATGGCGGCAAGGCGGTCGCGACCCCGAACTTCGACCGTTTCTCGCGAAAGGCTGTGACCTTCGACAAGCACTATGTCGGCAGCCTTCCGTGCATGCCCGCACGGCGCGACATGCACACGGGCCGGCTGAATTTCATGCACCGCCATTGGGGACCGCTCGAACCGTTCGACGATTCCTTTGCCAACATTCTCAGCCAGAACGGGGTGTATTCGCATCTTATTTCCGACCATCTGCACTATTTCGAGAACGGCGGATGGGGATATGCGAACGCTTTCGACAGCTGGGATTTCATCCGCGGCCAGGAATACGATCCGATAAAGGCGCTGGTGGCGCCGCCGATTGCCCGCTACCGGGAAAAATTCGATGCACGGCATTATCCGATCGACAGTCTCCGCGACGGTGAAACCATCACACGCCAGACCTCGGACAAGATGGCGTGGAAAAAATCACGGGGTGCGATCAACCGGGACTTCCTGAAAGAGGAAGCCGATTTTCCGACCGCGAAATGTTTCGCTTCGGCTTTCGAGTTTCTCGAACTCAATGCCGAGGCCGACAATTGGTTCATGCAGCTTGAATGTTTCGACCCGCACGAACCCTTCGTTGCACCGGAACGTTTCAGCCAGGCCTATCAGTCGGGTTACAATGGAAAGATTCTTGACTGGCCAATGTATGAACGGGCGAGCAACTCCGAACAGGAGATCGCCGAGATCCGCGGCAACTATGCCGCGCTTGTCGCGATGTGCGACGAATATTTCGGCAAATTGCTGGATTATTTCGATGCTCACGATCTGTGGAAGAACACCAGCCTGGTTCTGACCACCGATCACGGTTTCCTGCTGTCCGAACATGACTGGTGGGGCAAGAACCGGACGCCTTACTACGAAGAGATTTCCCACATTCCACTGATGGTCTGGCATCCCGACCATGCCGGGCAGGCAGGTGCACGGCGCAGCAGTCTGACGCAAACCCCCGACCTGATGCCGACATTTCTCGGTCTGCACGATTGTCCGGTTCCTCCCGGTGCGACCGGCGCATCGCTACTGCCGCTTTTGCAGCGCGATGCGCCGGTGCATCAAAGCCTGATATTGGGGATGTTCGCCGGTCCGGTCTGCGTCACCGACGGAAAATACAGCTATTTTCACTACCCAAGGGACCTGTCCGGGGAAAATCTGAACCTCTACACGCTGATGCCGGCGCACATGACCTCGCATTTCGACATGAGTGAGCTGCGAACCAGCCAACTGGCGGGCCCGTTCGATTTCACCAAGGGCGCACCGGTTCTGAAAATTCGGCTGGATCCAAAGAACAGTCAGCTTGGCCAGGACGGACAAACCCTGGGCGACTGTGAAACGGCGCTTTACGACCTCGATGCCGATCCGGGGCAAACCACGCCTCTCGACAATCCCACAATCACCGAACAACTGACGGCCGAGATCGCTGCTCACTTCGACAGGCATGATGCCCCCGAAGAGCTCTATCCGCATTTCGGATTGGCCGGAACCTGATCAACCGACCTGACGCGCAACAGCGCAGGTCACATTCGAATTCAACAAGGAGGAAAAGATGAAACTTATCAAATCCATCAGGACCGCAGCCGCGGCACTTGCCGTCCTGGCAGTGGCCGCCGGCGGCACAGTCGCCGGTGAATTTCCCGAACGCACGATCGAGCTGATCCATCCGTGGGGTCCGGGCAATGCAATGTCGGTCAGCCAGATCATTGCCAAGGCGATGGGCGACGAACTGGGTGTCGACATGCCGGTGATCTCGACACCAGGCGCTGCCGGTACCAAGGGCCAGATCACCGCCATGTCACGGCCGGCAGACGGCTACACCATTTTTGACGGCTATGTCGCGCCGCTGGTCCTGCAACCGGTCCTGGGCAATGCCGACTGGGTCTACAGTGACTTCAAACCGCTGCACGCGGCTGTTTCCAACGCCTTTTCAATCGGCGGCCGGACCGAGGAAACACGCTGGTCGAGTTTTGAAGAGATGATGGCTTACGGCAAGGCGCATCCGGGCGAGTTGCGATATTCTTCCGGGTCGCGCAACAACCTGCCTCATATGGTAATCGCGAAGGTGCTGCAATCCTATGGGGTGGTCGCGCAGAACATTCCCTATTCGCAGGACGGCAACGCGGTCAAAGACCTGAAATCCGGCGTTCTCGATTTTTCCTTCATCAATGTCGGCAACTACATCCAGGACAAGAAGGCTTTCAACATCATGCTGGTTCTGTCCGAACTGCCGGGCGCCAAGGCATCTTATGACGGTGCACCGAGCATTGCCGATCTGGACATCGATCTCGGGCTGTCCGGCCTGGCACCGATGGGCTGGACCTGGTGGATCGTGAACAAGGATACGCCGGACGATGTCATCGGCAGGCTTCGCACGGCCATGACAGCCGCGATGAAGCGCCCTGAAGTCAGGTCGGCGATCGAGAAAGTCGGATTTGTTCCGCTCGATTGGGACCATACGAAGTATGATGAAATCGTTGGCCCGGTTGCCGATCAGCTTGGCGCCATGGGCAATGCGCTCAAGTGGGAAGAAGAAGAGCTCAAAAAGTTGAACTGAAGGTACGACCGCGATGATAACGCCCAAACAGCTGAGTTGGATCATCACCGCATTCTTCGCGGTAATCGTCGCGGTTGTCTTCTACCAGATCAGTACGTCGATGACGGAACAGGGGAT
>JAJFHT010000285.1 GCA_021775495.1 Hyphomicrobiales bacterium | reverse complement strand
GGATATGTCCGTCTGTGTTTTGCAAAATCCGAGCACGAACTCGCCGAAGCCTGCAAGCGCATTCGTGATGCGGTTTCAGATTTGGAATATGGCGATCGCTGAATTTGTCTATCTCAGCTGCGCGTTTCCGCGATATGTCTTTCCAGCAAATTGACGCCGGCCAGCAGAAGGCGGTCTATCGCCTGGGTCGTCAGCCAGCCCGAATGCGGCGTCAGGGTCACGTTCTTCATTGCTGTCAGACGGTGGTTGTGCGGCAGGGGTTCCTGGTGGAAGACGTCCAGCGCACAATGTCCGATCCGGCCCGCCTCGAGCGCCGACATCAGTGCATCTTCCTCGATGATTCCCGCCCGGGCCGTATTGATCAGGATCGCACCGGGTTTCAATTTTGCCAATGCACGAGCATCAACGAACCCTTCGGTTTCAGGTGTCAGCGCCAGATGTAACGATACGACATCTGATTGCGCCAACACATCATCCAGCGCCATCATTTCGACCGGCGCACCGCCCGCGGTGCCTGAACGGCTCCAGCCGATGGTTCGAGCGCCAAGCGCATGAGCCAACCGCGCGGTTTCCCTGCCGATACCGCCAAGTCCGACAATTCCGAATGTCGACCCTTGAATTTCCTCGGCCCGCATCAACCGCCAATTGCCTGACCGAACCGCCTCATCCATCTCGACGATACGTTTTATCGCTGCCAGCGCCAGCGCGATTGCGTGTTCCGCCACGGCCCGGTCGCCGTAACCCTTGACCCCTTCGAACCGGATGCCAAGCCGACCGGCCTCTTCAAGATCGCCATGCGTGGCAAGACCGGTGGAGAGATAGGCGATGGACTTCAAATCGGGGCAGGACTGAATAACACGGACGGACATGTACCCCATGTAGACCAGAACATTGCGCCGCCCCCGGAGCCGCTCGATGAGCGCATCCTCATCGGCCGGTTCGTCGAAATAGACCTCCAGACCAGGAATTCCGGCCCGCATCTCATCGGTAAATCTGACGGTCAGATCGCCATAACAATCGACAAAGGCCGGGGCGCGGTCCACCCGGTCCTATCCCACCACCGAAAAACTGCTCTCGCGATTGATCTCGCGTATGCGTGAGCAGAACGCCATATCGAGCGTGAAGTCGAGATTGGGAAGCGGAAACTTCATGGGATTTTTATCGTGGTCATTGCCGCCTTCCACGTGGTCAACCAGGGCATTCATGATCATGCCGACAACAGGAGCGTTCTTAAACTGGTTTCCACTGGTTCCAACGGCCATGTAGAAACCCGGCAGGTCGGAACAGTCATAGATCGGAATCCAGTCGTCCGAAGCATCATAGAGATCCGCAATTCCCTGCACATTATTCGGAATCCCCATTGATGGAAAACGTTGCGCGCCGCGCATTGCCTGCAAGCGTGCCTGCTCGGTCACCCCGGTATTGTAGTCGTCCGGATCGACCCATTCCAGCGGATCGCATTCCGGTTCCTCGCTGCCGACAAGGATCTTGTTACCGATTTCCGGGCGCCAATAACCGCCAATATCGGCGTCGGAGCAGATATATCCGTCTTTCTCGAAATCAAATCCGTCCGGAGACGGGACATGTGCCACTTCCACGCGCAGCGCTTTGGTCTTGATGTTCATTCCATCGGCGACACCGGCCATTTCATTGATCTTGTAGGAGTGCGGGCCGGAGGCATTGACAACCACCGGAGCCTCAAGGGTTTCGCCGGAATCCAGTGTCACGCCGCTGACCCGGCCGTTCTTCTGCTCAATCGAAACCACCCGTTTGCCCATGTGAAATGCCGCGCCATGACGTTCGGCCGCCGACTGGATATTCTGCGTGGCGAGCAACGGGTCGTTGATGAATCCGGCTTTCGGAAAAAACAGCACGTAACGCATCTCGCCGTCTTGTGAGCCGAATTTCGGATCGTCCGCTGCCTTGGCCGGATGGAAGTGTCCCGGATCGATGATCGGCAGTTTTGCCCGCATTTTTGCCGGCGTCCACACTTCGTAGGGAATGTCGATCTCGTTGGCGATCTGCTCGAGCTTCAATCCGTAATTATTGTGCTCGAAACAGGTATAAAGGCACCCGACTTCCCTGTAAGTCGCCAGGATCTCACCTTCTTCGGCTTGCAGATATCCGGCCCAATCCTCCCAATAGGGATAATTTGACTTGGCCAGGGCCGCACCGTTCAGGGTCGAGTAGTGGGTGCGGATGATCGCGCATGAATTGCACGTCGAACCCGCGCCTGACGCTGCGTTCTTCTCGATGCAGGCAACCGACTTGCCACTCTTGGCCATTTCGTAGGCGATTGCGCACCCGATGATCCCGCCGCCGATGACAATGGCGTCATATGATTTCGGCATTTCCATGTCCCTTCTTGCCACAAGATATATTTAATATATATTGGATTCTGATTTGTTAGCAAGCCGGCAACTGCTGGAAATCGACAGCGTCAGAAATGCCGATTTCGGAGGCAGGTTTTGTCAGGTCACTCGAGTCAATCACCATCTTCATCTAGGCTGACGCCGTTCTGCCGAGATACAGGCAACACCGCTGTATTGAGCGCGCCATGACGGAAAATCCCGAACTCGAAATCAATCAGGTCCGCAAATCATTCGGCAGCAATGAAGTGCTCAAGGACGTCTCGCTGAGCATTGGCAAGGGCGAGGTTCTGTCGATCATCGGCGCCAGTGGATCGGGAAAAAGCACGTTGTTGCGATGCATCAACCTGCTTGAGATCCCGCAATCGGGACATATGGTTTTCAAGGGCGAAACCATTGATTTTGTTGATGTCAGCAAGGGCAGGATCAAACAAGCCAAAATCAATCGGCTGCGCACCCGTATCGGCATGGTGTTCCAGAGTTTCAACCTCTGGCCACATCTGAGCGTTCTGGAAAACGTTGCCCAGGCCCCGGTGCATGTTTTGGGGAAACCCGTACAAGACGCCAACGAACAGGCCGAAATCCTGTTGGGCAAAGTTGGCCTGGCAGACAAACGGAATGAACCGCCCTCCAGCCTGTCCGGCGGACAACAGCAGCGTGTCGCCATTGCCCGCGCCCTGGCCATGCAGCCCGATATCATGCTGTTCGATGAAGTCACATCAGCTCTTGATCCCGAACTCGTCGGTGAGGTCCTGGACCTTATGAGACAGCTCGCCGAGGAAGGCATGACGATGCTCGTCGTCACCCACGAGATGGGTTTCGCCCGCCATGTCAGCCATCGCACCGCATTTTTCCACCAGGGCCATATTGCCGAAATCGGCCCATCTGAAGACGTCCTTTCCTCACCGGAAAATCCAGAAACACGGCAATTTCTGGATCGCGTTCTCAATCATATCTAACCGCAAAATGGTATCGGAACATGGAAGCAATTCAGGAATTCTACGACACGATATCAGGCTACCTGCCCGGAATGCTCTATGCGGCGGTCCTGGCGTTCGAAGTCACGATTCTTGCCATTCTGCTGAGCTGGGTGCTCGGCCTTGCCGCAGCATTGATGAAAAACAGTTCAAGGGCAGTCGTGCGACTGCCGGCGGAATTCTATATCTGGTTCATCCGCGGGACACCGTCGCTGATTCAGATTTTCATCATTTATTTCGGATTGCCTCAGTTCGGATTGAGGCTGTCGCCGATCACCGCCGGTATCATCGCTCTTGGCCTGAGTTCGGGCGCCTATGTCGCCGAAGTCGTGCGCTCGGGACTGATTGCCATTCCGAAGGGCCAATGGGAGTCTGCGCGTGCGGTCGGCATGGATCAATATACGATGATGCGCCGGATCATATTGCCGCAAGTCATCCGGATCATCGTCCCGCCGCTGACCAACGAGGCGGTCAACACCTTGAAGAACACGTCCTTGCTGTCGGTGATCACTGTGGTCGAGTTGACGCTTTTCACCCAGATGGCGATAGCAGCGACCTTCCGGCCGTTTGATTTCTACATCATGGCGGCGCTGCTGTACCTGGTCATGACAACTGTCCTGAGCCGGTTCGCCACCTGGTACGAAAGCCGATACGAGGCTTACTAGGTCGTGTACCTAAAAACGATCGATAGCCAGTGTCCGTTTTGGGCATAGCCTGAAAGGCTGATATGCCGACCACGTAGGTCGGCAATGCGGACAAAGCCGACACCAGCGTGGTCAGCCCAATTGGGCCATGCTACGCTTATGAAATGGCGATACTGGTTTCTCTTTCAGGCCTTCCTGGGGTGGGCAAAACAACTTTGGCGAAGGAACTGGCGGCAAGTGTCAAAGCCATTCACCTGCGGGTAGACTCCGTTGAGGCGGCGTTGAAGAACAGCGTTCTCAGGATTAATCCAGCAGAAGATGCAGGCTATTTGGCTGTCGCGTCTGTGGCTGTAGACAATCTCTTGCTTGGCTTCGATGTGATTGCGGACACGGTTAATCCTGTTGAAGATTCAAGAAGATTGTGGGCTGAAACCGCCGCTTCTGGCAACGCCCTCCTTTTGAACGTCGAAGTGGTGTGCTCTGATCAGGCTCTCCATCGGGATCGGGTAGAAGCCCGCGAAAGCGACATCAATGGACTCATCGTGCCTGATTGGAAGAAGGTATCCAACCGCACTTTCGAACCGTGGCAAGAAGATCGTGTGATTGTGGATACCAGCATCGATTCAATCGAGAAATGTGCATCCGTAATCGTTGACGAAATGGCAAATCTGAAATCCGCAGTTCGGTAGGAGTGGGCTCCATGCGGCCAATCGGCGTGGCGGATCCGATGATTGGCACCGGATGCGAAGCAGACATTGATTTTGGACGGACCGACATGATCCAAGCTCCAGAATGAGTTTTGATTAAATGACACGCCTTCACCGATGCCGAGTGGCGGCTGACTTCCCAAATCCTTCCTCCACAAACCGCGAGATGTCCGACGCGCGGACGACAAGCGTGTCCTCAATTGCATCTTTTGGGTTTTGAAGTCGGGAGCGCCTTGGCGTGCTTTACCCGCACGCTATGGCCCATACACGACTTGCTGCAACGGGTTTGTAAGATGGGGTCGCGCTGGTGTCTGGGATCGTTTCCCGACCGCTATCTCACATCGGCATCAGGCGGAGCCTCTAATGATCGACAGCACGTTTGAGCGTGCTCATCAGCAGGTGGCATCTATTATTTGTCCTGACCCCAGCTACTCAAAAACAATCGCCGGACTCACTTTACTTTCCGCCTCAAGCCGTTCGACCATCGCGGCGGCAATCTCTTTGTAGATCTTGGCATGCGGCCCGTCGGGCGCTGACACCGTCACCGGCGTGCCGGCGTCGGAGTTGCTGCGGATATCCATGTGAAGCGGAACTTCGCCAAGAAAGGGCACGCCCAGTCGCACGGCTTCCTGACGGGCGCCGCCATGGCCGAATATGTCGGAGCGCTCGCCGCATTTGGGGCAGATGAAGGTGCTCATGTTTTCGATCAGACCGAGGATCGGCACTTCCACCTTGCGAAACATGTTCAGGCCCTTGCGCGCGTCGATCAGCGCGATGTCCTGCGGCGTGGAGACGATGACGGCACCGGCAAGCGGCACCTGCTGAGCCATGGTCAATTGAGCGTCTCCGGTGCCAGGCGGCATATCGACGATCAGCACGTCGAGTTCGCCCCAGGCAACCTCGCGCAGCATCTGGGTCAGTGCCGAGATCACCATCGGACCACGCCAGATCATCGGGGTTTCCTCTTCGACAAGGAATCCCATCGACATGACTTTCAGATCATAGGCCTGCAGCGGATCGAGGATGCGGCCATTTGCCGTTGGGCGATCCGAAATACCGAGGAGGCGCGGCATCGAGGGCCCATAAATATCAGCATCGAGAATACCGACCGACTTGCCAGATGCCTGCAGCGCCAGCGCCAGGTTGACTGAAGTGGTCGACTTGCCGACGCCGCCCTTGCCGGACGCAACGGCGATGATCGACTTGATGCCGGGCACGCCGGCCTTCTTGTTTGGCGCCTCGGCCTGCGCCCTGCCCTGCATCGGCGGCGGAACCGAAGCAGCCTGGCTGCGGCTTGGCGCAGGGCGAACCGGCGCTGAGCCGGCCTTGCGTTCGCCGGTCAGCACAGCAATGACCTTGTTGATCCCGTCAATGTTCATGACCGCTTTCTCGGCGGCCTCACGCAGGGGTTCGAGTTCCTCGGCCCGCTCGGCCGGGACATTGATCGAAAAGATCACCTTGTCGCCGTCGACCAGCATGCCGTTGACCAGCCCAAGCGAGACGATATCGCCCTTCAGATCGGGGCCTTTGACCTTCGACAGGCGCTCCAGCACCAGTTCATTGGAAATTTCAGACATTGCCTCGCCGTTCGACCGGATGGTTTCTCGACCGAAGCTCTATGCCAATGGGGACATGGAGTTCAAGCCCGCCAGGACGCTTTCATCTGTTCGTGACACGATCTTTCTCTGCGTACCAGATGCCCAGGAAGCTTCAGACCTCGTAAATCGTCGCGATTACGTCCCAGGCTACATCAGCCGTATCGACGAAGGAAACGGGGCCTTTGCGGGCGGTTCGGTCAACCCATTATCACGTGATGCAGCGAGTTGCGCAGCAAGCGGCAAGAAGCTCAGTCGCAACTCATGCAATCATCACGGCCTGTATTGCTGGGCGGCGGGGTGCTTGGCCTTGGCGCCTCTCTGACCTGTTGAACAGCTGGAAGGAGAAGACCTACCAGGATCTTCTGTTTCCGCGTGCCGTTCTTGAACTTCGAACTGCGTGCATGCGCCCGCGCGCTCCTGCGGTTTGAATTTTGCGAAGAATGAATATGCGACGCCTCCTGCCCTGTTTCAAAAGCCTGCGCCGGCTCAATGGACAAGACGCCCAGGAGCACACTTGAAACCACAACCAGTCCAACCATCAATCTGTTCATTTCGCTCTCTCCTGCGGTTGGCGGATTCATCGGCGGCCAATGACCCCATTCACCAGGGTAGGTCGTTTTGAGAGCGGAAAAGGTTCAAATTGGTTTTGCTCGAGCGGTCAACGGATGAGTTGCACCCAACAACGGACATGCTCCGGATGTCGCCATTGGAATGGTTTTGAAACGACGACACTCACGCTATTGACCAAGGCCGTTAGTGGGTTGCCGTAGCAGCAATTCCTGCTACGCGGACAATACGATCATCGCGCTACAGGCGCTCCAATGACCGCTTTGCAATTATTGAATTGCTTCCTCGAATAATTGAGAACAAAAGATATCCCGCTGGGCCAAGGAAAAATGTAATTGGAAGGCAAGGTAACACGAACCAAAAGCGAATCTCTTCGGCTCTGGCTTTTCGGCAAATCCATGCCCCTATGAGTAGATCGAAGGCCAAAAAGTGAATCCAACCTGCCATCAGCGCCTGGGGTTGCGAAAAAAGTTCAGAAATCTCGGCAAAGCTTCCAAAGCCACCACTTGCTGTAGGAACGAAAATGACAATTGCCAAATAGGCTGCAGCGAGCACAACTGGGATTGTCAGACCGGCAACTCTATCCGACCAAATAGGCGTCCATGGCGAGATGAGCAGCATCAGCCAACCAAACATCGCCAGAATGCCTGCGCCCGAAAAAACTAATTCATAGTCCATCACTGAGCCTCAACATGCCAGTTCATTTCCATGATTATTTATTGCAAACCTCTTGCATATGCAAGCTTATTGCAATATATGAATTTCCGTGAACGATATTCAAGTTATAAACACCCTCCGTCTGCTGCAGTCAGCAGATGAATTGAAAGCCAAATTGTCGGGCGAGTTCTCGGCCGTTCATGGTGTGTCTGTGAACGAGTTTTTTCTACTACTTCATTTGCAAAAATCGCCGCGACATCGCCTTGCTCGAGTGGAACTGGCAAAACGCATGCATGTCAGCGCATCCACGGTGACGCGGATGGCCGCCCCAATGGAAAAGATCGGTTTGCTTGGGCGCGAAGACGACGAGCGTGACGCCAGGCTTTCCTATGTTGTCTTGACAGAGGCGGGCACAACAAGGCTGATTGAAGCGAAGTCAACTTTCGCAAAGCATGCAGGATATGCTTTTCAGGATCGATGGACACATGCTGAACTTGAACAGCTTTCTGAACTGTTGCTGCGCCTTGTCACTGGAACAACTGGAAATCTCACCTAGCTGGCTAAACTTGTATCCACCCATCGGCCAGTTCGTTCAAAGCTGACCATCGCTGAGTATCGGCCAAAGACAAGGTGGGGCTCTTTCCTGACAATCGACGCAAATCACTCGATGGCTGCTGACGGCATAATTTGCGCAGCATAGTCGTGGCGCGGTTCGAGCATTCCTGCGCCGGCCCCCTGTCCACTTTCTGAGGGTAGGAGTTCGATCCAGGGCCTGATCAGATCATTGCCCTGAATCCGAGTTGGCGCGCCGCTCTTGGAGAATATGGGACCCTGACCCTATATCTCGTAAAACTTGGCAATCACATTCCAGGCTTCTTCGGCCGTATCGACGAATGAAATCAGCTCGGGATCATCCGGTGAGATCGTGCCCTGTTCGGCGAGAAACTCGAGGTTGATGGCGCCTTCCCAGAAGGATTTGCCGAACAGCAGAAACGGCAATCGCTCCATCCGGCCGGTCTGGATCAGAGTCAGCGATTCAAACAGTTCGTCCATGGTGCCGAAACCGCCGGGAAACACCGCCACGGCCTTGGCGCGCATCAGAAAGTGCATCTTGCGGATAGCGAAATAGTGGAAATTGAAACAGAGGTCAGGCGTGACATATTCATTCGGCGCCTGCTCGTGCGGCAATACGATATTCAAGCCGATCGACGGCGCGCCGACATCGACGGCGCCGCGATTGCCGGCTTCCATCACACCGGGGCCGCCGCCGGTGACCACGACGAATTCCTTGTGATAGGAGGCGGCCGAGTGCTCCGAGCACAGCCGGGCGAAACTACGGGCCTCATCATAATAACGCGCATTGGCCTCAAGATTCTTTTTCTGAACCTCGTTCTTGGCCGCCCAGGCATCGCCGCCGGGCTCGGGAATGCGCGCGCCGCCGAACATCACGACAGTCGAGCGGATACCGCGCTCGGCGAGAATCATCTCCGGTTTCAACAGTTCCAGTTGCAAACGCACGGCGCGCAAATCGCGCTGCGTCATGAAGTCTTCATCGACATAGGCCAGACGATAGGCGGGCGCACGGGTTTGCGGCGTATCGGGAACAGCCCTGGCGTGTTTCAGATCGGTGTCTGAATGCGGCAGTGGCGTCCAGCCATTATGTTCCGTAGGGTTCATGTCTTCTTTCTTCCCATTCGATGTCAAAGGCGGCCCGAAACGCCGCGGTCCAATTGACCGCAACCATCGGTTCGCATAGTTTCGCGCCGGCTTACCGGTCCACCAACCTGCAACCATAAGCGCCCGCCCCTTAACAGCCCGTGTAACGGAGAAATTTCCATGTCCAAGCCGGATCTGGCTTCCCTTGAAAAGACCATCGAAGAGGCTTTCGAAGCCCGAGACGGAATTTCCATCTCGACCGGCGGTGCCGTGCGCGAAGCGGTTGAAGAATCGCTCAATCTGCTGGACCGTGGCGTGGCACGGGTCGCCCAACGCGAAGCGGACGGAAGCTGGACCGTCAATCAATGGCTGAAAAAGGCGGTGCTGCTGTCATTCCGCCTGCGGCCGATGGAAATCATCAAGAACGGCCCCGGCGATGCCACATGGTGGGACAAGGTGCCTTCCAAGTTCGACGGCTGGGGCACGATGGATTTCGAAGAGGCCGGATTTCGCGCCGTGCCCAACTGCATCGTCCGCCGCTCGGCCTATGTCGCACCCGGCGTGGTGCTGATGCCGTCCTTCGTCAATCTCGGCGCATATGTCGACAGCGGCACCATGGTCGATACCTGGGCCACCGTCGGCTCCTGCGCGCAGATCGGCAAGAATGTCCATCTTTCCGGCGGCGTCGGCATTGGAGGCGTGCTTGAACCGTTGCAGGCCGGACCGACAATCATCGAGGACAATTGTTTCATCGGTGCGCGTTCAGAGGTTGTCGAAGGCTGCATCGTGCGTGAGGGCGCGGTTCTCGGCATGGGTGTCTACATCGGCCAGTCGACCAAGATCGTCGATCGCCAGACGGGCGAGATCTTCTATGGGGAAGTTCCGCCCTACTCGGTCGTAGTCTCAGGCACCCTTCCCGGCAAGGCGATGCCGGGCAGCAATGAGGGTCCCAGCCTTTATTGTGCCGTGATCGTCAAACGCGTCGACGAACGCACCCGCTCCAAGACGTCGATCAACGAACTTTTGAGGGATTAGAATTAGATGGCTGCCGCCAACACATCGGGCGCATCGATTGTCTGGTTGTTTTTCGGCCTGTCTGGGCGGATCAGCCGCAAGGCCTATCTGCTGTCGGGACTGTTCATGTTTATCGTCCAGGCTTTCATGCTCTATCGCTTTACGCTCGAGCCCGAAGGCAGTGCTGCCGGCACGACATGGGCGATGCTGTTCATGCTGGCCGGTTTCGTCGCGATCTGGTCAACCATCGCATTGAGCGTCAAGCGCCTGCATGATTTTAGCGCCAACGGTTTCATCGCGATTTGCCTGCTCATTCCGGCAATTTCACTCATTGCCTTTATTGTCTTGTGCATCGTGAAAGGCAATGAAGGACCCAATCAGTACGGCACGGAAAGCAACCGGCCGAAAGACTGATTGCCGCGCGTAGCTGGAAACAAGGCCCATGTCCTCCATCACCGATCCTGTCGCGAACCTGCAGACCCTGATCCGATGCCCTTCGGTAACGCCAGAGGAAGGCGGAGCGCTGGCGGCTCTGGAGGCGATGCTCGCCCCGCTGGGATTTGTTATCGAGCGCCCGCTGTTCAAGGCGAACGGCACACCGGATGTGGAAAATCTCTTTGCGCGCCTTGGCACACAAGCACCGCATCTGACCTTTGCCGGTCACACCGATGTGGTTCCGGTCGGCGATGCGGCAGCCTGGACGCACCAGCCGTTTGCCGCAACGATTGCAGGTGGTGAACTTTACGGACGCGGTGCGGTTGACATGAAGGGCGGTATCGCCTGTTTTGCCGCCGCGGTTGCCCGCCATATCCAAAAGCACGGGCCCCCTGCGGGATCGATTTCGTTTCTGATCACCGGCGATGAGGAAGGACCGGCGATCAACGGGACCGACAAGCTGCTGAAATGGGCGACGGAAACCGGCCACACATTCGACGCGGCGCTGGTCGGCGAGCCGACCAATCCGGACGAACTCGGCGACATGATCAAGATCGGCCGGCGCGGATCGGTCTCGGGAACCATCACGGTGAAAGGTATCCAGGGTCACGCCGCCTATCCGCACCTGTCGGAAAATCCATTGCGTGGCCTGGTGACCCTGGCCGAGACGCTGATGCACCCGCCGCTCGACGGCGGCAGCGACGACTTCCAGCCGAGCAATCTGGAATTCACCACAATGGACAGCGGCAATCCGGCCACCAATGTCACGCCGGCAAAGGCATTTGCGGCTTTCAATATCCGGTTCAACGATCATTGGGACGGTGACACGATCAAGGCCGAAATCGAAACACGGCTTGAACGGGCTGCAACCGACCGGAAATTGCGTCCGGGCCGGGACACGCCGATCGCCTATGAAATCTCGTGGCGCGACCGGCCAAGTCCGGTGTTCCTGACCCGCGATGAAAAACTCGTCGCAACGCTGACCGCCTCCGTCGAGGCTGTGACCGGGCGAACGCCAAAGCTGTCGACCTCCGGTGGCACTTCGGATGCACGGTTCATCAAGGACTATTGCCCGGTGGTGGAGTTCGGGCTGGTGGGCCAGACCATGCACATGGTCGACGAGCGGGTGGCGGTGGCGGACCTCGAAACGTTGACACGGATCTACGAACGATTCTTGTCCGACTGGTTTGCGCAGGCCTGACCCCATGCCATCGCTCCAAAATATATTTCATTATCTCGCCGGCGTCTGGATGCTGATGACCGGCCGCCGCGAAGGGTTGAACCATCTTGACCTTTCAGCCGACGGTTTCTGGAATTCGTTCTGGGCGATCGCCGTGGCGTTTCCGGTATTTCTGTTCTGGTGGGCGACGGAACTGGGAGAGTACGGCCTCGAGGCACTGGAACTTTCAGGCCGGCTCTCCATTGTCCTGCGGCTGGCAGTCAGCGATTTGACTTCCTGGATCCTGCCGCTGTTCCTGCTGGTGCCGGTTGTCCGGCTTGCCGGTTGCGCCGACCGGTTTGCCGCCATCGTCGTCGGATCGAACTGGGGGTCGGCGCTGATCAACTGGCTGCTGCTGCCGGTGATGATCCTGATGCGCTTCATGCCCGATTCGACCGGCATCGCGTCGATCCTCGGTCTGATGCTGATTCTTGTCTATGTGGCGCTGGCCTGGCGGCTGTTCCACGGGTTGATCGGTGGGTCGAAACTGCAGACGACTGCCATTTTCGGCACGCTGATCCTGTCGGAAATCCTGATTTCGGTTGCCATGCTGGAATTGTTGGGGCTGCCAGCAATAGCCTCATAAGACCGGCTCAGTCGTAGTCGACTTTGACCAGATAAAGCCCGTAGGCGGGGGCGAGTGCACCGCAGGCGGCATGATCCCGGGCTTCCAAAGCCGCCACGAGATCGTCTTTTGACCAGCGGCCCTCTCCGACCAGTTTCAGCGATCCGACCAGCGAGCGAACCTGATTGTGCAGGAAGGAACGGGCCGACGCCCGCACTTCGATGACCTCGCCATTGCGGCTGCAATCCAGCTGCTCAAGCGTCTTGATCGGGCTGTTGGCCTGGCATTGGGCGGCGCGGAAGGTGGTGAAATCAAATGTGCCGATCAACGATTGCGCGGCATCATGCATTGCCGATGCATCAAGATTGCCCTTGCGCACCCACCAGGCGCGTTTGCGCTCCAGCGCCAATGGCGGACGCCGGTTGAAGATGCGGTAGAGATAGTGCCGCTTGCGCGCCGAAAAGCGCGCGTGGAACGCCTCGTCCACCAGTTCTGTCTCAAGAATGGCGACCCGTTCATCCGCCTCGCCGAGTTTGGCGTTCATCGCCTCGCGCAATTTGTAAGAGTCCCATTGTTTTTCCAGATCGATATGGGAAACCTGACCAGTGGCATGGACACCGGAATCGGTGCGCCCGGCCACCTGCAGGCGAACTTCTTCGCCGGAGAAGGATTTGACCGCATCCTCGATCGCCTGCTGGACTGAAGGACCATTGGCCTGGCGCTGCCAGCCGCGATAGGGCGTGCCGTCATATTCGACCGTCATCCGGTAGCGCGGCACAGTCAGTTGACCTTGTCGACAGTGGCGCCGCGCAGGAACGCTTCGGCCTCGATGGCGCGGCCGCCGGCACGCTGAAGGCCAAGCAGCCTCACCGACCCTTCCGCGCAAGCGATGGTCAGTTGCCCTTCCAGCAGCTCTCCCGGTTTACCGCTTGCATCGACCGGGACGGATTTCAGGATTTTCACGCGCTCCGGCTTGCCTGAAATCGCCATTTCGCACCAGGCGCCGGGGGCAGGCGAAAGGCCACGAATATGGTTGTGAACGGTCTCAGCCGGCTGATCCCATTTGATGCGGGTTTCGCCCTTGTCGATCTTGTGCGCGTAAGAGACACCCGCTTCGGTCTGGGGCGTCAGCGTCAGGCTGTCGCGCTCCAGAGCGCCAAGCGCACGGATCATCAGATCGGCGCCGGTCACCATCAGCCGGTCGTGCAATTCGCCGGCAGACATGTTGCTGCCGATGGAGATCTTCTCGGCCATCGCCACCGGCCCGGTGTCGAGGCCTTTGTCCATCTTCATGATCATCACACCGGTTTCATGATCGCCGGCCATGATGGCGCGCTGGATTGGAGCCGCGCCGCGCCAGCGCGGCAGCAGCGAGGCGTGGCCGTTGAAACAGCCGAGCCGGGTGCCTTCCAGAATAGGCTGCGGCAGCAACAGGCCATAGGCCACGACCACCGCGACATCGGCCTGCAGGGACGAAAACGCAAGCTGGTCTTCCGGCGCCTTGAGGCTGACGGGCGTCCTGACTTCCAGTCCCAGTTGCTCGGCCTGCTGGTGGACCGGAGATTTCTTTAGCTCCAGGCCGCGCCGGCCGGCCGGCCGGGGTGGCTGGGTATAGACCGCGGCGATGTGATGGCCATGGCCGGCAATCGCCAGCAATGTCGGGACGGCAAATTCCGGCGTGCCCATGAAAATGACCGATAGCGGCATGAAAACTCCATTGCCCGCAACAGGGCTAAAGGGCAATTCGACCTCCGGTCAGACCGTCAGGCGATCACCGGGCGCTGTTTGGCCAGTTTGGTGAATTTGCGCACCACCATATCCCGCTTGAGCCGGGAAATGTGGTCAATGAACAGAACGCCGTTCAAATGGTCGATCTCGTGCTGGATACAGGTCGCCATCAGGCCGGTGGCTTCCATTTCCTGCTGCTTGCCGTCTCGGTCGATGTAATGCACCAGCGCCGATGCCGGGCGCTCCACTTCGGCGTAGAAATCCGGGATCGACAGGCAGCCCTCTTCATAGAGGGAAACCTCATCGCCCTGCGACATGATTTCCGGATTGATGAACAGGTGCGGCGCCTTTTCCTCGTCTTCCTTTGCAAGGTCGATCACCAGCATGCGAAGCGGTTCGCCGACCTGGATGGCGGCAAGGCCGATGCCGGGCGCATCATACATGGTGTCGAGCATATCGTCGGCGAACGCGCGCACGGCATCGTCGACCCGTTCAACGGGTTTGGAGGTCTGCCGCAGGATCGGATCGGGCAGAAGGACAAGAGGCTTGATCGTCATGGCTGTCACCTAGGCGTTCGGTCCGCGATCGTCAATATTGCTGCGGCAATTGTTCATGGTTTGATCTGTTGAAATGTGGCGAATCATCTATGCTGGCGGAATGGATGAATTGACAAACCTGCTCGCCCAGCCGCTGGGACAGATCGGCGCGACCGTTGTCACGCTGCGCGACGTACTGCTTGCCGGCGTTCTCGTGCTGGTCGCCGCGGTGGTTTTCATGATCATCGCCCAATGGCGGGGCGCCAAGGCCCGGGCTGCCGCCGATGCGATCGCGGCTGAGCGGGCGCGTGAGGCCGAAACGCGGATGGCCGATATTCTCAAGGCACAAGGCGAGATGCAGGGCCGCATGCAGACCATGGCCGAACTGTTCGGGTCGCGGCAGGCCGAACTCAACCAGTCGATCCGCGAACGGCTTGACGGCATGACCAGCCGCATCGGCAATAAGATGACCGAACAGACCAAATCGACACACGAGAACCTCGCCAAACTGCAGGAGCGGCTTGCGGTCATCGACACCGCCCAGAACAACATCCAGTCGCTGGCCAATCAGGTGGTCGAACTGCAGACCATCCTGTCGAACAAACAGACGCGCGGCGCCTTCGGGCAAAGCCGGATGGAAGCGATCATTGCCGACGGTCTGCCGATGGGCGCCTTTGAATTCCAAGCGACGTTGTCGAACGGCAATCGGCCCGACTGCCTGATCAACATGCCGAACGGTGCACCGTCGCTGGTCATCGATGCGAAATTCCCGCTCGAAGCCTGGAACGCCATTCGCGCCGCCGATACCGATGAGGAAGCCAAGGCTGCGACCACCGGATTTCGCCGCGATATCGACGTGCATATCAAGGACATTTCGTCGAAATATTTCATTACCGGCGAGACCCAGGACACGGCCTTCATGTTCGTTCCTTCGGAATCGATCTTCGCCGAGATTCACGAGAATTTCGAAGGCCTGGTACAAAAGGCCCACAAATCACGCATCGTGATCGTCTCGCCCTCGCTGCTGATGCTGTCGATCCAGGTCATCCAGGCAGTGCTGAAGGATGTCCGCATGCGCGAACAGGCACACCTCATTCAGGGCGAGGTCATCCGGCTGATGGAAGATGTCAGCCGTCTCGACGACAGGGTGCGCAAACTGCAGACGCATTTCAGCCAGGCGCAGAAAGATGTCGACCTGATCCTCACATCGGCCGACAAGGTGACCAAACGTGGCAACAAGATCGAAGCGCTGGAGTTTGGTGAATTGCCGGAAGCGGCGAGTGCTGAACCGGCGGGCAAGCCCGTTGAGAAGGTGGCGACGTCGCCGACCGGGCAATTGAAACTGCGTGTCGTCGACGAGGAGTGAGCGGGCCGCGGGGCAATTCTTGAACGCCGGCTGGTCAGAATTCGGCAAATTAGGCGCCAAGCACGATCTCTCTTTCAATGCCCAGATTGGCCAGAAAATCCGTGTCGTGGCTGATGATCAGCAGTGCGCCATCATATCCGTTCAGACCTTGTTCGACAGCTTCGACGGATTGCAGGTCAAGGTGGTTGGTCGGCTCGTCAAGCATCAGCAGTTGCGGCGTGTTCCGGCCGCCAAGCACACAGGCCAACCCGGCCCGGATGATCTCGCCGCCGCTCAAATCCGACACCGGGCGCAGCGCAGCGTCGGCGCGAAACAGGAAGCGCGCTAGCGCGGCCCGGCATTTCTGTTCCGGATCGTCCGGATTGAGCCGTCGGAAATTCTCAAGGATTGTTGTCCGGCGGTCGAGAATGGCGGCTTCCTGATCGAGCATCATCACGCGCGGGATCACATGCACCGTTCCAGCCCGAGGTTTCAGTGCGCCGGAAATCAGCTTGAGCAGAGTGGTCTTGCCGGAACCGTTCGGACCACCGATGACGATGCGTTCCGGCCCGACCACTGAAAGGCCGAGATCGCGAATGACCGGATGCCCGGCGTCATAACCTGCCGAGACACGTTCGCACGATAAAACGGTGCGGCCCGCAGGAAGACCGGTCGACGGTAAGGCTGCGGCCAGGGATTTGTCCCGCTCGATTTTCTTCCGTGCAACCGTGAGCCTATCAGACGCCCGCGACTGTTCCGTTTCAGCCAGACGGTTTGCCCGGCCAAGCGTATTTTCGGCATTGTTGGCCCGTTTTCCGATGACCAACTTGCTGTCGCCACCTGATTTACCTGCCTTTCTCCCTGCCGCATCCCGGCGCGCTTTGCGCTCGCGGTCCGCCTGAATCCTGCGCCTGACAGACTTGAGTTCCCGTTCCGCAACCGCGACTCCGCGCTCCGCAGCTTCGCGTTCCGCTGCACGGATTTCCGCATAAGCGTCCCAGTTTCCGCCGTAGATCCGGATGCCGGTCGATGACAGTTCCACAATCCGGTCCATCCGCCGCAGCAAGTCGCGATCGTGACTTACAACAAGCATACCGCCCTGAAACCGCTCAATCAGATCGGCGACAAATCTACGCCCCTGTCGGTCGAGATTATTCGTCGGTTCATCGAGCAGGATCAGGTCCGGCTCATCGAAAGTCAGCGCTGCCAGTGCCACCCGCATGCGCTGTCCGCCACTCAACATGGCCAGGCGCCGGCCAAGTTCAATATCGTCAAGCCCGGCTCGTTCGAGCGATACCTTCACCCGATCGTCCAGCGTCCAGTCGACCCGCGAGACATCATCCGGCACCATGCGGCCGGCAAGGAAATCGGCCAGTTGTTCGAGCTCGTCGGCAACACCAAAAGCAGTTGATATGTCGGCATCCGGATGACCGCCGATATCCTGCCGCAGCAGGCGCACGACACCGTTGCGCTGTAGAGTGCCGCCCGCAGGCTCAGCCTCACCGGCCAGCATTTTCAGCAGGGTTGTCTTGCCCGATCCGTTGCGCCCGATCAGGCCGGTACGTTCGCGGTCAAGGGAAAGATCGAGGTCTTGGAAAAGCAGGCGTCCGTCAGGTGTCGAACCGGACAGGTTGTGTGTGGTGAGGATGGCCATGGGATACCGATGTGAGAACAGCAAGGAAGGTGAAATCAGCTTGCGATTCATTTTTCATCGGAAAACATCCCTGTTTGGACCACCAACAATCTAGGTGTTGCCGTTCAGTACTTCAACAGGGTCATTGCATTCATCATCGAACGACCGGCGCTGGGCCACAGTGTCGCAGAGGGCATTTCTACAGGCCATCAAGATTGAACTGGCAGGCTCTCATTCCTATTATTTCAGTAATTTCTGAAATAACAGAAAACAGGACGTCATGCACCGCTCTCCCCTGCATCAGGAGTTTATCCTCCATTTCGGCGAAATGGGCTCGCGATGGGGCATCAATCGAACCGTCGGCCAGATTTACGCACTGCTGTTCATCAGCGAGGAGCCGCTGAATGCCGAGCAGATCGTCGACAGTCTCGGCGTATCCCGCTCCAATGTATCGATGGGGCTGAAGGAGTTGCAGGTCTGGAATCTCGTTCGACTGCGGCATCGGCCGGGTGACCGGCGCGACTATTTCGCCACACCGGACGACATGTGGGAAATCGTCAGGACCCTGATCAAAGAGCGCAAGAAACGGGAGATCGACCCGACACTCAGCAAGTTGCGCGAACTGGGCATGCAGGACAGCACAAATGAGGTGGATCGTTATGCGCAGTCGCAGATTGGCGAACTGCGCGAGCTGATCGAACTTCTCACCAGCTGGCACGACGACCTCAACCGGCTGGAAACCAGGCAGATCGTGCAATTGCTGCAGGCCGGGTCGAAGCTGCGTGCGCTGATCAAGACCACAGGCAATATTGTCAAACTACCGAAAGGGAGGAATGCCGGGGGCAGGTTTCAGGAGACTGACTCATGATCGACACTCTGCTTTTGTCGCGAATCCAGTTCGGCGCGAACATCTCTTTCCATATTCTGTTCCCGACCATCACTATCGCGCTCGGTTGGGTTCTGCTGTTTTTCAAGCTGCGTTTTTCGGCAACGGGCGAAGAGCGCTGGATGGAGGCCTACCGCTTCTGGGTCAAGGTTTTCGCACTGTCCTTCGCCATGGGCGTTGTCTCCGGCATCACCATGAGCTTCCAGTTCGGAACAAACTGGCCCGGTTTCATGGGAACGGTCGGCAACATAGCCGGCCCTTTGCTTGCCTACGAAATCCTGACGGCGTTTTTCCTCGAAGCCGCCTTTATCGGCATCATGCTGTTCGGATTTTCGCGCGTGCCGGGCTGGCTGCACACGCTGGCTACAGTATTGGTCGCCTTCGGCACGACACTGAGCGCCTTCTGGATCCTGGCGCTGAATTCGTGGATGCACACGCCGGTGGGTTTCGAAATGCGCGACGGGGTCGCCCATGCGACCGACTGGCTGGCGATCGTTTTCAATCCGTCGATGCCCTATCGCCTCAGTCACATGCTGCTGGCCAGCGGGCTCACGGTCGCCTTCCTGTTGGCTGGAGTCTCGGCCTATCGCCGACTGATCGGCGACGAACAACCGGCAACGTTGGTGACCCTCAAGACAGGCCTCGTGCTGGCCGCCCTGCTGATCCCGGTGCAGATTTTCGCCGGCGACTTGCACGGTCTCAACACGTTGCAGCATCAGCCGCAAAAGATTGCGGCAATGGAAGGCAACTGGCAGACCGGCCCCAACAAACCGCTGGTGCTGTTTGCGTTGCCGGACAGCGAAGCCCGGGAAAACCACTACGAACTGGCGATTCCGAACGGTGCCAGCCTGATCCTGAAACACAGTTTCGACGGTGTCGTCCCCGGCCTCGACGACTATGTCGCCGATGATGGCACGCCGTTGCACCCGCCGGTCAGCGCGGTGTTCTGGTCGTTTCGCATCATGGTCGGAACCGGGCTTGCCATGCTGGCAATTTCCTGGGCGTCCCTCGGTTTTGCCTGGCACAGGAGGCGTGGAGTCGCCGGACTGCACAAATTGCTGCTCATCGGGCTGGTGGCAATGACGTTTTCCGGCTGGCTGGCGACGCTTGCCGGCTGGTACACCACCGAAATCGGCCGGCAACCATGGCTGGTGCAGGGTGTGCTGATGACCCGCGACGCCATTGCCGATGTGCCGGCTCCGATGGTGCTGGCGACGTTGCTGACTTATCTGGCGACCTATGCCGCACTGCTGCTCGCCTATGTCGGCGTGCTGTTCTATCTGGCCCGGAAGGCCACCGAAGGCGACCGCCTGATGCCTGAAGTTTCGACATCGATCACCCAGCTGAAAACGGCGGAGTAGAGCACATGCATATGTTTGGTGACCCTGCAACATGGCTGCCGGTGACCTTTGCCGGCCTGATGGGCCTGTCGATCCTGATTTATGTTGTCCTGGACGGTTTCGATCTTGGTGTCGGCGTGCTGTTTCCGATGGCGGATGCGAAAGAAAAGGACCGGATGATTGCATCGATCGGGCCCTTCTGGGACGCCAACGAAACCTGGCTGGTCATGGCCATCGGGCTGCTGCTTGTCGCCTTTCCGGCCGCCCACGGCACGATCCTGACAGCGCTCTACCTGCCAGTGGCGATCATGCTGATCGGGTTGATCCTGCGCGGGGTGGCTTTCGAATTCCGCGCCAAGGCGCCGGCGCCGCGAAAGGAATTGTGGAACCGGCTGTTTTTTGCCGGCTCACTGGTGACAGCCCTGGCGCAGGGTTTCATGCTCGGTCTCTACATCATGGGACTGGAATTCACACTGCTGACGATCGCCTTCGGCATCCTCACCGCTCTTTGCCTGACCGTCGGGTTCGGCTTCATTGGCGCCACCTGGCTGATCATCAAGACAGATGGCCAGTTACAACAAAAAGCCGTCGGATGGGCACGCCAAGGGCTGGTCGGTATCATTGTCGGACTGGCTGCAGTGTCACTGGCAACACCGTTCGTCAGTCAGCGCATCCTGGACAAGTGGTTCTCGGTCCCCGAGTTCCTGATCCTGGCTCCGCTGCCGCTGATGTCGATATTGTTCGTGGTCGTCCTATGGATAAGCCTGCGGCATCTTCCCGACACGCATGACCGGTGGTCATGGGTACCGTTCGCTGCAACATCAGCGCTGTTCGTGCTGGCCTTTGCCGGTCTCGCCTACTCGTTCTATCCCTATGTAGTGCCGGAAAAACTGACCATCTACGAGGCCGCCAGCGCACCGGAAAGCCTGTTCATCATCCTGCTCGGCACCTTGTTCGTGCTGCCGATCATTATCGGCTATTCAGCCCTCTCCTATACGGTGTTCCGCGGCAAGGCGACGGAACTACGCTATGATTGAGCGGCCGGCGGAAATCCCACCGGCCGGGGTTCGGCGTTACGCCGTCTGCATCGGCACGAACCGCCATGAGGGTCCCTGGTCGACGATACGGCCAATACCGGGGAAGGGAAAATGGTAGCCCGCAACCAGCAACTTTTCCTCTGCTGCCTGCTTGAACAGACGACGGCGGGTCTCGGCGGCAAGCTGCTGGTCCATTTCCACGGCGAGCGCCCAGTCGGGCTCCTCGGGACCGACTAGGTAGTGAACCGCGGCATCCATCAAGTGCAGCAATTTGTCTTCGCCGTCCTGCAACAGGAAAGCATGGTGACCGAGCGTATGACCCGGCGCCGCGACGGCGGTGATCCCCGGGACGATCTGATCGCCGTCCTTGTAGGGCCGGATCAGATCGCCGATCGGCAGTAATTGCGCGTTGCCGACACCGAGCATGAAGTTCGGGAAGGACTCTTCCGTTCCCGGCTTCTGGGTCCAGAACTCCAGCTCATTCGGCGGAATATGGTAGCTGGCGTTCTTGAACACCGGCGCACCGTTGCTGCTGCACGATCCGATATGATCCGGGTGACCATGGCTGAGTATCACCGTCGTGATATCATCCGGGGAGATACCGATGGCAGCCAGTGTCGCAATCAACCGGCCATTGTCCGGCTGATTGCCCGGAAAGGTTACTTCGCCCATGCCGGTGTCGAGCAGGACCTTGTGCGCGCCGCTCTCGACCAGCGTGACCTGCATGTGAAGGCTGGCAAAATCGGTGGGAAGCCCGAAACGCTCCAGAAACGGCCCGATGGTCCCCTCGGGCTGATTGGCGGCAAATGCCGGTGCGGGAAAGGTGAAACGGGCGTCATCGATAACGGTGACCCGCATGGCACCGATATGGAAGCGATGGACCGCGCGAAGCGAGCTGGCATTGGGCTCTGCGGCAGCGGCCAGCGAAACATTCAAAAACGGCAAGGCAGCTGCGGCGGCAGTGACACCGCCCAGAAGCGAACGGCGGGAAAGCGACAGGTCGTATGACATGGTTCATCTCCGGTTGAAAATCGATTGGACCTGCCGATCATGCGTGACGATTTTCGAACGCGTAATGTCCATTTGTTCAAGATAATTGACTTTGCGTTCAAAACCGCAGCTGCTGTCTTGGCAACACACGGCAAGGGCCTTTCAATCCAGTCAGACCGAACGGAGACAATAGCGATGACTGATCCGGGCGATGCCCTGAGTGATATTTTGCGGATGGTCCATCTCAAGGCGTGCATCTATTTCGTCAAGGACATGCCGCCGCCATGGGGAATGGACATTCCCGCGACAGCCAACGGTCCGCTGCACATGGTCCTGGAAGGCAGATGCGTGATCCGGCGCGGCAACGTGGAAATCCCCCTGCAGGCGGGAGACGCCATCCTTCTGCCGCACGGGGCGCAACATCAAATGCTCGACAGCCCGGAAACCGAACCGGTGCCCGGCCCCGAAATGATGGGCCGGTTGATGAGCCAGGACAAAACCGAACCTGTTCCCGGCGGCACGCGCATGCTGTGCGGACATTTCGAATGGGACGGGACGTTTGACCACCCGTTCTTCAAGGAACTGCCGGAAGTCCTGGTCGTCCGCGACGTTTTCGGCAATGAAGGGGCGCAAAGGTTCCGGACCATCGTCGACCTGATCACCACGGAAACCAGCGACAACAACCCCGGCGGCACTGCGATCGCTGACCGTATGGGCGAGGTGCTGTTCGTCAGCATGTTGCGAAACTGGATGATCGACAACCGGCCGGAAAAGGGCGTTCTGGCAACGGTCAATGATCCGCGTCTGTCACGCGCGCTTCGTCATATTCATCAAAATCCCAGACCCGATCTCGACCTGATGGCCCTGGCGCGGGTTGCCGGCATGTCTCGTACGTCGTTTGCCGTGCGATTTCGCGAGGTCATGGGAACACCGCCGGCGTCCTATCTGACCGAGTGGCGGATGCTGAAAGCGCGCCGGCTGCTGCTGCAAACCGAGCTGTCGCTGTCCGACATTGTCAACCGGGTCGGCTATCGCTCGGATGCCGCTTTTGTAAGGGCCTTCAAACGCAGGTTCGGCGATACGCCCGGGAAAGTGCGAAAAGGCCAGTCTTCGCCGGTGGACAAGGTCATGGCGTAATCCGCACAGAATTGTTGCGACAAGGATGATTTCCTGCGACGAATTATGAATTCGAAACGGCAGGGTCAGTAAATCCATGACCGCACATCCTCATCTGATGCAACCGCTCGAAATGCGCGGAAAAACCCTGCGAAACCGCATCACCTTCGGTGCTCACACCGCCAATATGAGCGTGGAAGGCCTGCCGGGGGAGCGTTTCGGTGCCTATCTGCTGGAACGCGCGCTGGGCGGGGCAGGCATGATCGTCGCCGAACCGATGCCGGTGCATCCGACCGCCGTTCTCACGCGTGGAAATTTTCGCCCCGGCGACGACGCGGTGATCCCGGCCTTCCGCAAGATCGTTGAACCCTGCCAGGAAGCGGGCGCGGTGGTGCTGCAGCAGCTTTACCATGTCGGCCAGCATGGCGATTCCGACCTGTCCTACATGCCGCACTGGTCGCCTTCCGGCCGGCCATCCTATCATGACAGCGACGGCAGCCATGCGATGTCGGCCGGCGAAATCGACGAGATGATAGACGCCTTCGTCGCAGCGGCCGTACGTTGCCGGCAATCCGGCTTCGACGGTGTAGAGATCTGGGCAGCCTATCATTCGTTGCTGGAACAGTTCTGGACGCCCTGGTCCAACACGCGCGACGACAAATGGGGTGGCTCACTTGAAAACCGAACGCGCCTGTCGCGCACCATTCTGGAGCGCACCCGGTCGGAATGTGGAGACGATTTCATCGTCGGCATGTCCATCAGCTTTTCCGATGCCGGCGGTGTGTTGCTTGCGGCCGAAGAGCTGACGGAGATCGTCGCCCTGCACGATGCCACCGGACATCTTGATTATGTTACCTGCGGCTCGGGCGGATATCTGGATTTCGACAAGCTGATGCCGACATTCGTTCACGGCGAAAAGCTGACAACACCGATCACAGCCGCTCTCAAAAAAGCCGTGACACACGCGAAAATCCAAGCCGAAAGCCACGTCCGCACCCCTGACAATGCCGAACAGGTCATCGCATCGGGCGAAGCCGACCTGGTATCGATCGTGCGCGGCCAGATCGCCGACCCGCACCTGGCAAACAAAACGCTTGAAGGCCGCGCGGAGGATGTTCGCGGCTGTATCTCGTGCAACCAGATGTGCTGGGGCCGTCGGTCGCGGGACTACTGGATTTCATGCCTGGTCAATCCGTCGGTCGGCCGTGAATGGGAATGGAGTGGCGACCGGTTCGAGACATCCGGTGCGCCGAAGCGCGTCCTGGTTGTCGGCGCGGGTCCTGCCGGACTGGAGGCAGCGCGGGTCGCTGCCGAACGCGGCCATCAGGTCGAGATCGCGGAAGCAACCGGGGACCTTGGCGGACAGTTCCGGCTTGCGGGCCAGCAACCGCGCCGGGCGCAGATCCTCGACCTGTTGGACTGGTATGAGCGCCAGTTTCAAAAACTGCAGGTCAAGCTTCGCTTGCACACATTCATGGAAGCCAGCGACGTGCGCGCGGCCAAAGCCGACATCGTCGTACTGGCCACCGGTTCACTGCCCGACCCCCAGGCGCGGCAGCGCTGGCTGCCTGTGGAACCTGAATTACCGGGCCTGGAAAACGGAAGGGTCTGGTCGCCCGAAGACGTGATGCGCCGCGAGGCGCAGTTGGGCAACGCGGTTATCGTTTATGACGAGGGCGGAAACTGGCGCGGGCTTGGAACCGCATGGCATCTTGCCGAACAGGGCAAACAGGTGACGCTGGTGAGCTGCGACGCCTTCATCGGCAAGGAGATCGCCCGGACATCGGCCGACTTCCCCCTGCGGGTACGGCTATCCCGCCTCGGCGTAAGAATGATCACCGAGAGCATCGTGGCACGATGGCATGGAGATCGAGCCACCCTCCGCTCGATGCTCGATGGCAGTGAAGAGGACATCGAGGCAAGCAGCCTCGTCATGTCGACAACCAACGAGGCATTCAACACGCTGGCCGGCGAACTCAGCGATCTTGACGTTCGCATTGTCGGCGACTGCGCCGCACCTCGCCTGGCCCCTTATGCCTTCTACGAAGGTCGGAAGGCCGGTCTGGCGATCTGACCTGAAAACCCGGCAGCTACTTATTGACCAGAACTGCCATAAGGATTGACATTGGCTGTGTAGTTGCCGGCCTCGTGAACGGTCAGGACACTACTGGTCGTGCAGGCCGAGACGAACAGCAGCACCATGACCAGGCTCCCGATCCGTCCAATCATCGAATTGCGCATGGCTCATTCCTTTTTGAAAGGGAAACCGCAGCGGGAACCGGAGGTGCCGATCCCCAATCGGAGGATGATTTTACCATGTGCGTAAGCGACCGCCCATTCGCCAATTACACACTCATGCCTGTGCACCAACGCACAACTTGGGTTGGGCGTTGATCAGATTTCCAAAACAATCTCAAAACACATCTAATTTTGAATCAATAATGCCTCAACCGCACGGAATCTTTTGCCTCGTCTTTAAGAAAATTGCGAGCACTCATAGAATTCGGACGGATATACTTGACGCCATCCGTGTCGACAGAGAAGATGAACCTTGGCGGTTTCTTTGGGCAAATGGAAGTAATGGACCCGGCTCATGCAGGACGAGGCACTTGTATTTGAGAACCAGAGTCTTTCCTCCACACCGGCGACTCACGTCTTCATTGTCGGTGTCGGGCGATATGATTTCGGCCGGGACAAGAACGAGACGCTGATCGCAGGAGACCTGGCTCAACTCAGCTCTCCCGCTGAATCCGCGCGTGCTATCGCAAACTGGTTTCTGACGGAATTCGACAATCCTGACTGCCCGCTTGGCAGCCTGTCGTTTTGCCTTTCGGAAGAGTCGGCCCAGGGATACACCCCCCCAGGAAGCGGACCCCCCCTAACTCTTCCCGAAGCCGATATTGCCGCCATCAAGAAAGCAGCGGGCCACTGGGCCAATCGGCTTCAGAGCCATGATGAAAACATGGCCGTCTTCTATTTCTGCGGCCACGGTGTATCACTTGGCCAGAAGGCTGCCTTGCTGCTTTCCGATTTTGGTAGTTCGACTGACGGCTATGACGGCGCCATCGAATTCGACAAACTGCGCGGGACACTCAAAAACGCAACCGCCGACCGGCAGCTTTTCCTGCTCGACTGCTGCCGGACCAGGGCGGATGGCCTGTATCGGAACGAACCCGACATCGGCTCACGTATCCTGTCGATCCCGCCGGGAAGCCGCCGCCATGGTGACGTGGCGCGGCAATGCATCCTGTTCCCGACAATCGAGGGCGAGATGGCGTTCGGTCAGCAGAATCGTCCCAGTGTATTTGCCACTTCTTTCCTCGATGCCGTTCGTTTTGCCGCACCGGAAGACCAGACCGGACCGTGGATCGCCACAACGTCACTGATCCTGAATGCGGTGGACCGGTTGATCGAATATCGCCTGCCGGCAGAGATGCGGAGCAAGACCGTTCCCAATGCACTGGAAGCGACGAATTTCGAGTTCAACCAGATAGACCCGCCAACATCCACGAAGTCATTCATCACCCTGTCCGATCCGAGTGCATGGCCGGATGCCGAACTGGATTGTCTCGCGGTCAATGGCGGTGGACCGGCCCAGTCGAAACGTGCCGATCAGTCCGATGAGATGGCCTGCTGCGTTTTCGACCTGCCACCGGGCGAATGGGAGTTTTCAGCTACCCTCAATCCGCAACCGCCGCATGCCGCTCCGGTTAAACGTACACTAGCGCGCCCGGTGACCTATGTCAGACTGGATGTGCTGCCATGACCGGATTGCAGCTCAAACTTGTCCAGCCTCTTGCCGAGGGTCGCCTTGAAGTCGGGGCGGTCGCAGAACTGCGGCTTTTGCTGGGAGCCGATGGCCAACAGGTCCGTCCGATGTGGCACGAAACCAGACCCGTTGCGGTCTGGGGCAGTGATTCTCCGGAGTATGAAGGCGCTGATTTTACGCAATTCGATCTTCCTTCCGGCGGCCGTTACGGCATCACCATTCGCCTGCCGCGCGGCGGCGACATTGAACGCGAAGTCGATATCGTGCCAGGTGTGACAAGATCCGAAATCATCGACCTGCCAGTATCGCCGCACGAATATCTGGGCTGGCAGCAATTTTCAGGCGTTGTGCGGAACGACCCCAACCGGCGGGTGCGGAATGTGCCCGAGCCCGCGGGTGGAACCTTCGACCAGTTGGTTTCGATAAAGGCGCTTAACTCCGTCTATGAACATGAAGCGGATCTCTTCAACCGGAGGGGTGATATTCCAGCCGTATTCTCATCCGAACTTCCGGTTGCCGGGGATGCCTGGCAATTGTTTTCCGACACGATTGACGAAACCGCACCGCCGGTGATCACCGACTGGCAGAATCCGATTTTCGATGAGGAATATTGTCTTTGGACACCGACGATGCCCAACGAAGAGGATGGCTGGAACCTGGTGCAGGCGTTGCGTGGTGACCAGTTACCCGATGACGTGCAGCAACGCTTTCCGCGCTGGATGCTGTTTGACCGACAGGGTCAGCGTGATCTCGTCTCAGTGCCATGGGGCTGGTGGGGGATGGTATTGCCTCAACCTTCGGAAGGTATCCGGCTGCTTTACGACCGCGCCAATCCAAGTCCGATCAATCGCGAGCAACCAGGCCGCACAGTGGTCAGCGTGCAAGACCGGCGCTGGGGAGGCCTGCTGGAATTCGTCGCCTCCGGCCGCTTGGAGGAGGCTGGCGAACTGGCTCCGGACGTGTTTGGCCGCGAGTCACCCGAGGACGCGCTTTACGGAAAGTCCAAGGGACCCCTTTCCGCCGTGCTTGGTGGCCTGGTCCTGGTTTCAACATCACGTGATCCCGGCCTGCAGCATTGGGATCAATGGCTGGAAAATCTGGCCAACTGGTTCCCCGCGCTACCTGATGGCGCCGTTCTTCTCGGTTTCAGGCTGCTGCAACTCGGACAGTATGACGAGGGCCGGGCACGGCTCGAGGAAGGCCTCAATCGCGGCATTCCCTATTTCGCAGCCACCTTCCGCATGCTGACATTGGGCTTTTCGCAATTGGAGGATGATGCGGCACTGAAACACATCTCGCGACTGACAACACGGGTCGATCCATCTCAACCGTTCACTGTCATTCGGCTGTCAGGGTCCAACTGATGGTTTTCAAAATGACCATGCATCCGGCGCTCGACGGCGATTGCATTCAACTCAGCTGGGGAGAGACCGATACTCTCCACCATCTTTTTGTTGATCTCGGGCGCGGAAAAACCTGGAAATCCGTTCATCCCATCTTGGCTGACCTGGGGCAGATCGAACTGTTCGTCATGTCACATGTCGACGCCGACCATATTGCAGGGGCCGTCCCGATGGTTCGGCAAGACGCGCCGCCGTTCACGCCGAAGCGGCTTTGGTACAACGCACGCCCGCAGCTTGAAGAGGCGCATCACCGGCTTCAGCGGGTGGAGCCGTTCGGCCCGCGCCAGGGCGAAAAACTGGCGCGGGGAATCGCCAAGTTCCAATGGCCGCAGAACGGAGAATTTGCCAGTGGTATTGTCTCCACAGACAGCCTGGAAGCCGGCGCCCCCATCGCCCTGCCCGGCCGTCTGACCCTTCGATTGCTGTCGCCCGGCGACAGGGAACTTGCCGATCTTCTACCTGTCTGGGACCGGGATCTGGAAAGGGCCGGAATACGGGCGTTCGATCCGGATGAGGATGAAAACCCGCTCGATGATATCTTTGAACCGCTTTCGGGTGCGCCGGATGTCGATACGCTTGCCGCAACTCCCTATAAGCGCGACGACGCCGAAGCCAATGGCGCGTCTATTGCCTTTGTCGCCGAATTTGAAGGCAAACGCGTGCTGCTGGCCGCCGATGCCCATTCGGAGGTGCTGGAGGCGGCGTTGCGGCCCTTGGCCGATGCAGAGGGAGGGACGTACCGGCTGGACCTTCTGAAGGTCTGCCATCATGGGTCCAAAGCAAACACCTCGCCGGAGTTTTTCCGGATGATCGACTGCACCCGGTTCGCATTTTCGACCAACGGCACCAGACGGCACAAACACCCTGACGCCGAGACCATCGCAAGGCTGCTGAAAGCAGACCCTAACCGGGAAAAGGTGATCTATTTCAATTACGATCAACCGAGTGCCAGAAAATGGAAAAGCCGGCTCCTTTCCAGTCTCTGGTCCTATCACGCCGTCTTTCCCGCTCCGGACGAGAATGGCCGACTTTCAATCGACATTGGTTGACTTGGGTCAGAATCCACGAGAGCGCGAACACTGATCATCAAACAGCATCGGGCGTCGAAGCTTCATCCTCGCGGTGCCAGCGTCCGACGACCCGCGCCGTCACCACAAGGCCGATGCCGATACACCCCACCAGCGCCGCGGCACCCAGGATCGGCAGCAAAGCCGGCGGGTATTGCCAACCGACAAACACGCCGAGTAGTGCCAAACCCGGTGCGGCGAACAATACGACCAGCCCATATGCCACCAGATCGCGTTCCAGGCGCCTGCGGCCTCCGCCGCTCAGTGACACTATCCGGTCCGCGAGCGCCTGGTCGAGGGGCTGCCCGCTGTCGATCAGGCGGCGTAATGTTTCATGCTGCGCCTCCCGGCGACGAACTTCGTACCAGATACCGGCCACGACAATAACGGCAATGAAGCCCCAGAATGCCAGGGCAGCCAATCCTGCGCCCGTTGATATTCCCTGCATGTCATTCTCCCGTCTGTTGATGGAGATTTTCACCGGGCATATTGCCGCAAATGCGGGAGCATCGCTTTGACACAGCTCAACATGAAATCGCGCCGGAGTGGTGGTGAGGGCAACCGGACCAGGCAAGCGACTGAAAGTTGGGGTAAAATTGACATGGATCAGTGGTGATGCGCTTTGATACGTCTACATGGTGATATTCGCAGCGTCTGAACTGCCAAGATGAAAATGAACCGCAACTTCGGCAAAGCACCGGCGCAACAGCGCATAGCCACCATCGGCTTGATCGTCGGCCTCATTGCGTTTGGCAGTATGATTTTCGCACCGGTTCCGCCGGGCCTGCCCGGACCGGCCTGGTCGGTGGCGGCAATGGCCGTCCTGATGGCGATATTTTGGGTGAGTGAAGCGGTTCCACTCGCCGCCACGGCACTGATACCGGTAGCTTTGCTGCCGGTGTTGCAGGTGAGTTCCGTCGGCGATGTTGCCTCGGCTTACGCAAATCCACTCATCTTTCTTTTCCTCGGCGGATTTCTGGTTGCCCGGTCGATGGAGCGGTGGCAGCTGCACCGCTTTATCGCCCGTTCCCTGACAGGCATCAGCAGCGACGGTTCCCGTGGGCTCATTGCTGCGATCATGCTGGCGACGGCCTTTCTCAGCATGTGGATCAGCAACACAGCGGCGGCACTGGTTATGCTGCCGATCGGGCAATCGATCATTGCCAGGCGGCGAGACCAGCGATCCGGCCGGGAATCCGCAGGCGACCAATTCGGCCCGGCGCTGATGCTGGGGATTGCCTTTTCTGCAACGATCGGCGGAATGACAACGCTCATCGGAACTCCGCCAAATGCAATCTTCGCGGCGTTTCTCAAGACCAGCTACGGGATTGAGATCGGATTTGCCCAATGGATGTTGATCGGCCTGCCCATCGCCGCGCTTCTGTTGCCGGTAACCTGGCTGATCCTCACGCGCGTGGCTTTCCATATTCCCGGAGAAGCTCGATCCGAAGGCGATGACAACATATCGGAGATAACCGGCCCCGCCCCGCTGACGGTTCAAGCCAAAACGGTCGGGTTCATCATCATTATTGCCGCACTCGCCCTTGTGTCTCGGCCGGCGTTGCAGACACTGTTTCCATCCGTCCCGATCACCGATGCCGGTATTTTCATTTTCGCCGCTCTCGTGCTGTTTGGGCTGCCGGCCGGTTGGACCGGCGGTGGAAGACTGTTGAGTTGGGAAGACGCCCAGACCATCAGATGGGATGTTCTGATTCTCGTGGGTGGTGGAATCGCCCTGGCGTCGGCGATCGATCAGAGCGGCCTCTCCCGCTGGATCGGTTCAGGACTGACTGTTTTCAATTTCCTGCCCGTGTCGATGATCATTCTGCTGGCCATGTTCCTGGTCGTCTATCTGGGGGAACTTGCCAGCAACACGGCGATGGCGGCGGTGTTCCTGCCGATTGCCGGCGCGACGGCTCTTGGCATGGGATTGGATCCACTTATTCTGGTCCTGCCGGTAGCACTGTCGGCATCACTGGGTTTCATGCTGCCGGTTGCCACTCCGCCCAACGCAATCGTCTACGGCAGCGGTGAAGTCAGCAATGGCGAAATGATGAAAGCGGGATCGATTCTTGATGTCGGGGCAATTCTGATTGTCTATGCGATTGCGATGGTGCTGGGACCTTACGTCTTCCAATTTCAGGAACTGCCATGAAACCTGTCCTGTTGATTTTGTTTTATGTCGCGATTGTTCTGCTTCCACTGATGCTGGCGGCGACAAGCGGCCGTCCACCGCGATCATTGTGGAACGAACTGGCTTCCGGAGCAGGCCTGCTGGCGTTCTCGATCATTCTCGTCGAGTTCGTTTTGTCCGGCCGGTTCCGCTTCGTATCCAAACGGATCGGGATGGATGTGACCATGCGGTTTCACCAGCTGCTGGCGCGCACCGCCCTGGCCCTGGCTGTTGTCCACCCGTTCCTCTATCGCGGCCTGTTCGGCTATCAGCGGCCCTGGGACGTGACGCGGCAACTGACGTTGACCACCGATATCGGCGCCCTGACGACCGGGCTGCTTGCGTGGGTGTTGCTGGCCGCTTTTGTCCTGCTGTCGATTGCCCGCGATCAGTTGCCGTACAAATACGAGACATGGCGGCTGATGCACGGGCTGGGCGCTTTGCTCATCGCAGCTTTCGCCCTGCAGCATACATTGCATGCCGGCCGCTATAGCCAGGATCCAGTTCTCGCCGGTCTCTGGATTGTCCTGTTCGGTGTTGCCGCCGCTTCGCTGTTTTATGTGTATTTTGTCCGGCCGCTTCTTCAGCGCAAGCGCACCTGGCATGTCACATCGGTCAAGCCGCTAGCGCTGAAAACCTGGGAACTCACCCTCGAACCGGATAACCATTCGGGGCTGGACTTCGAGGCCGGGCAATTTGCCTGGCTCAATGTCGGCCACAATTCGTTTTCCCTGCATGAGAATCCGTTCTCGATCAGTTCGGCTCCCGCGGCAGGAAACCATCTGCAGTTCATGATCAAGGAACTCGGCGATTTCACCCGCGGCGTTGGTCAGATCAAACCCGGCACAAAAGCCTATATTGACGGACCGCATGGCAATCTGACGGTCTCGGGATCCGATCAACCCGGACTCGCTCTGATCGCAGGCGGAGTTGGAATCGCGCCGCTTCTGGGCATTTTGCGGCAATTGCATCTTGAGAAAGACAGCCGCCCGACAACACTTGTCTACGGCAACAGGGTGGAAGAGCAGATTTCCTACCGCGACGAACTGGAGACTCTGGCCAAGGAGCATGGCACGCAGATTGTCCATGTTCTTTCCGAACCTCCGGACGGCTGGGCCGGACCGACAGGTATGGTTGATCCTGACCTGATCAAGGAAACTTTTGGCGCGCCGGAAATGAGGAGCTGGCTCTATGTCGTCTGCGGGCCGCCGGCGATGATGGAAAGCGTGGAAAATGCCCTCATTGATATCGGCGTGCGGCCAAATCTCATACTATCAGAACGGTTTGATTATGATTGAACGGCTTACAAGATTACCCTCGCATCTGCGGCTTCTGGCAATATTCTGGCTGTTCAACGTGATTGTCGTGGCGGCGCTGATCCTGTTCGTGGTCCGAAATTAGCGCTTGTCCTGATGACGCCTAGTCGATGTTTTGTTTTTCGATGCCGTAGCCGTTCAGGTTCAAATGTAACGGCGACGTAGGCAGAGTCTTCAGATTTATGGCTTGAATCCACTTTCATGGATTTGGCAATGTTCGGCGCTGCGTTCTCAGCATGTACGGAAACGTTCGTCATCACAACCACAGCGAAAACAGCGAGAATAGTGAGACCAGAGGTTTTCATCGGACCCGTGCCTTTCAAAAGATTGTTTCTATACTCAATTGGTCGTTGCGGCGGACGAAAAGGTTCATTGTGACGAAACCGTTTCTGCCAGCCGGCTTTGCACATATGCTACGAAGCCTTTTGGTAGACATGGGGCAACGACACTGGGTTGTGTTGGGCTGAACCTTTTTCGATATCGCTCCGATAAGGGCATGGGCGGTTATCCCAGTCACTCAGCGCCCATTCTGTGCCAAATCGCTCGATGACGGACAGTTAGGATGATTTTCCTCCGTCTTGAGGCTTTCGGATAGCCTGCAGCACTGGGCATCTGGGAGGGCTTTGCCGGCCACAGGGCGATCGTGACACGATATCGCAGCAGCATCGATCTATGCGCTATGAAATGGCCGACCAGTTGTGGACGACCAATCAATCTAATGTGCCTGACACGCCTCTCGGCGTGACCTCCCCACGTAAAACCGGGTTCGCCCGCTAATTCACCGTCACCCAGCGCAGGATGAAGAAATTGTCGGCACGCTGGGTCAGCTCGATATTGGCTTTAGAGCCCCAGACCAGTGGCTGGATGTGCAGCGGCACATAGGCGACTTCGGTCTGCAGGATCGTGTGCACCTCATCGAGCATGGCCTGGCGTTTTCCGGGGTCGATTTCGCGCTGGATCTGCGGCAGGAGTTCATCAACACGGGAGTTGGAGAAACCGCCGAAATTCCAGCTGCCGAGCTTCTTTTCCTTGTTCGGCGTTGTCAGCAAAAAACGAACCGGATGTTCCGCATCGAAGGTGCCGGGCGACCAACCGAGCAGATACATGTCGTAATTGTCGGCGCGCAGTTCCTTCCAGTAATTGCGCACCGGCATGGCTGACAGTTTGGCGTCGATACCGACTTTCGCCAGCATGGCGGTGATCGCCTTGCACAGCGATTCATCATTGATATAGCGGTCGTTCGGACACATCAGGCCGAAACTGAATCCGTCCGCATAACCGGCATCGGCCAGCAGTTTTTTCGACGCTTCCGGATCATGCGGCAGCCGCGCTTCAAGCGCCGGCGAATAGCCGCTCATGGCCGGACTGACCAGCAGAGAGGCAGGCGCCGCATTGCCGCGCATGATCTTGGCGACAAGCGCGTCGACATTTATCGCCTGGTAGACCGCCTGGCGCACGCGCTGATCGGCAAAGGGATTCTTGTCCTTGGTCTCTTCGGAATATTTCAGCGTTTCGGCCTCGTGACCGAATCCGAGCATGATGACCCGCGCCTCGATGCCTTCGTGGACGGTGATGCCATCGGTCGATTTCAGACGCGGCACATCCTGAAGCGGCACCGGATTGATGATGTCCATCTCGCCCGAAAGCAGCGCCGCGACGGCAGTCGCAGAATTGGCGATTGGCGAAAATGTCGCTTTGGTGATGTTGTGTTCGGCTTTGTCCCACCAGTTCTTGAACGGCACCAGTACGGTCTTGATGCCGGGTTCGCGCTCGGCAAGTTTGAATGCGCCTGTGCCGTTGGCATTGAGCGTCGCATGGGTGTCGGTCTCGCGCGACGGGGTCGCCGTGTTGTTGGCGGTCGACCAGTCCTTGTCCATAATCATGAAGTTGGCGATGGAACCGGGAAAGATCGGGTTGGGCGCCTTGGTCAGGAAGTCGATGGTGAAATCATCGACGATGACGACGTCGCTGACGGGTGCGAACCAGGAACGCACATCGGCATCTTCGGAATTGGCCCGTTGATAGGAAAACAGCACGTCCTCGGCATCGAACGTCGCGCCGTCGTGAAAAGTCACGTCCTTGCGCAGGAAAAACCGCCAGCCCTTGTCGCCGATGGCCTCCCAACGCTCAGCGAGCGCCGGTTCGATGGCCATCTGCTTGTTGCGACGCACCAGGCCCTCATAGACATTGTTGAGAAAACCAAGCACCGGAGCGGAATTGGCCGCATGCGGGTCCATCGTCTGCGGATCGGTGGTCGATGCGAAACGCAACTCCTTTGCGGCGGCCGGTGCGGCAATCAGAAAGGACACCGCCGCAAGGGCGAAGAGCAGCTTTTTCGAGGCGGCAGACAAAACGTCCTTGGTCAGCATGGGGTGATTTCCTTTCCATTGTCAGCGCGCGAATATGCATATTCCGGCATTGGCCGGGTTGCACGCAAGTCACAATTTCAAGACGACATTGCCGATGGTCTTGCCGGCTTCCACAAGGGCGTGAGCCTGCGCGATTTGCTCAAGTTGAAAGGTCGCGCCAACCGCGACAGCCAATTGCCCGCTACCGACATGCCGGTTCAGGTCTTCCACGGCCTGTCGCCGGGCATCGTCCGGCAAATTGAAGCCCTGGACGAAATGGATCCGGGCACCTTTGAAGGCCAGATCATAATAATGCAGAACTGGCGTCGGCGCGCTGCTGGAGGAATAGGCGGCGATCGCACCATTCGGTTTTACAAGCTTGATATTGCCGGTCAGATTGGCACCGAAATCAACCTCGATGATGCGGTCGACACCGTCACCGCCGGTGATGTCGAGTACCGTTTCGACCACATCTTCTTCATGGCGATTGATGACCTGTTCGCAGCCAGCCGACATGGCGTGTTCGGCGCGCTCTTTTGTTCCGGTGGTGGCAATAACCCGTGCTCCGGCAAGGGCGGCAAACTGCACGGCGAAATGGCCGACGGCGCCGCCACCGCCCTGAACCAGGATGGTCTGCCCGTGCACCGGACCATCGGCGAAGACAGCCCGGTGGGCGGTCATTGCAGGAACCCCCAGGCAGGCGCCCTGTTCAAAATTCAGCTGCGGCGGAAGGCCAACAGTCTGGGCCTTCGGGATGGCAATCAGTTCGGCTGCCGTTCCGAAGGCCCGGCCAGGCCCGCCGTAACCACCCTGTGCGTTCCACAACCAGACCCGCTCGCCGATGCAGGCCCGGTCGGCATCCTGCCCGACGTCGATTATCTCGCCCGCACCATCGCAATGGGGAACTATGACGGGGTGGCCCATTTCCAGGCCGCCCCAGCCCGACCGGCGTTTGACATCGGCCGGATTGATACCGGAGGCGCCAACCCGCACCAGCACCTCGCCGGGACCCGGCACCGGATCGGGCAATTGCCCGACTTCCAGCACATCGGCCGCCGGACCCGTTCGCCGGTAAAAGGCCGCGCGCATGGCCGGTCAGGCCGCTACGCGCTCCACCAGCCGCCTGGCCTGGTTGAGTGCCGAAACCAGACGATTCTGCCCCCGGACCAGTTGGGTTTGCGCAAAGCCCATGTGTTCCTTGGGCAGCAGATCAAGTTCCGTCACCGTCGCGATCGCCGGTAACGCCGGTACGGTCAATGCCGGATCATGCCGGAACCGGACCTCGCGGGTAAAATTGATCGGAACCAGAATGCGGGCCAGTTCCTGTATCACGCCGTTTGCGGCCGGAGCCGAAACCGATCCGGAATCAATGCCGGAATAGAATCCATCCAACGCGCTTTTCAACGCTTGCGCCGCCGCCTTCGACCGCGAGAGATCGAACCGATCTCCGGCTTTTTTCTGGTAATCCGCTATGGTCTCAAGAAACTCATCGGCAGTGGCGCGCCAGTCAAACGGCAGGACTTCGGCATTGGCATTGCGCAGCACCGCAAGGGCATAGATCTTGATATCGCGAATGAGTGAATCCGGGTCGGCGATTTCCAGAATGTCATTCTCGGTATGCCATGCAATGTTGCCGCCACAGCCACCGACGGCGTAGTAGCCCTTCTCTTCGCGTTCGGCGACCGGCATGGTCGAAGACAGCATGAAGTAGCTGGAAATGCCGATATTGTTAAAGGAGTAGTCACCGGCCCTGTGCGGGCGCTCTCCAAAAGTGTCCTTACCGGCAACGTCGCGAATGACACCGGCAATGAAGCTGTCGGTTTCCGACATGCGCGACAGGTTGAGGAACTCGGTCGCCCAGCGGCAGCCCGGGCTGTCGCAATTGACCTGCGCCACGCAGTTTTCTTCCAGGTCAATGGCGAAAGCATCGGCAAACCAGGTGGAGCCGCCATAGCGGCCGGTCGAATGGCCGGGCCACCAGGCAATGCGGATCGAGCGCTTTAGTTTGCCCCGGTGGGCCCACAACATGCGGGCAACTTCCATCATCGTCGCATCGCCGGTTGCATTGTCGCCAACGCCGACATCCCAGGAATCGAGATGCCCGTGCAGGAAGACATATTTGTCCGGCTCTTCTGTGCCACGGATGAACACTTCCGGCAGCTTGGACTTGAACCAGCCCTCTTCCATCTCCGCAAACAGTGTCACCGAACCGCCGGCATTGGCAATTTCGATGAGCTTCTGGCCATCCGGATTGTTGACGGCAACCGAAACCACCGTGGGTTTCCGTGGCAGATCATCCAGATCCGGCGTGCCCCAGATTGTCGTGCAGATGCCCCAGTGAACGTCGACGCCGGGATTGATGCCAATGACACCGATCGCCCCCAGTTCCTCGAACTGGCTGACAAGCCCGGGACTGGCGAAACCCTCCGAAATGACAATCCGGCCGCGCACGCGTTCGGCCACCTTGCCGGTGTCATCGAGTTTCTTGTCGAAAATCGTGTCGATATCGTCGGCATGGTTGGCACCGATGTAGACAAGCTCACCGGACAGTCCGTTGCGCGCATCGGCGCTGAAGGCGGGAGGCTTGGCACGGAACGTGACCCCATCGGCCTCAACCCGGGCAAGTCCCGGCAGGGAAAGGAACAGTTCCGGTTCATGCACCGTGACCTCGACCCCGTGTTTTTTCAGCCGACCAACCAATTCGTCCATGCCGCGATTCACATCATCGGGATGTTCGCGCTTGTAGGTGGCAAAGCTTTCGACAAGCGCCCAGGGTTCATCAAGACTTGCTTCTGCGAGAACAGCGGATTCGATCTCATTCATGGGGACTCTCCTTGTCGGACGACCAAAACAACAAAACAATTCTTGTTTCATTCAATGAAACAGGGTTTTGTTTACCGAATTATGGATAGCAGTCCTTTCAAAGAGCCTCAAGTCATGCTGACGATTTTTCAGGCTTGGTCATACTCGGACGCTGCCGAGGGACCGAGCCCAAGCCGGTTTGAAATCTGCTCGGCAGCCTTGAGAACAGCCGTCAGATGCAGGTCGCGGCGCTCCTCGTCAAAACGCGCCACGGCGCCTGCCACAGAGATCGCCGCGACAACCTCGCCGCTGGCATCGCGGATCGGCGCGGCGACTGAAAATGCACCCTCGTCGAGATCACTCTGTGCAATGTGCCAGCCCCGCTGCCTGATCCGCTCGAGCCGCTCGCGCAATTGATCCGGATCGGTCATGGTGCGATCGGTATAGACACGCAAAGTCCCGCCGAGGATCTTTTCCTGCATGTCCCTTGGGGCATAGGCCAGCAGCAAAACAGAGCCTCCGCCGGCGTGCAAAGGCCCGTAACGGCCGGCTACGGCGAACAATCGCATGGAATGCCGCCCGTCCCTGGTTGCCACCGCCAGCGATTTCTTGCCGTCGCGCACGATGAGGTTGACGCTCTCACTGGTGGCGTCACGCAGCACATCCATGATCGGACGGGCTGCCTGGGACAAGCCGGCGCTATGGCCGGCCCGTTCGCCGAGCACCGTCAGTCGATAGCCAAGCGACCATGTGCTCCGGCTGGCCTCACGAGCGGCAAACCCCCGACCTTCCAATGTCTGGAGAATGCGAAAAACCAGGCTTTTGGTCATGCCCAACCGCTCGGAAATCTCCGTTACACCCTGATCAGGGTGCTCTGCGAGCGACTCCATGACAACGAGTGTGCGATCAACGGCCGCGATGCGATAATCAGGTTGAGCGGTCATGGGCATTCAGCTTTCAAATCCTCATGGGCCTTGCCAAGGCAGGTTGTTCTGATCTAGCATCGGTCAAATTTTCTGGAACACTGTTTTACTGTATGAAACAGCGTGGCGTCAAGAAGATCAAAAGCGAGACGCTACAGGGAGAAGAAAATGCGCATAGCCTATGTTGTGCCTGGCCCGATGTCGAAGGGGCCGATGGGATCAGCGGAAGTCAAGCGCCGGGAGGGACTGCTCAATTCTTGGGGATTTCCGGGCACAGAAGTCCGGGTTCTTGACGTTCCCACCGGGCCGGCCTCGATTGAGAGTGCCTATGAGGAAATGCTGGCCATCCCGGCGACGCTCGACTTGATCATGGCCTGCGAAAAGGACGGTTTCGATGCCGTCATCATCGGCTGTTTCGGCGATCCTGGGCTCGAGGCGGCGCGTGAACTCGTCTCCATTCCGGTGTTGGGTCCGTGCGAAAGTTCAATGCTTGTGGCCGCTTCATTGGGGCACAAGTTTTCCGTCCTGACTATTTTCGACAGTCTGATTGCCGGCCAGGAGCACTTGGCTTCCCGTGTCGGAGTGCGTGACAAACTCGCCTCGGTTCGGGCCACCGGAATTCCGGTACTTGAGTTGATGAACGACCCTCCCGCCACACTCAAACGGCTGACAGAGGTCGCACGTGCCTGCGTCGAGCAGGACCGCGCCGACGCTTTCCTGTTTGGCTGTATGACCATGTCCTTTCTCGACATGGGTGATGCCGTTTCAGCGGCCGTCGGAGCCCCTGCGGTCAATGCCGCCAAGGCAGCACTCAAACATGCGGAAAGCCTTGTTTCGATGGGCCTTGCGCATTCGAAGACAGCTTGGCCACTGCCAGCCAAGATGGCGTCCGGAACAGATGTGAAAGACATGCGCGTGGCATGACAATGCCTTGGCAGCGCGCCGGAACCAGCAAAAATCAATAGTACCGACAGGAGAGACGCACATGACACGTATCTTAAAGACCATCGCTGCGGCGGCGCTTGCCACCCTGGTGGCCGCGCCCGCGCTCGCGGAAGGCGACAAGATCCGGGAGATATCGATTCTGACCCGTCCTCAGGCGGCGCAACCGTCGGAATTCCAGTTCGTCAACATCATAGCTCAGGAATGGCGCAAACTGGGACTCGACGTCAAAATTCAGGTCATGCCGTGGGAGCAGATGGCCGATCTTGTCTGGTATAATCGCGACAAATGGGATGTCACCGGCTGGCAGATGGTCGGCCGGCCCGAGCGATCCGATCCCGATGAACTGATCTATAATCTCTACCATTCGTCAACAGCGCCCAAAGGATACAATTTCCTCGGTTACAACAATCCCGATTATGACAAGGTGGTTGAAGCGCAGCGAGTTGAAACTGACGCGAACAAGCGGCAAACGCTGCTGAAACAGGCGCAGGCGATGCTAGCGGAAGATCAGCCGGCGCTGATGCTGGTGCATCCGAAATCAACCTTCGCATTCGACAAGACGGTCTGGAACGCAAGCACGGTTGTCGATCAGGGCGGCATCGGCATCAAGAACACCTGGACGTTCATCGAAATGGAACCGCTCGGCGACAAGAAGGACATCGTGCTGAATTCCGCCGACAACATCCAGGGCATCAACCCCTTGTGGATTTCCGGAGGCACAGACAGCTGGATCACCGAACTGATCTGGGACCGGCTGCTGCGCATCGGCCCGGACGGATTGCCGAAACCCTGGGCCGCGGAAAGTTTCGAATGGGTCGATGCCACCACCATCAAGCTGAAACTGCGTGACGGCATGAAATGGCACGATGGCAAGCCGGTTACCGCGGAAGATGTCAAATTCTCCTTCGAAGCGCCGGCCGGCGAAGAAGCGCCGATGTACAAGCCGTTTGTCGGCAACATTGCCAGCATCGAGGCGGATGGCAATTCCGTCACTTTCAAACTGAAAAAACCGGCTGCCGCCTTCACCACCGGAAGCCTGTCGAAGATCAACATCATTCCCAAACATATCTGGGAACCGATCCTGACTGACCTTGGCGTCAAGGACGACAATGCAGAGAGCCACCAGGAAAAAATGCCGATCGGATCCGGCCCCTACAAATTCACCAGCTGGACGACAAATGAGGAAGTCGTTCTTGCGGCCAATGACGGGCATTGGGCACGGCCCAAGGCGGACCGCTGGATCCTGCGCATCGTTTCCAATACGGAAGCCGCGCTCGGCATGCTGCGCTCAGGCGAGGTCAATTTCCTGTCTGACTTCAGCGGTGACCCGAAAATCCTGTTGAACGCCGCGAAGGAAGATGGCGACCTTGAAGTCGTGTCGACCATCGACATGGGCTTTCGCTATGTTGCCTTCAACAATCGCCGCCCGCCTTTCGACAGCGCCGGATTCCGCCGGGCACTCAGCGCGGCGATCAACCGAGACCTGATCGTCGGAGCCGCGTTCAAGGGATTTGCGGTCAAATCGAACTCGGTGATTTCGCCGGCCCTGCCCTTCTGGCACAATGCCGAGGTGGTCGATATGAAAACCGGCGCCGATCTGGCCAAGTCGATCCTGAAGGAGTCCGGATTTGAACTGGTTGGCGGCAAGCTGCATTATCCCGACGGCGTCAAGGAGTCCCTCGCCGAATAATCAGAGTCCCGGGACAAGACCGTGCTCGGTCTGAAACAGATTGGCGGCCGCCTCGCACAACTCATATTCGTGCTGTGGGCGGTCGCCACCATTTTGTTCCTGATTTTCCGGTTGATGCCAGGCAATCCACTGGCGGCCTATATCGACCCGACCTTCACCGAGGAACAGCAACTCATCCTGATGGCGAAGTTTGGTCTCGACCGGCCGCTTTGGGAACAGTATTTCATCTATCTTTGGAACCTGCTGCAGGGGGAACTGGGAGACAGTTTCTTCTACCGGCAACCGGTTTTCGACCGGGTGCTCGAGCTACTACCCAATACGCTGATCCTGACGTTCTCATCTTTGATTGTCGCGTATGCTTTCGGCATCATCGCCGGTGCCTGGTTGGCATGGCGGCGCGGAGGTCTGGCTGAACGGGTTGCCATTCCGATCGTGCTGACAACGCGGGCGCTGCCCGAATTCTGGCTGGGAATGCTCCTGCTTGCGATATTCAGTTTTTCGCTGGGGTGGTTTCCGGCCGGTGGAACGCGCAGCCCCGGCGAAGAGTATTCCAGCCTGTTCGCGCTCTACAGTTCAACTGACTTTCTAGCCCATCTGGTTCTGCCGGCCGCGACACTGGCCATTTACAGTCAGGGCCTGCCATTGCTGCTGATGCGATCGAACATGCTGGACGTCATGGGCGAGGACTTTGTCACGATGGCCCGTATCAAGGGCCTGTCATCATGGACGGTCGTGGTCCGGCATGCCGCGCGCAATGCCTTGCTTCCAGTGGTGACGTCCTTCGCAATTGCCGTGGGCTACCAGATACAGGGGAACGTCGTAGTCGAAACCGTGTTTTCATGGCCCGGTCTTGGCCGTGAACTGGTCAACGCCGTATCGGCATCCGACTACCCGCTCGCACAAGGCGCCTTTTTGATGATCGCCATTGTGGTGGTTTTGATGAATCTGCTGGCCGATCTGCTCTACAGCCTGCTCGATCCGAGGATTTCCCATGCATGAATCCCTGGATACACAAATTGAGAGCCGATCTCTCATCAAACAGTTCTTCGACAGTCTGCATCTGCCGACCGGCGACCCTTTCGCCGTTGCGGGACTGATCATCTACGCAGCCTTTGTTGCCGTCGCGCTGTCCGCCGATGTCATCGCAACCCATGATCCTACGGAAATCCTCTACACGCCCGCCTACGAGCTTGCCGCTGACCGCAGTCCGGGACAGGAGGGTTATATTCTCGGCACCACCAGTCTTGGCCGCGATATTTTCAGCCAGCTGGTTTATGGCTCCCGCTCCGCGCTTCTGATCGGTTTGACCGCGGCGGTCATGGTCGCACTCATCGGTACGCTGGTCGGGCTTCTGGCTGGATATTTTGGTGGTTTGATCGATACGATCCTGATGCGCCTTGCCGATGTTGCCTTCGGCATTCCGTTCCTGCCGTTCGTCATCGTACTGGCGGCCTTTCTCGAACCCTCAATCTGGAACGTCGTGCTGGCCATGGCGCTGGTGCTTTGGCGCGACACCGGGCGGGTCATCCGGGCGCAGGTGCTGACATTGCGCACCCGCGCCTATGTCGAGGCAGCGCGGGTATCGGGATCCTCCGATCTGAAAATCGTCTTCACCCACATCGCGCCGAACGTGTTGCCGCTGAGTTTCCTGTACGGAACGATTGCAATCGGCTGGGCCATCCTGACCGAAGCCTCAATCAGTTTCCTCGGCTTCGGCGACCCCGAGACCATCTCATGGGGCTACATGCTTCAGGACGCTTATGCGAGCCAGGCGCTGTCGCAACGGGCCTATTACTGGTTCGTGCCGCCGGGGCTGTGCATCATTCTCGTCGTCGTGGCGGGCTTCTTCATCTCGCGCGGATATGAGGAAATCCTGTTCCCGAAGCTGAAGGATTGAGGAGACGATGTCCGAGCTTCAAGACAACAATATCCTGCTGTCTGTCCGCGACCTGAAAGTTGCCTATCGGGTCGGTTCGAAAGACGTCATGGCAGTCGATGGCGCCAGCTTTGACGTGCCAGCTGGAGCAATCGTCGGTGTCGTCGGTGAATCTGGTTGCGGCAAGAGCACATTGGTCCGTGCTTTGACCCGGGTTCTGGCCCGCAGCGCCCGGATCGCCGGAGGCGAGGCGTTCTTTGAGGGGACTGAGCTTTTCGGCCTTTCTGAACCGGATATGAACAAGCTGCGCTGGCGCGATATCGCGTTCATTCCGCAGAGCGCGATGAACTCGCTTGACCCGGTCTACACCGTCGAGGCGCAACTGCACGAAGTGCTGATGCAGCGCGGTGGCATGAACCGGAAAGAAGCTCGGCAGCGATCGGCCGAACTATTCGAAATGGTCGGAATCGAACCCCAGCGTCTGCGCGATTATCCGCATCAGTTTTCCGGCGGAATGCGCCAACGCGTGGCCATTGCCCTCGCCCTGACGCTGGAGCCGAAACTGATCATCGCCGACGAGCCGGTGACCGCGCTCGACGTCATCGTGCAGAGACAGATTCTCGATCAATTGAAGGAGTTGCAGCAACGGCTTGGCATATCGGTCATCCTGGTGACACACGACATCTCCGTCGTTGCCTATACATGCGACAAGATGGTGGTGATGTATGCCGGCCGGGTAACCGAATCCGGGGACACGGCAACCGTACTGACGGCGCCTTTCCATCCCTATACGATGGGGCTCTACAACGCTTTTCCGGATCTCGCCGCCGCGGGCGGTGTGCTGACTCCGATCCAGGGTGCGCCACCAAGCCTGATCTCGCCGCCGCCGGGATGCCGATTCGCCGAGCGTTGTCCATTCTGCCAAGCGGCCTGCCGTACCGTAGTGCCGGCACTCATCGAGGTTTCTGAAGGCCACAACACCGCCTGCCACCGCGTCGCCGAGGCCGCTGATTTGCGTGTCAAAGCCGCCGCGACCGAAACCTGGGAGGCCAACGCGTGAACGACACCGTTCCCACAGACGTTACCGCGTCGGACGCCTCCGCCGAAAAGGCGCTGGTGACCGTCGAGAATGTGCGGATGCATTTTCGCGTCGGCAGCCCGCTGGCGGCACTGGTTGGCGGCGGAGCAAGCGTGGTGAAGGCCGTCGACGGCATCGATTTCCAGCTGCGCCAGGGAGAAAGTGTCGGCCTGCTGGGAGAATCGGGCTGCGGAAAAACCACGACCGGCCGGCTGCTGCTGAAACTGATGGAGCCAACGGCGGGACGCATCGGATTTGACAACCAGAACCTTGCTGACCTCAGCGGCGCCGCGTTATCGGCATTCCGGCGAAAAGCGCAACTCATCTTTCAAAACCCGTTCGAGGCGCTCAATCCGCGCTTCACCATTGCCAGGGCGCTGAACGAACCAATCGCCAATGCGAAGGTACCGATCGGCGAACGAAAAGAGTTGATTATCCGGGCGATGGAACTGGTGCGCCTGTCTGATCCGGAACAATATCTCGACCGCTACCCGCACCAGCTGTCCGGCGGTCAGCTACAGCGTATCGTCATGGCCCGGGCGCTCATTCTTGAACCGAGTTTCATCGTTGCCGATGAACCGGTTTCGATGCTCGACGTTTCCGTTCGGGCCGGGGTGCTGAATGTGTTTCGCGATGTACGCGAGAAACTGGGCCTGACGGCAATCTATATCAGCCACGACCTTGCGCTGGTGCGATATGTCTGCCAGCGCACGATCGTCATGTATCTCGGGCGCATCGTCGAGGACGGGCCAACCGAGGAGATCGTACGGGAGCCGCTGCACCCCTATACAAAGGCGCTTGTTGCTGCCGTTCCGATTCCGCGGCCGGACCAGTCGCATGAGCCCTTGCCGATCGGACGGGGCGCCCCCGACGCGCGCAATCCACCATCTGGCTGCAGCTTCCGCGATCGATGCCCGCTGGCGCATGAGCGCTGCGCCATCGAGATGCCGGCGCCTACCCGTGTCGGCGAACGCCTGGTTCATTGTCATATCTATGATGAATGAAGCCGGCTTCGGACAACGCGTCCGGCTTTCATGACCAGTGCGATGGTTTCCGCCGAGTTGGTGAATATCGAGAGATCCTCGACCGGGTCGCCGTCAATGACGATCATGTCGGCATGGGCGCCCGGCGTTATCACGCCGAGTTTGCCGGCACACTGGATGATTTCGGCATTGATTGAGGTGGCCGACCGCAGCACGTCGATGGCCGGCTGCACCCGGCCCCGCAGGGCAAGTTCGCGACCCTGCGTCCTCAGGAACTCATGGCCGTGCAGGTCGCAGCCAAGCCCGAGCTTCACTCCAGCGGACACGCAGGCATCGATGGCTTCCAGAGTGCGCGCATTGACATCGCGAATGCGCTCTTCCGCAGAAGCCGGAAGCCCCAGCGACCTGGCGTTGGCCGCGATCAACTCCCCCGCTGACAGGGTGGGCACGACGAAAACATCCTTGCCGGCAAGGAATGCCGCCGTTTTCGGGGTGATCAAGCTGCCATGCTCGACAGTGCGGACACCCAGTTCAGCACAGCGGCGGGCTCCGTCATCGGTGTGGCAATGGGCCATGACATAGGCGCCGCGCCGGGCCGCTTCCTCAACTGCAACCGAAATCTCGACATCGGAAAAATGCGGCATGGAAAGTGGCGCCAGGTCAGTGGAAACACCTCCGGACAGAAACAGTTTGAGATGTGTCGCGCCCTTGCGGAATTCCTCCCGCGCGGCTTTCCTGATTTCGTCAGGGCCATCCACCGCCTGGGTGACAATGCCGGAATAGGCACAGCCGCAGGGCTCGACATAGTTCCGGCGGCGCATGTCGCCATGCCCGCCTGTCTGGGTGAGACCTTTGCCGGGATAGAAAAAACGCGGGCCGTCGATCAACCCCTCGTCCAGCGCCAGTTTCAATCCGATGTCGCCGCCACCCGCGTCGCGAATGGTCGTATAGCCGCGATCCAGAGCACCGGTTAGCAGCCGGGCCGCATGCGCCGCCAACAAGGCCGGCGGCATGCGGTCGGTGCCGTAGAAATCATATCCGGGCGTATTGGCGTGAAAATGCGCATCGATCAAACCGGGCATGACAAACCGGCCTTCAACATCAATCCGATCTGCCGCGGGAAAATCGATTTCCTCGGCAACCTCGCGGATTTCGCCGTCTTCAACCAGAATATCGCGGCGCTCGAATATGGTGTCGGAGACACCATCGAACAGACGGGCATTGCTGATCAAGGTAACGGTCATGGCATTCCTCGTGCAGAGGTTCGCCACACAGTGGCGCTGGCACAAACCCTATCACGGCGCTCGATTCTTTCAGCCGCCTGGACGCCGGATTCCATGTGGCTTCTCTTCGAAAATCAGGATTAAGTTGCAGAAATACCAGTCTTTTTTCAGCTGGTGAAACGCTCACCTGCAGAAGTGGCAATTCCACATCTTACCGATGGATCATGTTGCAGGCCGCAGCGCTTGACCATCCGTCTTGAAGGCTCATTGGTGGCGGAGACGAACTCCTGAACCCGTTCAGCACCAAGGCCGGTAACGCATCCCCGCACCATCAGCGCGTTGACCAGATTGCCGAGCCCCTTACCGCGCTGGCTCTTGTCGACGGATACAAGCCCGCCCCAGGCCGTTTTTTCATGTGGGCTGTAGCGGTTATACGGCAGATATCCGTAGGCAGCCGCAACGACACTTCCATGCTCATTGCGAACCGCAATGGTGCGACACGGGATGGACGAACCGGACAACAGCTTGCCGGAAAAAGGCGCCACACCGTTGCGCAACATGCATTCCTGGATATGCCTGACCGTCTCGGCGTCTTTCAGGTCCGCCGTATCAAGCAGATGTAAACCTTCCGGCAGGGCCCGGTTCATAAGTGGCTCGGTCGCTGCAAGGATCTGTTCGGAGCTTCCGGAAAACACATCCCAGAAATCAATGCGGAATCCGAGATCGTCGAGCTTGTCGGTCAGCGTTTCGATGTCTTCCACCGCGATCATGCGGAAACCGAAAACACGGTCTTCCCGCAAATGGCGTTTGATGATGTCCCAGCCGAGTGTTTCGGGATCATCCGTGCCGAGAAAACGGCCGGGATGACAGGCGCCCTTTGTGTCGTAGAGCCAATCGGACCACTCTTCCGCCTTGCGCTGCAACCGAACCTGCGTCTCATTGCCGAGATATTGGCGCATGGCCAGAGCCTCCCGGCACAAGCATACACCTAATCGGTCGGGAGTCAGGATCGGTTGACTGGCACCGGGGCAAACCGCAGCGGTCAACCAAGCTGTGCCGAAGAACCCAAGTGTTGCAACGTCGCCGTTCATCGAGGACGCATGTTTGCCTCTGGATTTTATTGCAACACATCAATCAGTTGTCCGGAACCGACTTTCCAAAACTGGAAATGATCAGAACACGGCACCCATGCATTTCTTCCTGCAATCCTGCTGCAGCCGGCATTAGGGCACCAAAACGAGTTTCCCGCCGTTTCCTGATCCCAGTACATCCACATGAGCGGTCGCTGCGTCTTCAAGCTTCATTTCGCGACCAACGACCGGGTTCAGAGTGCCATCCGAAACGCCGGAGAGAATATCGGACATTATCTCGCCGATGGTCTCCTTGTCGGCGTTCCACAATTGAATCCCGCGGATATCCAGCTCCTTCGTCATGGCCACACGCGGATTGATCGTGATGTCGCCGCGGTTACCGATAATGACAATGCGCCCATGCGGCGCAGCTAGGTCCATGTCGACAGCAAGGTTCTTGTTTGCGAGCATTTCCAAAATCAAGTCAGGTCCGGTCCCTTGTATCGATTTTTTCACGTCGTCGAGATAGTCCGACGTCGAGTGGTTGACGGCAAGGTCCGCACCTTCGCGTTTGATGAGATCCAGCCCGTCGGACGACCCGGCGCTGCCGATCACCCGCAATCCAGCTCGTTTGGCGAGCTGTATCGCGGATGTACCGACCGACCCGCTGGCACCATGAATGAACACGGTCTCTCCGGCGGTCGCGCCACCACGGTAAAACAAGGCATAATGTGCCGTCGGGTACGACACGCCCAGTGTTGCCGCCTGCGAGAAGGAAACATTGTCCGGAATCGGAAGCACATGCTCTGCATCCCGAACCACCCTTTCGGCATAACAACCGAAAAACCCAAACCCGAGTGCCGTGCCGACACAAACCCTGTCACCAACGGAAAAGCCCGTCACTGCCTCACCAATTGCGTCTATCTCTCCCCCTGCATCTCCACCAGGGATGAAAGGCAAAGGCGGAGACAACCTGTATTCCCCGCTGCGCACATAGGTATCGGCCGGATTTACACCCGCTGCACGAATGCGAACGACGACCTGGTTTGGCCCAGGTTCTGGATCATCCATGTCCTCAAGGGTCAGTACTTCCGGCCCGCCAAACTCGTGAACGCGAATTGCTTTCATTTGAATCACTCCCCTGAACACCTGTCGACACGTATCGGGCTGTTCACCACGTCTCGTTGCCTCGGCTTGTTCCCTGGTGCCATGTTCGCATTTCACCCCGGGTCATTGCGCGCATGAGCGGTCTGAATTGCCTGCGTAAATCTAGCGCGATCCGCCGTCGGAGCAAAGGCCGGAACCCCAATTTTACGGACCGATCCCACGAATAGATTTCGGTGACGCGTGTCCATGCAACGAGCGATTGAGACAGACCTCAGACCGGCGGCGCAATTCCCAACAATTTGGCGACCAGCGCAGATTGGCTGCGGGTTCCGGTCTTGTCGAACAGACGTTGAAGGTGCGTTTTTGCGGTGTTCAAGCTGATGCCCAGTCGCGAGGCTGAAGCAGGCATATCGAGGCCTTCAAGGACAAGTAATGCCAGACGGGATTGCGCTGGCGACAAGGCGAAGAGAGCCTGCGCGTCCTCTACCTGATGCTCTGTCGCCTGGGCGTCGTTGAATCGAACGAACAGCATTTCGTCTCGCTTTGACACCCATACGATGTGTTCCTTCTCGCTCTCGTCGCCTTCCAGAAGAACCGGTCGCATCCCCATACCCCGCGGTCTGGTCAGAGATGGCCGGTAGTCCATGATGTTCAACTGGCCAATCTCAGTGGCAACCGCACGAAGCCTTTCGGTGTCGTTTTGACGGGCGGAATGGAGCCTCGCCCCGGTTTTCTTAAGTGCCGGATGCGTCGGTAACTCGAACTTCGCGCTGTCGTTCATCCACAGGATGTCCAAACGCTCATCAATACGGATTACGGGATAATCAAAGTATTCAAGCGACGTGTCACCGTGCCCAAGCATTGCAATCTTCCAATCGCTGCCCTGTTTTTCCAGGACCCGGACTTGATGGCTGAGGCCGGCAGTTACGAAAGGATCGGGTGAGCGGGGCCCGTATTGGTCAAAACTGACCCAAGCGAGTTCGCCACCAATGCGAATAGACCAGTTGGACCGTCTAAATTCAGCGGCAGCTTCAGGGTTTGGCATTGGGTGGCGGGCAAACATTTCTTTAATCATATGCTCTTGCGCCGAAAAGCCTTCAACGTAGTGCATGATACCTCCCATGAGTGCACCAAGCCTGCGAAGCCGGTCGTCTTTCAGAATGCACATTTCCCAGGCAATGAAGTCGCGGTTGAGATAGGCAGTACACTCGCGCTCGATTATGTCCATGATAGCCTGGCGCTCGACCGCTTCATCACTCATAAAGTGCTCTTCCTCGACCGACCTGATCTTGTCAGCATTGTGGGCGATCGTCATGACGTCAAGCCCGTTGCCTGTGAGTCGGCGCGGCTATACGCAAATAGATTTTCGCTTCTTTCAGAACCTCGCACGCTCTCGACAATGCGGATTTCAAGTCAGGCAGATGATTTTTGCCCAACCTGTTGTAGAAGGCGTCTTCTGCTTGCGCATCGTGAACAGAGGCGGTGTTGCGAGCAGAAAAACTGGTGGCGATGACAGCCGTTTTGTCCATCGTTCGTCCGCGTGAATAGCTGCGTTGACGATGGCTACCACCAATGACAACGGCCGCATGTCATGCGATCGATTGACCCGGTAAACTTGCGGCAGAAAAAGTGGTCGACGATGCAAGAGCGAGATAGCAGCAAGGACGTTCCAGTTGACTCAACTGCTGCGCCCGAATGACCTGTCTCTTCGTCTGGTGTAGCAGATTTCGGTGATGGGATGGACACCCCAATCACCGTAATTATCAGAACAGCTTGATCGGGCGGTGAGCGGACATTTGCTACACCTTTGTCAGAATTCCGAGCTGCGGATAAACCGACTAAGATTGTGAGGTTTCGATGTCCTGTGCACGACAGGTCTCTCCTCCACGCATTGTGCCTTGTTTGCGTTTTGCCTTTGAACGCCGCTTTTTAAAGTGCAATGGATTGCTCGATACGGCTTGCTCGGCAAGAGTGGTTTGAAACACTACGTCTGAACATGAGAGAATTTGATGGCTATTCTAGGTAATGAACCTATTCGCACCCTTGACGACCTTGAACGGTTCGAAGCGGAAATTACTCTTGAGCAACGCTTGCCGGAACGCAGCATTCTGGATGTGTTCATTTCAAGCGCCGCGCGGCAACCCGACGCAACTGCGATCACCATGCTGATGACTGGTGCTTTGGATGAGCAACCTCGCCGCATTACTTACGATCAGTTGCTGGGACTGATCCGCGGTGCGGCCAATCTGTTTTCCGACCTGGGTGGCCCGGCACCGGGGGTGGCCTATATGCTGCCGTCTCTTGTCGAAACCCATGTCACCCTGTGGGGCGCTGAGACATCAGGCTATGCTGTGCCAATCAACTTTCTATTGCAGCCCGACAGCGTCGCCGAATTGCTCAGGGCCTCCGGGGCAGAAATTCTGGTGGCTCTCGGCCCGCATCCCCAGCTTGATATCTGGCAAAAGGCTTTGCAATTGCGAGACAAGGTACCCGGTCTGATCCTGGTTCGCGTTTCGCCTCCCGGCACCCCGGTCGAAGACGGCGTGGTCGACTTCGGCACCGCCTTGATGGCTCAGCCCAATGATCACCTAATCTTTGGAGAACCGCGAGGTGGTGATGATGTGGCGGCCTATTTTCATACAGGAGGTACGACCGGCGTCCCCAAACTGGTGGCGCACACCCATCGTGGCCAGTTGGTCGCCGCGTTCGGCGGTGCGTCAATGTGTGGCTACACAGTCGACGACGTTCTCACTGCGACGCTGCCGCTGTTTCATGTTGCCGGGACTATTGTCGCGGGCTTGAGCGCCTTTATGGCAGGCGTGGAACTACTCATCATGTCGCCGGGAGGTTTGCGCAATCCGGCCATCGTGGAAGGCTTCTGGCGTCTCGTGGCGCAGTACAAGGCCACACTGGTTGGCGGCGTTCCAACAGCAATTGGTGCCGTTTTGCAGGTTCCCGTGGGTGACCATGACATTGGTGCCCTGCGCGCTGGCCTGACCGGCGCGGCACTGCTGCCACCGGCGGTTGGCAAACGTTTCAAGGAAGTGACCGGACACAATCTCTATGAGATACTCGGAATGACAGAGGCTTCGGGATTGATCAGCATTGATCCGCTGTGCGGACCCGGTGGTGTTGGTTCCGTCGGTTGGCCTTTGCCTTACACACAGGTTGATGTCTTGCGACTGAACGCCGATGGCAGCCTGGGTGAGGTTTGCGCTGTCCATGAGATTGGCGTCATTGCGATAAGCGGTGACCATATCTCGCCGGGATATCGCGACCCAGATCACAATGACGGTGTATTCAATGATGGCGTGTTGAATTCCGGTGATCTTGGATACAAGGACGAGCAAGGCCGGGTCTACATTGCTGGCCGCTCCAAGGATTTGATTATTCGCAGCGGTCACAACATAGATCCGACAATGATCGAAAATGCCATGAGCACGCATCCGGCGGTCACCCTCGCAGCCGCCGTCGGCCAACCTGACGCTTATGCCGGAGAGCTGCCGGTTTGTTTTGTCGAACTGCATCCCGGTATTGAGGTGACCGGTGAAGATCTGCAGGCGCATGCCCATAGCAGCATTGATGAGCGCCCCGCCTGGCCAAAACAGATTTACGTTGTCGAAACGATCCCCTTGACCATGGTTGGCAAGATCTACAAGCCAAGCCTACGCTGCGACGCCGCTAAGTTGAAGATCACGGATCTGGTTCACAATGACATGGGTCTGTTCGGCGCCGACATTGACGTCGTTGACGGCGGTGCCCGCGGAATGCGTGTAACCGTGACAATTGCTGAAGACGACCGGGCATCTGTTCCTGCCCTCGAGAAGGAGCTTGCCGCCTACTTGTTCGAGGCCAGGGTGCAAGTGCAGTAAGCAGTTTGAGGATTTACAAGCGCAAGCTGGAACTACGGTTTGTTGATGGCGACCGGGCCTGCCACCTTCGATAACCAAACATGCCTGCATAAGGCTGGCGTGTTTGTTTTAGTACATTGGCGCAAGCCCCAATTGTCGACAGGTGCCCCGTTTGCGACACAAATCCAATGCCCTAAATGGGCTTTATTCGGCCGTTCGCGGCAGTCTGTACCAACGGCAGAAAAGGGCCGAGAAGGTCGGCCATGTTTGCCGGCTCACTGAGAACTGCGAACGGCGACCGCGAGACCGTATTTCCATTTGGACTTCTCAACTGCTCATTGGCAACCGAAACATCATACCGTTACAACAAAGCTCGATAATGTACTGACTTCCAAACTGGACCGGTAAGATGAGGCTGCTCTCCCGATCAAACTAACCGGCGCCGCAAAACCCAACTGAAAAGATCAAAAGCATGAATTTTTCCACCAAGCTAAAGTCCCTCATGATTGCTGTTGCGATTTTGGTTCTTGCGGCTCCCGCAATCGGAGATTCTGCAAAACTTCCGTCCCGAAACAGCCCGATTCCCTCGACCACTGACAGCGTACCGCATGTGCAAATCGGCGTTAACCCGGACCCTGAAATTTCCGCAAAATTGCTGCATCAGGTCTCGAAAATCCCTGGTGTCGAAATTCGCGAAACGGTGATTTCACTGCCCGGTGCAAAAGGTTTTTGGATCGATGAGAGCGTGACTATAACTCGCCCACATGTAATCGTAGGGGGTCGGGAGTTTGCCCATATGCACCCGGATGGCAGTTTGCACGCATCCTTGTCACCTGAACTCGCGAAAGAAGCTGTAGAATTGGGTTGGGCAACCTATCATCCCTGGGCGGACCAAAGACCAGGTTGGGAGGGTTTTGTCATGATTTACACACCCGGTTCCGACGATGAACTGGATTTAGTAGTTCAGCTTGTTTTGCGGTCATACAACTTCGTGACAGGAAACTCCTGACTTCATTCCATCGATGGATTTGGGGCATGCAATACAATTACGCATGTCCGGCGGGAACAGCAAACTGTGCCATTTTCATATTAGAGCGTATCTCGATTTGTTCGATAGACCGCGCAGGTGTGTTGTGTTGCGGCATTCAGATGAACCGCGAGCGGCAGCAAAAGGCCGAAACTACCATTCCGGCAATTCTCCTTGAAATACCCGGACGAGTTCAAATCGGCCGTTTCGCCTGTCACGCCAACACGCCTCGCCCTACAAACCCTTCTCCGCCAGAAACCACTCGATTTCATCCATGCAGGTCTGCCAGGCCGGTTCGTGGCCGAGGATGATATGATTGGCGCTGCCTATTTCGGTGATGGGATGGACACCCCCATCACTGTAATGAGGAACCTGTGCGCCGACATTGCAGCGCATTAAAAACGCATTGCTGCCGTTGCCCCTATCGGCGATATGCAAATCAGTGTCCGGGTTGGGCTTTGCTGAGTCAGAAATTATCTGACGGGGCAGGTCCTTCCTTCCGACTTGAAACACGAGCAATACAGGGATTGAAAAGTGGGCGTAAGAACAGCCGAGATGCGGACAAAACAGTCATCATAATTCGAGGCCGATATCCAATCTGCAACATGGTTGGAATTGATAGAACGTGCCAGAACCGGCCATTTGGCTAATGAGCACTTTGATGCTTCCTGACAGCGTAAATTTGTACGGGCGCCTGGCGTCCTTTTACGTGTTGTTCTGGCAGAGCCTGTACCAGAAGTTCCGCGGGCAAGCGTTTCCGCACGGCGTCAGATATCAAAAAAGCTTCACCGACGGATTTGCACGTGTCCTGAATACGGCTGGCGACATTCACCGTATCGCCTATCACTGTGTACTCAAGCCGATCTTCAGTTCCGATGTTGCCCGCGATCACGGAACCGAAGTGAATACCGATTCCATGTCGAATTTTTACCAAATTATCGCGCTCACGTTCGACGTTGAGCTCGTCCAAGGCTGTGTTCATGGCCAAGCCCGCACGGACCGAGCGTTCAGCGTCGTCATCGCTCGGGTCTGGCGTGCCGAACGTAACCATGATGGCGTCACCGATGAATTTGTCGATCGTACCGCCAAAAGCGAAGATCACCTCGACCATGCGGGTATGATACTGGGATAGAAATTCAACCACCTCAGTTGGCGGCAATTTTTCCGTGATGGTGGTGAAGTCTCGAATGTCGCAGAAGAGAACAGCCACCTCTTGAGTACGACCGCCGACACCGAGCAATGTCTCGGCTTCGCTGGAAATCCGAGATACGACGCCCGGCGAGAAGTACCTGCCGAACTGGGTATTGGCGACTTCGAGCCGGACGCCCTGGATAACGGTCCGGCGTGCGATTAAAGTGAGATAGCCCATTGCTATGCCGACAATGGCGATGATCAAAATGCTGACCAGCACCAATTCCGGGCTGAGCGCCGGCCCCATCGCTGAATCGACAAAATTCGAAGAGACAATGGTTCCAGGTTGGTTCAGCACATACACCAGAAGGGCAACGTGAACACAAACGCCGCCGGCGGTAACGACAAGCGGAAATAGAGGGCGAATTGCCAACGCGTTTAGGGCAATGATCCCGAGGGTGACCACCGTAATCTGTGTTTTCAGCATATAGGCGGGTGGCACACTGCTGCCGCCGACTGAAAGGTACCAGATGACCGGGAGCGTACACAAAACCGCAATATCGATCATGCACCCCGTGAGCCCGATTGCACTCAGTCCAGTTCGACGGGCTAAAAAAAGAAGGGAAACAGCTATCACAACTAACCCGAGCGCGGCGATTGCTGTCGTAGCTACCTTCTCGAATAGACTGGCTCCAACAATCCAAACCGATACTACCACGACCAGCAGAAACAAGCCGCGTACGATTGTCAGAGTTTGAATACCTCGACGTTCGCGCTCAAAGAGCAAATCTTCGGACCGAGTTGCTCGGCGCGTTTTTGTCATAGGACTACGATAACGCTGCTTGGCGGCAAACGCCATGCTACCCACAACAACTCGTACCATTTGCTGCCGTAGAGAGCATCGAGCAATTGTCCGATTAATATGCCCTGCTCTACAAACCCTTCTCTGTCAGGAACCGCTCGATCTCGTCCATGCAGGTCTGCCAGGCCGGCTCGTGGCCGAGGATGATGTGGTTGGCGCTGTCGAGGGCGACAAATCGAGCGTCCGGAATGCCGATGGCCAGTTCGCGGCCCTGTTTCAGACTGATCCGCCGGTCGTCGCGGGCGTGCAGCACCAATGTTGGAACGCTGACTTCGCCCAACCGGTCGCGCACATCGATCTCGCCGAAGGCATCCTGAAAACGCACGGCATTTTCCGGTGATGTGGTCTGGCGCTGAAATTCATCAAACCATTCCAGATCGCCCGGCTCGGAATTGGGCATGAAGGTCTGGGAAAAGATATGGCGGTAGGCCGGATTGCTGGTGCCCCACCCGAGCCGTGTCAATGTCATCACCGCATCGCGGCGCTCGCGCTCGTCTGCCGTAGCGCCGATGCGCCAGCCTGACGCGTAACCGCCGATCAGGATCAGGCCGGTCACGCGTTCGGGATGGCGTACGGCATATTCGATCGACACGGCGCAGCCCTGCGACATGCCGAGAAGGGGAAATTTTTCCAGACCGAGCGCATCGGCAACGGATTCCAGGTCGCGAACAAAAGCCTCGAAACTGATGTCGTCGACTTCCCAGTCGGACAACCCGTTTCCCCGCTCATCGTAGCGGATGAACCTTCGCTCTTCCGCCAGCTTCTGGAAGGTCTTTCCCCAGATCGAACTATCCCAGTCGAGTTCGAGATGATTCAGCCAGTTTGCCGCCTTGACCAGCGGCGGGCCGTCGCCAACCGTCGCATAGGCGATGCGAACACCGTCTTCTGCAGTGCAGAAATTGATGACCTGGTGACGCAACATGCGCCGGCGCGGCTCGTCGACAGGACGGTCATCCGATGAATCCGGCTGTTCGATGACATCATCGACCGTAATCCCTACGGCATCGGCTGCCGATCTGAATTCCTGCGCAATGATCTCGGCTTCCGGGCCGCGGCCCGACTGGCGCAGGATCTGCACAAGGGCCGCGGCCGCGTTCCGGTTGAGCGGATCGGCATCGAACCACAGCCTGGCCCATTTCACGGCTTCCTTCGCGACGATGTCCGGGTGCAACGCCAGCCGCCGCAGCACGTTCACATACAGCATAGCGGCATCTTCCCGTTCAGCCACCAGCCAGCCGTTGAAAGCCTCAAGCTGCGGCATGTCGAGGCCATCCAGCAGCGGATTGGCGAGGGCTTCGGCCATCTGGCGCAATTCGGGAAGCGGAATCAGCGGCGGATCATCAAGCAGACGTTTGCGTATGACGACGAAATCGACATGTGCATCGCTGGCATCGAGCAGCACCCGCTCGCGGTCGGCAACAATGCGTTCGCGGTCATTGCTGTTGACGACCGGCCGCAGCTTGCTGAGTGCCCAGCGCAGCGAGCCACGCGGATCATCCGGCAGGTCCCAGAAAAGCTCGCACAATCGCTCACGCCGGTGCGGCCGGCCGGTCAGCGCAAGGTAGGCGAGCAGCGCGCGTGCCTTCTTCGACGAGGGCAGAACAGCATGTTCAGTGCCGTCAATCACCGCCGGCTCACCAAGCAATCTGATGATTGTCTGATCACGCATATTCGTGCCGCCTGCGCTCAAAATAAAACGTTACGCTACGGAATTACCACGCTGGTTACAACGGTCGATGCAACGCCGGGTGCGCAAATAGAAGCTGTCGATTGTGAAACGCTTCACTGCCGGCAAAAACAAAACATGCGACCCTTCAAATCAGCATCGCCCGTGAGCTTCGGCAAGCGGGCGATGTTGGTGATCGCTCCGACAGAAAGGCAAACAGATGATCAAGAACCATCACAACCGGCTGCCGCAACTGAACGGCGAGTTGTTTCTGACCGATGCCGGGCTCGAAACCTGGCTGATTTTCCACCGCAATTGCGCCCTGCGTGAGTTTGCCGCCTTCGAACTGCTGTGTTCGGATGACGGGCAGGCCCTGTTGCGCGAATATTACGTGCCGTTCCTGCAGATGGCGCAACGCGAATCCTGCGGCTTCGTGCTGGAAACGCCAACCTGGCGCGCCAGCCCCGAATGGGGTTCCAAACTCGGATACGACCTTGACCAGATCGCCGTCATCAATCGTTGTGCGGTGGCGTTCATGGCTGAATTGCGCGAGCAACACGGGCGCAATGGCAAGGTTCTGCTGAGCGGCAATATGGGCCCGCGCGGCGACGGCTACGACGCCGGCGAAGTCATGAGCATCCAGGAAGCGGAAAAATTTCACGGCCTGCAGGTCGAAGCGTTCAAGAGCTCCGACGCCGACCTGGTTTCCGCCGTCACCATGACCAATACGCCGGAAGCCATTGGCATTGCCCGGGCAGCCGCCAGCAGGGACATTCCCTGTGTCATCAGCTTCACGGTCGAAACCGACGGATATCTGCCGAGCGGCCAGAAACTGTGCGAGGCGATCGAGGAAACCGATGATGCCTCATCCGTTGCACCGGTCTATTACATGATCAATTGCGCTCATCCCGACCATTTCCGCCAGGAACTGGACGGCGGGGCGGCATGGACGCGGCGAATTGGCGGGCTGCGGGCTAATGCCTCGCGCATGAGTCATGCCGAACTCGATCAGGCCGAGGAACTGGACGACGGCGACCCGATCGAACTTGCCGGGCTCTACGGCGAATTGCGTCGGCTGCTGCCCAATCTGTCGGTCGTCGGCGGCTGTTGCGGCACCGACCATCGTCATGTCGAACACATCTGTTCGGCCTATCGACAGGCGGCATGACCGGGGACCCACCAATGAACGCTCCGGCAACTTCAATGGACGATGACAACACCGATATCAGGTGGGCACGAATGGAAGAGGCGCGCGAGATCGCGCGTCTCTTTCTGATCTCCTCGGACGGGCTTGCCGCCTATATCTGGAGCCGCATCGGCGATGCGTCAGGATCGTTGGAAGACATCGGGACCGCCCGCTATGCCCGCTCAGGAACGGCATTTTCCTTCGAAAACTGTCTTGTCGTCACTGAGGGCGCCAGGGTGATCGGCATGGCGCATGCCTTTGAAATGACCGAAGACGATCCACCGACCAAGGAAGAAGACCCGGTCCTGCGACCCTATGCGGAACTTGAAGATCCAGGGTCGCTCTATTTGTCGGGGCTCGCCGTCGTTGAAAGCAGGCGTGGTTCAGGTGTCGGATCGCAATTGATGGATCATGTCGAAACCCTGGCCCGCGCCAGCGGCCTGCCCAAGGTGTCGCTGATCTGCTTTGAGCGCAATGTGAGCGCGCTGAACTTCTATCACCGGCGCGGCTATCGCGAAATCGCCCGCCGCCCGCTCGTGCCGCATCCAAGCCTGCACTATGCCGACGGAGATGCACTGCTGCTTGCAAAAGATGTCTTCGGTGTTGATCGGGAGTGAGTTCGCACCAGTGGCGCATTACCCGGACGCGGCCGGCAGCTTCTCAATCGAAGATGTAACCGATGCCGCGTACCGTACGAATGACTTCCGGTTTTTGCGGATTGGTCTCGATTTTCCGGCGAAGCCTTGAGATGCGCAGATCGATCGATCGGTCGAAAGGCTCCCAGCCCCGGTCATGCGCCTGCTCCAGCAACTGGTCACGGTTGAGCGCCCTGCCACGATTGAGGGCAAACACTCGCAGCAGATTGAATTCCATCGCTGTCAGTGGAATTTCCTGACCATCGGCCCCGAACAGTCTTGCTCCGCCCAGATCCAGCCGGCACTTGCCGAAATCGACTGTTTCACCGCTGCGTGTTTTCGCTTGGGGTGAGCTGCCGGCATCACCATTCATTTCCAGATAACGGCGCAATGCAGCCTTTATTCTTGCTTCTAGCTCGCGAAGATCCACCGGTTTTCCGAGATAGTCATCAGCACCGAATTCAAGACCGACAACCCGGTCGATGACTTCCGCAGCGGCAGTCAGCATGATCACCGGCACATTTGATTTTTCCCGCAGGGTCTTCAGCGCGGCCAACCCATCCTGCCCCGGCATGTTGATATCGAGAATGACCAGATCAGCAGCGGAGCTGTCCATAAACGCATGCATCGTCTCCGCATCAGCAGCCTCGATGACGTTGTATCCCCGCTCGGTAAGATATTCCCCGACCATTTCTCGCAGGTGGGGTTCGTCGTCACAGACAAGAATTTGGGCTTTGTGGGTCTGCGTCATGACAGTGTTCCGTTCCCGCTACACAGTTGTTCGACAAGCCTGATCAGATCCGACGGTACAATCGGTTTTTCCAGATAAGGCGTTGATGTCGATTTGAACAATTTGATTACTTCCGGGCTCATTGTATCCCCGGTGACGAAGGCAATCCTGTTGGAATATTGTGCGTCGGCTGCCACCGCTTTTTCGCGGAAACGCCGACCGTCCAATCCCGGCATCCGCATATCACTGAGGACGGCGTCGAATCGCTGCGCTGCAAGCATCTCAAGAGCGGCTACCGGATCGTTGCAGATCTCGACTTCATATCCGCTCTCATTCAGAACATCCTTTACCAGCTCGGTCACTCCGGGTTCGTCATCAACAACAAGGACCCGGCAGTTTTTCGTGGCACAGGTGTCGATAGTTCTGCTGTCGCCCGTTTCATCGGCATTCTCGACGGCGTTCAGACGCACGATGAAGGTTGCCCCCTTTCCCGGAGAGGAATGCAACGACAATGTGCCGCCATGGGAGCTGATGATCCGGTGGCTGAACGCGAGCCCGACACCTGTTCCCACACCGGCCTCCTTCGTGGTGAAGAACGGCTCGAAGATTCGCGGCTGAAGTTGCTTGGGAACACCGGCCCCATTGTCACGCACCTTGATGACAACTTCGCCGGACCTTCGGTCATAGCGGGATATCAACTTGAGAACGCTCTCACCGTCCTTCTGGGCCAGAGCGTGTTCGGCATTCAAAACAAGGTTTGTGAGGACCTGGGCGATCTGGTCGGGATCGGCCGCAACGGGTGGGATGTCGGGATCCAGGTCGCGCTTGATCCTCACTCCAGCCGTCTTGAGACCGGATCCCACCACATCCAGTACGGTTTCAAGGATTTCGTTGAGTGAACAGATTTCTATTTGCGAGGGACCCTGGCGGGCCATCGCAAGAAACATCTTCACGATCTTGGCACACCGTTCCGCCGCCTGGCCGATCCGCTCGATCCGCTGCTTCTGTGTCGGATCATTGATCTTGTCCTGAAGCATAAGGGAATATCCGACGACGATCGAAAGCGGGTTGTTCAGTTCATGAGCGACCCCGGCAAGCAGTTCACCCAGCGCGGAAAGTTTTTCATTCTGGTGCGCCTTGTTTCGCTGGCGTTCCAGTTCGGCCTGCATGGCAAGCTGATCGGATATATCGCGAGTCGAGGAGACAATCACGTCCTCGCCCTTGTAGTCCGTTACGCGTGCCGAGGTCAGACCCTGCATGATGCTGCCATCACGCCGGCGGAAACTAACCGGATAGTCATCCAGGGAACCCGAGGGCAACAGGGCATTCAGATAGGTGACCCTGTCCTCCGGCTTGAGAAAAAACTCAAGGGTCGATTCGATATCGCCAAACCGGTCGCGAGAGGCCGGCGGATAGTAAATGATCTCGCCGTCGTCGACACGGGAGACAAGAAAGGTTGTCGGGCAGGCTTCCACTATGACCTTGAGAAGCATATTGGCGTCGCGTTCCGCCTTCTTGGCGCGCCGTTGTTCGGTTATGTCCTTGAACAGCAGCAGATAGCCGCCGAGTTCGGTCTTGTGCACCGACAGCACATACAGGCGGCCGTCCGTACCGGGAATCTCAATGTCGCGCCGATAGGCCTTCGTCAGCTCAACAATGCGATCGGACCATTGCTCGGGCGTCTCGCCATCATTCAGCGCAATCTTGCCGGTTTCGGCAAGCCGGCGCGTTACCTCGCCCAAACTCGTACCGACCTCAATCTTGTCTTCATGCTCAGACAGCATCTCGTATCGCCGGCTGTTCCGCATCACGAACTTCAGTTCCGAATCGTAAAGAGAGATGCCCTCGTCCAGCGACTGGATGATATCGTTCATCATTTCGCGGGCGCGAACCTCGACTTTTCGCCGGTCGGAAATGTCAGTCATCGTGGCGGCAAGTCCGCCGTCACCAAGTCGTGACAGCGTGACAATCTTCTGTGTGCCGTCGGCAAGCTGTATCTCCGATTGCGACGGATCGTTTACCTTGGCGTCATTGAGCAGACCAGCCAGATCGCCATCCACCGGAGTGACGATCTTTATGAATCCATCACGGATTGCCCGACCGGATATTTCCGACATCGGGGTCCCTGGCGTCATCACATGCCGATAGGGCGCGAGTGTCTCGCGGTACCGTTCGTTCGCCATGACGAATTTCTCGTCCTTGTCATAAAGGACAAATCCCTCGCCAAGCGCATTGATCGCATCGCGCAGCCGGGCGTTGGCGATATCGCTTTCGGCCTGCATTGCCTGGATTTCGGTCAGGTCGATTGAAGACGACAGGACAAGCTTCTCACCGCCATAGTCGACAACGCTCGAGGAGAACTGTGTCGGGAAAGCCGTTCCGTCGACGCTGCGCCCGGTCATTTTGAAGTTGTCGACCCGCCCGTCGCGTTTCAGCCGTTCGATAAAACGCGCCCGCTCGTGCTGGTTCATCCAGTGGCTGCTTGTGTATTTCGGATTGCCGAACAGCACCTGCGAACTTGGCGAGCGATACAGCACCTTGCCGTCTTTCAGCCGGGAAATCAGCAAATTTCCCGGGAACGCTTCAACCAGGCTGCGCAATGGTTCGGTGTCATCATTTGCGGCGGCTGGCACGCCGGCATCAGGGTCGGACAACCGTTCTGTTCCCGCTTCGACAAATGCCTTTGACCAGTTGTCAAACGTCGATCTTGAAATGCCTTCCCGCCGGCACAGCTCAGCGATGTCCTGCTTTCCGGCCAGAGCCTCAAGGACAAGGCGTGCTTTTTCCTCCGCGGAATGTTCATTCCGGGATGGTTTGCGCGTCTTTTTCTCAGTGTCCTTGGACAATCGCAGCGCTCCAGATCTTCTGTTTTCTCACTCGCTCCGCTGGATGGTGCCATCCAACGACATCCAGCAATACCCCGAGCCCATGAATAGTGTCTGGAATCCCGACGTATCAGTCTGACGTTCGCAATTGTATCAATTGTATCAGGCAGCGCAGCAAAGGGCACAATCGAAACAGTCCGTGAATTCAGCCTGATACCAATTGCAGGTAATGGTTTTACTGAATCTCGAAGGTCTGCAAAGAATGACTGTATTTATTGCCGTGGCCATTCCGATGGCATTTTATCTCATACCCGCTTTGCTGCCGATCTGGCGGCCATTTCTGATCGCCTGGGCAGTGCTGGCGCTTCTCTTGATCGCTGCCTGGCTGGCCCCCGGCTTCTACCGGCAACCACAGGACAGCCTTGCTGCTCTTATCGATCAGGCACTGCTGTATTTCTTTTTCACTTTGTGGCTCACGGCCGGCTGTGTTCAAGCCATTCGCGGCTGGGCCAGAGCCAGAAGCTATAGCGGCTACCGGCACTGGCCTTTGGTAGCCACGGGTGGCGGTCTAAGCCTTCTGACCGGACTGGCCTATCTGTGACTAAAGCACACAATCGTTCGCGATCAATTGCTGACTCAATCGGAACTCGGCAGGCCCGGCTTCAAATGATAGACTGCAGGCCACCATCCCGATGAGAGGACATCATGCCCAAGAGGATCGTCATTCTTTGCGATGGAACATCGAACGAGATTTCCGAAGACAGGACCAATATCCTTCGGCTCTATGGCGCACTCGGCAAAAATGACGACCAACTGGTGTATTACGATCCGGGCGTCGGCACGTTCGGTGCGGCCAATGCGTGGTCTTATTACTATCGCAAGGCACATGAAATCTGGGGTCTGGCAACCGGCTGGGGGCTCGATCAGAACGTCAAGGAGGCCTATCGCTTTCTGGTCGAGAACTATGATGACGGCAAACGCGCCGATGGCGAACACGTGGAACCGGATCAGATATTCCTGTTCGGCTTCAGCCGCGGCGCCTATACCGCACGCGTCCTGGCCGGGTTCATTCATGCGATCGGTCTGATCCGCCCTGTCAATCTCAACCTGCTTGCCTATGCCTATCGCGCCTATAAGGGTGTCAGCGACAACAACCGTTCCGGGGCGCAAGGCGACGAACGCAATCCCAAAGTAAATCCGTTTGCCGAGGTACGGTTGTATGAGCGCATCCTCGAACCGCGGCGGCCGGCAATCCGTTGCATCGGGCTGTTCGACACAGTCGGATCGGTGATTGAATGGGGACGGTTTTCACCGCGCCTTCGCTCGCACGCCTTCACCAAGACAAACCGGAGCGTTGAATCGGTTCGCCATGCGGTGGCGATCGACGAGAGACGCACCATGTTCCAACCGCAATTATGGCCGGCTGGCCAGGATTTCTGGGGTGGTCCGTTCAAGACGAAGAAGGCCAAATCGCAGGACGTCAGGGAAGTCTGGTTTTCGGGCGTTCATTGCGACATCGGTGGCGGTTATCCCGAACGCCGCAGCCATCTGGCCAAGATCCCGCTCGAATGGATGATTGCTGAAACGAAGAAGCTGGGTCTGTCATTCAAGACCCGGACGGTGAACGAGATTGTTCTCGGCAAAAATCCGGACAAAGACTATGTAGAACCCGATCCGCTGGCTCGGCGAAACGAATCCATGAACGCTGCCTGGTCGGCCATCGAGTTCCTGCCGCGACGCCTGCCGGCCGGCGCAACAACTACACGGCGGACCTTCATGGGATGGTATGTTCCGCGCTTTGAAGGCAGAACGGTACCATCCGGTGCGGCGATTCACAGTTCAGTGTTCAAACGCCGTGGGACGGCAAGCGATTTCGAGCAACCCAATCTACCCGATGACGGCGTTGAAGTCTGATCACGGGTGCTTCACAGGTCAGGCGTCTTCAGGGTCATAGAGATAGCCGATGCCGCGCACGGTGCGGATGATCGTCGGTTTTTCGGGATTTGTTTCGATCTTGCGGCGAAGTCTCGAGATGCGGATATCGATGCTGCGGTCGAAAGGATCCCACGACCGATCATGCGCCTGCTCCAGGATCTGGTCACGGTTGAGCACGCGCCCGCGGTTCTCGGCAAACACCTTCAAAAGGCTGAATTCCATGGCGGTCAACGGTAGTTCGCTGCCGTCTTCGCCATGCATCTTGGCTGCCTCGATGTTGAGCGTGTAGGCGCCGAATTGCGCCGTACCGGATTTCGCCGCGGTTTTCGGCTTTGCACCGGAACCATCACGTCGGCGCAGAACCGCCTTGATGCGGGCCTCCAGCTCCCGCAGGTCCACCGGTTTGCCGAGATAGTCATCGGCACCCATTTCCAAGCCGACAATTCGGTCGACGACCTCTCCAGCCGCAGTCAACATGACAACTGCAACATCGTTTTCAGCCCGCAGGGACCGCAAAACCGACAGCCCGTCCTCGCCTGGCATGTTGATGTCCAGGACTATCAACTCGAAACCACCGGATGCAAAGACAGCCCGCAATTCCTTGCCGTTGCTGGCCGTGGATACCTTGAAACCGCGCTTGCCGAGGTATTCCTGCAGCATCTCACGTACATCGACCTCATCATCGCATACCAGAATTCTGACGTTTTCGTTGTCCATCTACTTCCCACGCTCCCCGCCATTGAGGATCCCGTATACAAGTTCACGGAGTTCCGCCGGCGATACCGGTTTTTCAAGATGCGGCCTGTTGGTTTCCTTCAGCAGCTTCTGCGAAGCCGCGCCCATTGTGTCTCCTGTGATGAAAGCAACCCGTTTCGCCATATCCGGATACGCGTTTTTCATCCCTTCAAATAGTCCCCTGCCGTCGACGCCCGGCATGTTGAGATCGCTCAAAACAACGTCGTATGACTGTCCCTCAAGCTGTTGCAGCGCTTCGGCACCCGATGCGGCGAGATCCACCGCAAAGCCTTCTTTTTTCAGGATCTCGGCAACGAGCTCCGCAACATCCGGCTCGTCATCGACGACCAGCACCCGGCGGGCGCTTGCGGTGCGGGACGGGATATCTGCTTCCTCGTCATCGCCATCCGCCGCTGTGGCGAGCGGCAGGGCGATGATGAAACGGCAACCTGGCGCATGGTCAGGATCGAGCCAGATATGACCACCGTGCGAGTGGATGATCCGATGACAGAATGCCAGGCCGATGCCCGTGCCGTCTCCAACTTCCTTGGTAGTGAAAAAGGGTTCAAAAACCCGTCCCTTGATCTTGTCGGGAACACCCGGTCCATTGTCTTCAACGATTATTTCGACACTGTCATCCGACCTTCCAAGCCGCGCCGAAACACCTATCCTGTCTCCGATACCCGAACCGCCGATTGCCTGTTCCGCATTGATGACGAGATTGATGATCACCTGGGTGATCTGGTCGGCGTCAGCGACGATTTCGGGCAAGTCTTCGGGCAGGGTCCGGTTGATTTCCAGCTTTTCACCCTGTCGGCCATATCCGGCAACGTCCACGGCGGTCGCTATCACGGATTGGATATCGATCTTTTCCATGCGGGCAGGCTGTTGGCGCGCCATTGCCAGGAACGTCTTGACAATCTTGGCGCTGCGTTCGGCCGCATTGCTGATTTTTTCGATGCGCCGCAAAGTGTCAGGATCGCTTGCTTCCTCGCGCAACATCAGGGCGTGACCGACGACAATCGACAGCGGATTGTTGAGTTCGTGGGCAACTCCTGCAAGAAGCTCGCCCAATGCCGACATTTTTTCATTCTGGAACAGCATCTCGCGCTGGCTTGAAAGTTCTTCCTGGAGTGCCAGTTCACCGGTCATGTCACGGGTGTTGGAGACGATGACGTCTTCCCCCTTGAAATCGATCAGGCGAGCGGAAACCGACCCCCAGAATGTCTTTCCCTTGCCGTTTATCAGCTGAACCCTGTGATCGTTGACCCAACCGTTTTTGCGCAATTTGATGAGATAGGCATCGCGTTCGCCAGCATCGGCGTAGTAGGATTTTGAACTGTCGACCGGTCCGAAAAGCGCCGTCGTTTCAGGGCTCCTGAACAGCAGGCGACCGGTGTCGGCATTGGTCATCTGGATCGGAACCGGACAGGCCTCAAGCACCCGGCGGATCAGCGCGTCGGCTTCGTTTTGTTCGGTCAGGTCGATGGTGGTGGTGACGACCACCTCATCACCCTTGTATTCGGCAAGGCGGCCGTAGAGCGCACCGGGAAAATGTTCACCCTTGGCATTGAACAGGGTGAGCTTGAAATCATCGGCGCGCCCGTCGGACAGGATGGTGGTGACGTAGTCGGCCCGGTCGAGCGGCGAGATGTAAAACTCCTTGGCTGATTTGGCCTTGCCGAACAGTTCAACTGCCGCCGGAGAACGGTAGATGATCTCGCCATCGCCGAGCCGCGCCATGACAACAGCCGCAGGGCCGGAATCGAGAACCCGGCGGACAAGAAGGTCGCCATCGCGTTCGACCGATTCAGCCTGTTTCTTGGCCGTGATGTCGGTCCGCGTCACGACGAAGCCGCCGAGATTGGTCGGATGCACGGACACCAGGGAGCAGGTGCCGTCCGTATGCGCCAGTTCGAAATCCTGGATATATTCGACGCCATTGACCAGCCGGTCAGCGACCCATTCCTCCTCGCGTCCGATGGCTTCGGCATAGATGCCGCGTCTCGCGGTTTCGCGCATCAGGATTTCCCAGTCGAGACCCGGTTCAAGCAGGTCAGCCACCGCATGGTTCATTTCCTTGTAGCGGGTGTTGCACATGATCAGACGTCGATCATCGTCGTAAAGCGCGAAACCCTCTGAAAGCGACTCGATCGCATCACGCAACAGATCGCGGGCACGGCGGTTGTCGTCTTCGATCTCCTTGCGGTCGGTGACATCCTGGATCGCGCTGATGACGAGCTGGCGACCCTCGAAATTCGCCAGTGTCGCGCTGCCATTAACCCAGATTTCGCGGCCATCCTCCGCCTTGGTGCGGACGGCATACTGATTGACGGTTCCGCGTTTTTGCAGTTTTCGCAGCATCTCGCGATTTGCATCGCGATCGGAAAAGAACTCACCGATTCGCCGGCCCTGGTCGACCTTGACCTTGTAAAGCCGGTTGGCGGCGGGATTGGCGTAGACCACATTGCCGGTGTCGGCCTCATTGGTCCAAAGCGGCAACGGATGATTTTCGAGGATGAAATCGGCAAGTTCGGTCTTCTGTTTCTTGCGATCAATGTTGACGCTGAGAAACAGCATTCCCCCCGACGGTTCAGGACAGGAAGACAGCAAACGCCAGTTGCCGTGACCGGTTCGCGCTTCCAGCGCATCGCTATCGGGCCGTTGCCATATGTCCAGAAAATTCGCGGCCGCAGCAGCGTCGACGGTCAGATCCATTCCTTCGATTGATCCAAAACGCGACAGATAGTTCCGCAATACGTCACAGGCAGGTTCCGAACAGGACACCGTGAGATCGGCAAATTCACCATTTACTTCAATGACATGACCGTCGGAATCGGCCCGGATCATCGAGGTGGTCTGTTCGTCTGCGGAGCTCTCCGCGGGTTGCGCATGCGTTGCCATGGCAAATTCCTATATGCGGCGTGTTTCAGTTGCTTTTCAGCCTGCCGCCCGAATGTTTCAATTGTTTCAGAATCCGCTTGAGAATTCTGTCCGATCGCGCGCAAGCCTCTGTATTTTTTTCATATTTTCAGTTTCAGGCGGTTTTGCATCGCTGTTTACAAATGAAACATGAAAGCGGTTGATCTGACAATCCGTTGAAACATCCGGCCATCAGAAATGAGCCATCGAACGAAACGACGGAACCAGTCACATGAACGTATACCCGATTACCCGCAACTCCGGCAGAGCACCGGTCGTCGCATTGCACTCTTCCGCATCCACCGGTTCACAATGGAAGAAGCTGCTGGAGGACATGGAAGGCCGTTATGATGTGATTGCGCCGGATTTGCCGGGATACGGCAACGGCCACCTGTCTGCCGATGACGGACAACAGGGCGTTGCCGCCGCGGCCCGGCCGATAATCCGCCGGATTGAAACACTCGGCACACCAGTCCACTTGGTCGGGCATTCCTTCGGAGCGGCCATCGCACTGAAGATCGCAATGATGCGGCCTGACCTGATCAAGAGTCTCTGCCTTTATGAACCGGCCTGCTTTCATTTCCTGCGTGACGGAGATCAGACGGATCGGGACCTTTATTCCGGCATTGCCGATGTCTCCGAGACCCTGAGCAGAAATGCCCGGGCCGGCGATCCGGAAAAAGGCATGAAACGTTTCATCGATTTCTGGAACGGCGCCGACGCCTGGCACCGGATGCCGGCCTATGCACAGCAGCACCTGGCGGCGCAGGCCAATTCCGTGATGACTGATTTTGCCCGCGGGTTTGCCGAAAGCTGGACACCGGGCGAACTGGTTCGCCTTGAAATGCCGACATTGGTGATGATGGGCATGGATTCTCCCGCCCTTGCCCAGCGCGTCGCGATGCGGATCGCCGATGCGATCCCCGGAGCCAGACTTGCCATGCTGCCGGGTCTTGGACACATGGCGCCGCTGTCGGCGCCGAAATGGGTCAATCCCAGAATAATCGGCCACATCGCAACCGTCGAACGCCATGCAAATCCGATCCGCTGGCCTGTTTTGACCGCAGCCTGATCCGCACCGAACGTCCTTTCCTTCCTCAACAATGGAGATCACTATGAACATTGCAACGCTCGATACGACGAAGCCCGATTATTCGGCGATCAAGTCGAAACAAAACGCCGCCTGGTCGTCGGGAGATTACGCAAAGGTCGGGGTAACCCTGAACATTGTCGGCGAGGAACTCGCCGAAGCAGCCGACCTGGCTCCCGATACCCGTGTCCTCGATGTCGCCGCCGGCAATGGTAACGCGACCTTGGCTTTCGCCCGGCGCTGGTGCGATGTCACTTCCACCGACTATGTCGGAAAATTGCTGGACGCCGGTCGTACCAGAGCTGAGGCGGAAGGGCTCGATGTGACATTCCAGACCGCCGATGCCGAAGCGCTGCCATTCGAAGACGGCAGCTTCGATGCCGTGGTCTCGACCTTCGGTGTCATGTTCACTCCCAATCAGAAACAGGCTGCCAGCGAGATGGCCCGGGTTTGCCGCAGCGGCGGAACGATCGCCATGGCAAACTGGACACCGGAAGGCTTCATCGGCCAACTTTTCAAGACGCTCGGCAAACACATTGCCCCACCTCCCGGCGTCACTTCGCCGGCAGTCTGGGGCACCCGGGAATGGCTCGGCGAGACATTCGGTTCCGATGCCGAGGTCATCTCGGTCACGACCAAGATGTTCAACTTCCGTTATCGCTCGCCGGCGCATTTCGTGGAATATTTCCGGACATTCTACGGACCCGTTCACAAGGCGTTTCTCGCGTTTGATGCGGAAGGTCAGAAAACCCTTGAACGCGATATTCTGGCGACGATCGAAAGGTTTGATGTCGCCATTGACGGAAGCATGAACGTGCCGTCCGAATATTCCGAAATCATCATTGCAAGATCCTGAACATTCTCGGCCCGGCATCCCGTCGGGCCGACTTCGACAATGGAAACCAGATCATGGCCGTTTTCGTCCCGAAGCATTTTGCAGCAGCGGCCACTTTGGCGAGCGAAGACCTGATGATAGCCGAACACGGGTCACAACCGGCCCTGCGCATCGGGCTGCTCAATCTGATGCCCAACAAAAAGGCAACCGAGCGGCAGTTCGCGCGGGTCTTCAGCCAGACGGGTAACGATATCGCACTGGTGCCCATGCGCATGGCAACGCATACGCCGACCCATTGCGAACAGGCCTATCTTGACCGGGTCTACGATATCGTGTCGCCGCAATTGCTCGATACGCTCGACGGGCTGGTCGTTACCGGAGCTCCGGTCGAGCAATTGCCGTTTGAAAGCGTCGACTACTGGGCCGAATTCACCGAAGTGCTCGATCATCTGACGCGGAATCGGACCAATACACTATTCATCTGCTGGTCAGCCCAGGCAGCGCTTTATCACAATCATGGAATTTGCAAACACACGCTCGACAGCAAAGCCTTTGGCGTTTACCCGCAATGGGTGCTCGATCCATCCTCTTCGCTGACCGAGAGGTTCGGAGACTGTTTCGCTACGCCGGTCTCGCGCCATACCTCAGTCCACGCTCTGGATGTCCTGACCCGAACAGACCTGCAACTGATCGCCGGCTGCGACGCCACCGGTCCGGCCCTGGTGACAGATCCGTCGGCGCGTCAGGCGTTCATGTTCAATCATCTGGAATACGAAACCACGACATTGCACGAGGAATATCTGCGTGACCGCCGGACAAACCGGAAGGCCGACCGTCCAAAGAATTACTATTGCAACGGCGACCCCTTGAACCATTGGAGTACACATGGACAACGCTTTTTCGGAAACTGGATTTCCGGCCTGTCGTCAATGCGCACCAAGTTTTCGGTGGCAAAAAATTCAATTGGCATTGCAGCATGATGTGCCGCGCATGCCCAGAAAGCTTTGCCGGCGCGCTTTTCCCGCGAAACCTGATCGGCTAACGTGGCGGCAAGCATTCGCACGTAATGCGCTTTTCAGACCTAGAGGACATTCACCGGTCATGACTGAACAAACACTGTTTGAAAAATATGGCGGCTTTTCCAAAGTCAGCAAGGTTGTTCTGGCATTTTACGATGCACTGCTCGACAGCGACGAAATCGGCCCGTTTTTTGACGATGTCGACATGTCGAAGATGGTCGATCACCAGACAAAATTCATTGCATCGCTGCTGGGTGGGCCGGCCGCCTACACCGATAATCAGCTGCGTCAATTGCATGCGCATCTGGACATCAGCGATCTGCATTTCGACGAGTTGAAGGTGGTTCTGTCAGGGACACTTCAGGATCACGGATTTGCACCCAATGATATCGAAGCCGTCCTTGGCGCCTTTGAGACCCGCAGAAATCTGATCGTGAGTTGAATGCATGTCGATTGAAGCCATCAATGAACAGCTTTTGCGTGCGATCGGCGTCGGAGTCGCGCTGCTTGATCGCCAGAGCATGAAATTTCATTTTCACAATGACACGTTTGAAGAATGGTTCGGTGCGCCGGGTGAGACCGGGGCGCTGCACGAGATTTTCGAGGATCTCGATTCTGCCACACTGGAAACCGCCCTTTCCGAGCAGGGCCGTTACACGGCAGAGATCAAACACAAGAAAAAGCGGCGGACGCGGGTGATCGCTGTCGACTTCACCGCCGCCAATGATGGCGGCAAGCAGATTGTCGTCCTGGTCTGCCAGAACATCACCCGCATTCGCGAGTTGGAGTCGATGATCGATTCCTATTCGATGATGGTCGAGCGCAACACACGCGAAATCAAGCGGGAAAAGGAGCAGGTCGAAAAGCTGCTGCTCAACCTGATGCCGCGTTCGGTCTATGAGGAATTCAAGACGTTTGGCGTGGTCACCCCGCAGCTCTACGATCCGGTATCGGTACTGATGCTGGATTTTGTCGGTTTCACAGACATGGTCACTTCGGTCGAGCCGAGTGTCACGGTGACCGAGCTCAACGACATCTACAGCGCCTTTGATCGCATTGGCGAGCAGTTCGGTTGCGAGCGTATCAAGTCCATCGGCGATGCCTATATCACCGTTGCGGGCCTGCCCGATCCGACGCCGGACCATGCCAAGGCGGTGGCCAATGCGGCGATCCGCTATATCCGCTATCTGACGCGCCGCAATGCCAGCCATCCGCATCAATGGCGCTGCCGCATCGGCCTCGCCACCGGGGCCGTGGTCGGGTCGGTCGTCGGCATCCAGAAATATGTCTATGACATTTTCGGTCCTGCGGTGAACCTGGCCTCGCGATTACAGGAATTTTCAGACCCCATGCAGATCACCGTGCAGGACGTGATGGCAAAAACCCTGCGCGATCAGTTCGACATGGAAGACCTCGGCACAAAAGCCATTCGCGGATTCGACGATCAGGCGGTCTGGCACCTGCACGACAACAAGAAGGAGATGGTGTCCAGACAGGGCTGACTGGCAGGTCGGCAATTACGATTTTTGACTCGGCGCCAAACCGCGTGCCATCAATCCCAGAGCGATCTATCGAACCGCAAAGGGAGCCAAGACATGCTGGAGGGATACGACAAGTCGGTGTTTTCAACGGATGCCGTCGATGGCAAACCGTTGCAGCATGATGTCTATGCCAAAGGGGACGGCCCGGTTCTGCTGCTGTTACAGGAGCTCCCAGGCATCACCAAGGAAATGCTGGTGCTTGCCGACAAGCTGGTGAACGCCGGCTACCGTGTTGTTATTCCACACCTCTTCGGACCCCTGAAAGAATTTGCATTTGTCGGCAATCTGACGCGGCTGTTCTGCATGCGCCGAGAATTTTCGATGTTTGCCAGAAACAAAACCAGCCCAGTCATCAACTGGCTGAAGGCGCTGTGCCGGCAACTGAGACAGGATCATGACGTCCCTGGCATCGGCGTAATCGGCATGTGCCTGACCGGCAATTTCGCCATTTCGCTGATGGCCGACGAATCCGTTCTTGCCGCTGTCGGATCGCAGCCATCAATGCCGCTGTTCAGCCAAAAATCCCTGCACATGTCGGATCAGGATGTCAGCGATATCCGAGCCCGCCTCGATGAACACGGCCCCATGCTTGCCTATCGCTTCGCCGGAGACGTGCTGTGTACGGCAAGCAAGTTCGAAGCACTCGACAAGGCCTTCAATGACGATGCGGAGCGTATCAGGCTGAACACGATTCCAGGCAACAAACACGCCATTCTCACGGCCCATTTCATCGACGGGGATGGTTCGCCGACGGTCAAGGCACTGAACGAGATCATCGACTATTTCGGCAAAAAACTGGCGGCCTGATCCACCCGGGACTCTTTGGAGCGACAGGCGCGCAATATGCAAAAACCCCAGGTCACCTCGTCGGTGACACGGTTCATCACCAGCCCGACCAGACGATCACTGAAACGGCATTTTTACGCAGCACGCCGCAAGCTCACCGGCGCGGCGCGGGAGCTTCACTATTTTCACCGGGTAGGCGATCCCTATTGCCATTTGATGATTCAGGTGTTGCCGGAATTTGCGACGCGGTTTGGTGTAACGCTCGTTCCGCATGTCATCGGCAGGCTCGATCCCGACATGTATCCCGAGCCGGAGATGCTCGACGCCTACGATATCGGCGATGCCACTGCTTTGTCGGAACTGTACGAGCTGCAATTTCCCACCGGGGGACGCCGGCCGGGCCGGGACATATCGGACCACTTCATGGCGGCACTGGCCGCCGCATCGCGCAGTCCGGATTTTTTCAAGCGCGCGATCGAATTGGGAAAGGCCTATTGGTCCGGCCAAACTCTTGCCGATGAAAATCACAGCGGCGCCAATGAGTGGCTGCGCCGGGACGAGGCATTGCTGTCCAGATTGGGGCATTATTTCACCGCGACACTCTATCATGAGGGCGAATGGTATTGGGGGCTCGACCGGCTTGGACATCTAGAAGAACGGCTGTTGGCACAAGGCCTGGGTGACCCGGGCGACCGGGCGCTTCGGTTCGACCGGACCTGGCGCGGTATTTTCGATCCGAAAGCCGCGCCGCTGCCTGATCCGCAACCGCTTGAGTTGTTTTTCTCGGCGCGCAGCCCCTATAGCTATATCGCCTATTTTCGCGCAAAAACCTTCGCCTCTGCACTGGGTGTTCCGGTTGTTTTGAAACCGGTTCTGCCGATGATGATGCGCGGCATGAAAGTGCCGCTGGCCAAGAGGCTCTACATCCTGACAGATGCAAAACGTGAGGCGGAACGCGCCGGTCTGCCCTTTGGCAACATTGCCGATCCGCTTGGCTCCGGGATTGAGCGGGCCTACGCGGTTGCCTATTGGGCACAGGGTGAGGGCCGGCTGGAGCCGTTTTTCGATTCGCTGCTGCGCGGGGTGGCGGTTGAAGCCATCGATGCGGCCACCGACCGGGGTTTGAAAATATTGGTCGAACGCGCCGGCCTTGACTGGAGCGGTGCGCAGCAAGCCCTCAATCAATCAGAATGGCGCGACTGGGTTCAGCAACATCGTGATGAAATGACGTCGGACGGATTGTGGGGCGTGCCCAGCCTGCGTTACGGAGACCTTGCCACCTGGGGGCAGGACAGATTCTGGCTGATCCGGCGGAAAGCTCTGGGCGCAACACCAGGAGCCTGACCCGATGGCATAGTCGGTCATCAGCGTTTCGTCGGCTTTGGTTTCAGAGACCGCGCGCAGGCAATGCTCCGTTCAAACCAGATCGCCAGTGTTCCGGCATCCGACAGCATTGCATCGGGAATACCGACATATTCCTTCATGCGTTTGCCGTATTGTTCGACGGGTGGCGTCTTGAACGTCTTGATGAAATTCGCCTGATCATCGCCGGAAAGCCGCAGGCAGATTGTTCCGTCACCATCGAGGAAACTGAACATGTTTCCGTTCATCGAAGTGTAGGGGATTTTCTTGCCCTTCCTATCGATACCATGCAGGGTAGATACCATCGCCTCATAGGCTTCAAGCGCCGCTAAAAACCGCTTTCCTGCCTCAGCCATTCCAGTACCTCACATTCGAACGCCATTGTCTGGCGAAGCCCGGCATGAACTGAAGTATCCGTTCTCAGCGCAGTGCCTTCACCAGTTTCCCATTGGGAAAACAAGTCGGGTTGCGGCCATTCTTGCCCTGCCAGTCGCCGATCGACCGCCGGGTCTTGAATCCAGGAAGGCCGTCAGCTCCGCCAACGTCATAACCCTTCTTTTCCAACCGCCGCTGCATTTTCGCAATATCGGACCGATAGAGACCGCCAACCTTGCCCCAGGTGCCGGAAAAGGTCTTGTTGCTCCACTGAATGCGGTCTCCGACATGGCCGATGAAAAGAGCGTAGAGATCGCTCTCATTATATTCCTTCAGCACATAGAAGTTCGGCGTGACGATGAAGGCCGGTCCATACCGGCCGGCCGGCATCAGCAGAAATCCGGTTTTACGCAATTCGTGCTCGGGAAAGGGTTTGCCCGACACACGTTTGATGCCCGCTGCCGCCCATTTCGATATCGGCCGGCCCTGATCCGGTCCCTCCAGCGCGCAACTGACGGATTTCGGCACCGTCACCTCGAAACCCCAGTCGCGGCCCTTCCGCCAACCGAAATGGGCAAGATAGTTGGCGACCGAAGCCAAGGTGTCCGGAACCGACTTCCAGATGTCGCGGCGGCCGTCACCATCGAAATCAACCGCATGGGCAAGATAGGATGCCGGCAGAAACTGCGGCTGGCCAAGTGCCCCGGCCCAGGACGATTTCATCGCGCCGGCACCGACATCACCGCTCTCGACGATTTTCAAGGCCGCGACCAGTTCCTTGCGAAACAGTTCCTTGCGGGTTGACATGAACGCCTTGGTGGCAAGCACGCGGAAGGCATTGTGCGGAATTTTCACCCGTCCGAAACCGGATTCGCGCCCCCATATGGCCAGAACGATACGTCCGGGGACGCCATATTGCCGCTCGATCGCAGCCAGCGTCTTGGCCCATTTGGCGGCACGCGAACGTCCGCCGGCGACAAGATTGCCGATCGTCTTTTGCGAAAAATAGCGCCCCGGCGATCCGAATTCGGCCTGTACCTGGCGTTTCGGGGTTTTCGCCTTGGTGCCGGGCGGCACGAGATCTGGGAGTTTCCAGTTCAACACAACCCGGCCAAGCGCCGCATTGAACGTTGCCGATGAGACACCTTTGCTTCTGGCCTCGGGCCAAAGATCCTGTTTCAGCCAGTTCCGGAATTGCGTCTCGACCGCCTGCCTTGATGCGGCCTCGGCCGACACAGTGAAGGCAAGCACGACCAGTAACAGGGCCAAAGGCCCGATGCCCCGAAACAACTGTTCTGGCAAATTTTTCAAAGCATGGTCTCCATCGTCCGGTTGCCGGTTCAAAAGTCCGTACGCGCCTTCAAAGCGGCCGCCAGTGTCCCTTCATCGAGATAATCCAGTTCACCGCCAACCGGTACACCATGGGCAAGCCGGGTGATCCGCACGTCCAGACCTTCAAGTCTGTCGGTGATGTAGTGGGCGGTCGTCTGTCCTTCGACGGTGGCGTTCACCGCGATGATCAATTCCTTGATCCCTCCATCGGCGACCCGATTGACCAGTTGATCGATTGTCAGATCATCGGGACCGATGCCATCCAGCGGCGACAGGGTTCCCCCAAGGACATGATACAACGCACTCATGGTACCGGCACGCTCGAGTGCCCAAAGATCGGCGACGTCCTCGACGACAATAATGGTCTTTCCGTCCCGCCGCGGATCCGTGCAAACTGTGCACGGGTCGCTGCTGTCAACATTGCCGCAAGTGGTGCAAACGCCGACCTTGTCCACCGCATCGTCAAGGGCGGCAGCCAGCGGGATCAGCAACTGTTCCTTTTTCTTGATCAGATGCAGCGCGGCGCGGCGTGCCGAACGCGGTCCCAGCCCCGGCACTTTGGCCAGCAACTGGATCATGCGTTCTATTTCCGGCCCGGCGATTCGTTTCGACATCGCCCGGGTTTACCCGATGTCGGCGCCGGATTGAATCCTGAACTGGCAGACAGCTGACACCGGCATCAAAACGGAAGCTTGAATCCAGGTGGAATCGGCAACCCAGCGGTGACTTCCTTGGTTTTTTCGGCCACCGCCGCTTCGACCTTGGTCTTGGCATCGTTGTGGGCCGCAAGGATCAGGTCTTCGAGTATTTCACACTCGTCGTCCTTGAGCAGGGACGGATCGATCTCAAGCGATTTCATTTCGCCTTTACCGCTCATGGTGACCTTGACCAGGCCTGCGCCGGCCTCGCCCTGGGCTTCCAGGTCTGCCATTTCCTCCTGCATGGCCTGAAACTTGGCCTGCATTTCCTTGGCCTGCTTCATCATGCCCATCATGTCGCGCATGAATATCTCCTTTGCATCAATCGTCGGGGGCTTCGGCGTCCATGTCGGGCACCGCATCAAAATCTGTATCCGTATCCGGAATTTCATCGCGCTGGATGCGTACGTCGGTGATCCGCGCGCCCGGGAAACGATCAAGGATCGCCGCAACGGCCGGGTCGGCGCGGGCGTCCATCAGCACAAGTTCCCGCCGTCCGGCCTCTTCTTCCGCCAGGGTTGCACCGCCCTCCTCGCGCGACAGCGAGACAATCCAGCGCGTACCGGTCCAGGCCAGCAGTTTGGCCGACAAATCTCCAAGAAAGGTTTTGGGTGCTTCCCCGGTCAGGCTGACATCCAACCGGCCCGGTTCCAGTTTGACCAGCCGAACACAGCGTCTGAGCGTCACCTTGAAGGCGATGTCCCGCTGCGCCTCGGCCAATGCCGCAATATCCTCAAGCGAAGCGATCGTCACCGCCGGCTGCGGGCTGGTTTCCACCCTTGGCGGCGCATCGACAGGAGCCGGTTCCGGCTCGCTGCGGACAAGCCGCATCGCCTGACCGCCGCCGCCGGACGGCACCGGCGCGCTTGCCGAATTGTTACCACCCGATGGAGCCGGAATATTTGGTGCGGCCCCGGTTTCAAGCGTTTTCAACGCCTCATCCAGCGTCGGCAGATTGGCCGCATGGGCAATCCGGATCAACACCATTTCGGCCGCGTCAACCGGACGTCCTGCCATCTGGACCTCGCTCGAACCCTTTAGCAGCATCTGCCAGCATCGGGACAGGACGCGAACGGAGAGCTTGCCAGAAAGCTCCAGACCGCGGGTACGCTCATCCTGTGACAGCGAGGCATCGCCGGCGGCTTCCGGGACAAAACGCAGGCGGGTGACCAAATGATTGAACTCGGCAAGACCGGTCAGGATGACGCCCGGATCGGCGCCGCCGTCATATTGCGCACGGAATTCCTTCAGCGCTGCTGCGACATCGCCCTGCATCAGCCACTCGAACAGATCGATGACGCGCGCCCGATCGGCAAGGCCAAGCATATCGCGCAAATCTCCGCTGGTGACCTTGCCGCCGCCATGTGCGATGGCCTGATCAAGGATCGACAGGGAGTCGCGTACAGACCCTTCACCCGCGCGGGCAATTGCCGCCAGGGCTTCGTCCTCAATGGCAATGTCCTCAAGGCCGGCGATCTTTTTCAAATGCGCGGTCATGACACCGGCGTCGATGCGACGCAGATCGAAGCGCTGGCAGCGTGACAACACGGTGATCGGAACTTTGCGGATTTCAGTGGTGGCGAAAATGAACTTGACGTGCGGCGGAGGTTCCTCAAGCGTCTTCAGCAGGCCGTTGAATGCCTGATTGGACAGCATGTGAACTTCATCGATGATGTAGACCTTGTAGCGCGCCGAAACCGGCGCATAACGGACCTGCTCGATAATCTCGCGGATGTCGTCAATGCCGGTGTGCGATGCCGCATCCATCTCCAGCACGTCGACATGCCGGCCTTCCATGATCGCAATGCAGTGCTCGCCGGGTGCCGCCAGCGAGATTGAAGGCTGATCGATATCGTCCGTCTTGTAGTTCAAGGCCCGCGCGAGGATGCGCGCGGTCGTGGTCTTGCCGACACCGCGCACGCCGGTCAGCATCCAGGCCTGCGCGATGCGATCAGCCTCGAATGCGTTGGTCAGCGTTCGCACCATCGGCTCCTGGCCGATCAGATCGGAAAAATCCTGAGGACGGTATTTGCGCGCCAAAACCCGATAGCCCGTCGACGGCTTTTCTGTGGTCTCCGGTTTGGCTTCACTCATCGCCTGGCATGTCCTTGTGCCGCTGTGCGACAGCAGTTTCACCGCCCGCGGGCGGCGGCGTCAATGGCCGGTACAAATCTCCGGTGGATGACGGCCAGGTGGGAGGCCGGCACGGTGACCCGTACCGAAATCTCGTTAGGGCTGCTTCCTTCCGGATCTGACCCGGTTGGCGAGTGGTTCGTCCACCACCAGCCTCCCACCCGTGATATCGGAAATCGCGGTGCAAAATGCAAGCATCAATGGTGATTTAGGTTCAGGATCCGCAAACCGACCAAAAGCGCCAGATGGCGGCAAAGAGCCCAAATAGTCGATTAGCCCTCAGGCGGACCTGCTGTACCGCACGAGATAGATGTTTTTGAGATTGGAATAAGTTCATGGCCCACACAAACAAAGTCGTCCGATCCATCAATCTGGATGGCGGAATCATTTGTGTCGATATTTTTGTCCGCCCTGATGGCACTTACGGATTTGATGAATTTCGTCGCGATCCAGAAGATGGACGAGGTTGGTATAGCATTGGACACTATGGCTCGACAGAATTCAGTAGCTTTGATGAAGCGCTGGTCGAAGCAAGAAGGACCGTGGCTTGGCTCAATGATGTAATTTCAAAATGACGGTCTTGGCTGCAGGCGCCTACTGGGTGGCGTTATCCATATTATCCGCAACTGTTTGTAGGTATCGCCAGCAACCCGAACCGACTGTCCATTTCCCTAACGGCCAATCTTGCACTACGCTGTTTTGATACAGGAAAGGCAAACGGATGCTGCCGGCCGGAATATGCAAGTTTCAACTCGACGAACGGCTTGAAGCCGACAGCCACAATATCATGTGGCTGGGGCTTTGCGAACTGCGTCTAGCGGACGACAAACGGTGGCCCTGGGTCATGCTTGTTCCGCAACGCCATGGCATCACCGAAATCCACGACTTGACCCCGCTCGACCAGACAATGCTGACATTCGAGAGCAATCTGGTGTCGGAAGCGCTGAAAAAAGTGACCGGGTGTTTCAAGATAAACACCGGTGCGCTCGGCAATATCGTGCCGCAGTTGCACCTGCATGTGATCGCGCGTTTCGAGGCCGATCCAAACTGGCCCGACCCGATCTGGGGTTACGGTGTCAGAGAACGCTACGAGCGCGACGAGAAACGGCGGTTCGCCGCCAAGCTGCGCAAGGCGCTCTAAGCCGGCCTAGATCCTTTCCTGGTTGGATTGAAACGTTTGATGGAGCCAAATCGGTTTACCGGCTAGGCGCGAAGCGCAGGGCGATGCAGCGCATCGGGCAAGCTTTGCAACGACGTCCGGTGAGCCGATTTGCCCCACCGAAGGCCGGCTGGACAGCGTTAGATTTCATTTGTGGTCGTAAAGACCACGGCATAAATTCTGCCTTGCCGGTAAACCTGAAAAGCCGGTCAAACGATTCAAGCTAACCAGGAAGTGATCTAGAAAATACCGCCACGTTCGCTGATGCTGATGCCGGCAGGGCCGAGAATAACCGCAAACAGCACCGGCAGGAAAAACAGGATCATCGGAACCGTCAGCTTCGGCGGCAAGGCAGCGGCCTTTTTCTCCGCCTCATTCATGCGCATGTCCCGGCTTTCATTGGCCAGCACGCGCAGCGCGTGGGCGATGGGAGTGCCGTAACGCTCCGCCTGGATCAAAGCCTGCGTTACGCTTTTGACCGAATCCAGGCCGGTTCGTCCGGCCAGATTTTCATAGGCGGCCCGTCGTTCCTGGAGATAGGACAGTTCCGCGGTCGTCAGGACCAGTTCCTCGGCCAATTCTACCGACTGGCTGCCGATTTCGTCGGAAACCTTCTTGAAGCCCGCTTCGATCGACATGCCTGACTCGACGCAGATCAACAGCAGGTCCAGCCCGTCCGGCCAGGCCCTTTGTATCGACGCCTTGCGCTTTGAAGCCAGATTGGACACGTACATATTCGGTGCGTAGAAGCCGGCATAGGCGACGAGGATACAAACGAACCCCTTCATCAGCGGCGGCTGTTCCGGCAGTGCATCCAGCAGAAATACGTAGACTCCGGCGATCACCAGCCCGACAAAGGGCAGTGAAAACCTCAAGAACAGAAACTTGGTCAGCGGGTTTTCGCCGCGAAACCCGGCCATTCTGAGTTTCCGCACCGTGCCTTCATCGACCAGTGCCCGGCGCAGATCGAGCCGTTCAACAATCTGCCGAAGGCCTGTGGACTGCTGTTCGCGCAGCCCCTTGTTGCCTCTACTCGATTCCGCCAGCATCCGCGCACGTTCGCGCGCGCGCAATTCATCCCGCTCGATCGCAACCGACTTCATTCGCGCCTTGAGCTCGTTTCCACCAAGCGCCGGTAGCAGGGTGAAAACCGTTGCGAAAACCGCAACGGCCACAAGCAGCGCAATGATGAAAGATGGCTCGAACAGTGCCTTGATGATTTGGTCGCTCATGATCCCTCAGCACTCAAACGTCGATATTGATCATTTTTTTCATGACGAAGATGCCGATCGCCATCCAGATGCCGGAAAAGGCGAGGATGATGTGACCGGTGCTGGTCGTGAAAAGCGGCATGATGTAGCTCGGGCTTGAAAGATAGACCAGGATCGCAATGATAAAGGGCAACGCGCCAATTATCGCAGCGGAGGCCTTTGCTTCCATTGACAGAGCATCCACCCGGGCTTTCATTTTCTTTCGATCGCGCAGCACGCGCGACAGATTACCCAGCGCTTCGGAGAGATTACCACCGGCCTGCGACTGGATCTGAATGACAATGCCGAAGAAATTCGCTTCCTGGCACGGCATCGTCAGATACATGCGCTGGGCTGCATCCGGAATTGAAATTCCAAGTTGCTGGGATTCGACGATGCGACGGAACTCGCTTTTGACGGGTTCCTGTGCCTCGTTTGCAATCAGACGAATACCATCATTGAGCGGAAGACCTGATTTGACTGCACGAACGATGATGTCGATTGCATTCGGAAACTCGTTAAGGAAGGCCTTCGTGCGGCGATTGCGGGCCAAAACGAGAATCCAGCGCGGGAGACCGATGGAGCCCGCAAGCAAAGCCCCCGGCACTGCATAGAGCGGTGCACCGAGGAAAAACGTCAGGACGGCTATGATGACACCGGCGATGGCTGAGTATATGTAGAACTGCTTAACTGTAATGCTGAGACCCGCCTGTCTCAACTGCATCCGCAGGGGCGGCTTCTTGACGTTCTTGTCTTTGGCCTTCTGTTTCGCTTCCAGGTCGTTTAGCGAATCCTGAACCGATTTTCGCCGCTTGGTGGCTTCCGCGACCCGGTCGCGGGTGGCCCTGACCACCGACTGGTCGGTTTCCGCGGATTTGACGGCACTGAGTCGACGATCGGCTTTCTTCTCGTCGGCGATCGAATTGAACATGAATGCATAGGCGACAGCGCCGGCACTCAGGCCGGCAAGCACCACCATCGCCAGAACAGTCGTATCAAGCCCGAACATTGGCCATCATCCGTCAGTCTTCCTGCGTTTCCATGGCGTCAAGCGCTGCCGCAAGACGCTGATCCTCGCCAAAATATCGTGCCCGGTCCCAGAATTTCGGTCGGCCAATTCCGGTTGAAACATGTTTGCCGATGATCTTCCCGGAAGAATCCTCACCCGACATGTGATACTTCACCAGATCCTGGGTGATGACCACATCGCCTTCCATGCCGATCACCTCGGTGATCTCGGTGATGCGCCGCGAACCGTCGCGAAGACGCTGGGCCTGAATCACCACATCCACGGATCCGACGATAATTTCACGCACCGTCTTCTGCGGCAGGGAAAATCCGCCCATGGCAATCATCGATTCCATGCGGCTCAGACACTCACGCGGGCTGTTGGAGTGGATCGTGCCCATCGACCCGTCATGGCCGGTGTTCATTGCCTGCAGCAGATCGAACACTTCAGGTCCGCGAACCTCGCCGACGACGATGCGTTCGGGACGCATGCGCAAGCAGTTCTTGACGAGGTCACGCATGGTGATCTCACCTTCGCCCTCAATATTTGGCGGGCGGGTTTCAAGGCGCACGACATGCGGCTGCTTCAGCTGCAGTTCGGCGGTGTCCTCACAGGTAATAATGCGCTCGTCGCTATCGATATATTGCGTCAGGCAGTTCAAAAGCGTGGTCTTGCCGGAGCCGGTACCGCCTGAGATGACGATATTGCAACGAACCCGCCCGATGATCTGCAGGATGTCGGCGCCCTCTTTCGAAATGGCACCGAATTTGACCAGCTGGTCGAGGGTGAGTTTGTCTTTCTTGAACTTACGGATGGTGAGCGCGGCGCCGTCAATGGCCAACGGCGGAGCGATGACGTTGACACGCGAGCCGTCCGGCAACCGGGCATCGCAGATCGGGCTGGATTCGTCCACCCGGCGTCCGACCTGGCTGACGATGCGCTGGCAGATGTTGAGGAGTTGCTGGTTGTCGCGGAAACGGATGCCGGTTTCCTCGACCTTGCCGTCGACCTCGATAAAGATGTCCTTGGCGCCATTGACCATGATATCGGCAATGTCATCACGGGCAAGCAATGGCTCAAGCGGGCCATAACCGAGAACGTCGTTGCAGATATCTTCAAGCAGACCTTCCTGCTCGGAGATCGACATTGCAAAATTCTTGATCGCAATGATGTCATTGACGATGTCGCGAATTTCCTCGCGCGCCGTGTCCGGATCAAGGTTGGCAAGCTGCGAAAGATCAATCGTGTCGATCAGCGCGGCAAAGACCTGGGATTTGGTATCGTAGTAGGATTCGCCACGCTCCTTGTGCGCAGGTTTAGCTGCCGGAGCCGGTGGCGGTGCCTGTACGGTCTTTGCGGGCGCCGGCGGCGCTTCCGTCATAGTGCCGGGTTCCGGCCGCTGCTCCACGCGAACCGCGGTTTCCACCGGTGCGGGCGGTTCGGATTGTTGTGGCGTTTCCGCGGCCGGCCGGAATTCCGGCACACCTGCGTCACCACTGTCCATACCTCTTTTGCCAAACATTGTTGATCCAAGCCCCGGTTCAGAACAGTTACTTTTTCAGCTTCAGCTTTTCCAGCAGGTCGCCCAGCCCGGCCTTTTTCTTGACCTTGATTTCCTTGCGGCCGGTCAGAACATGCGCCATGTCGGAAACCGTCTGTACAACCGGATTCTGCGGATCCGTCTCCCCCAGCATGCGTCCATTATTGGCGGCATTGCCGAACAGTTGCGGATCGAAGGGAATAACCGCCAACGGTGTCAAATCGAGCGGTTCGGCAAAATCATCGACGGTAATTTCAGGACGCTTGGGAACGCCCGTCTGGTTGATGATCAATTTTGGCGGATCGTCATTGGGGCGCAGCTTTGCCAATGCGTCGACAAGATTCTTGGTGTTGCGCAGATTGGCCAGTTCCGGCGTCGCCGTGATGATCACTTCATCGGCCAGTGTGAGCGTTGATCTCGTCCAGCCGTTCCAGCTGTGCGGCAGATCAAGGACCACCATCGGTGAGGTCCGCTGTGCGACCTCCACGATCTGACTGAACGCGTTTTCATCAAAATCATAGACCCTGTCCAGCGTCGAAGGCGCAGCCAGAAGTGACAGATGTTCGGCACACTGTGCCAGCAGGCGATCGAGATAGACCTCATCGACTCGCTCGGGAGCAAAGACCGCTTCCGCTATGCCCTGGGTCGGGTCTTGATCGAAATTGATATTCGCAGTGCCGAAAGCAAGATCCATGTCGGCAACGACGACTTCGGACTGGAAAAGAGTGGACATTGCCCAGGCGACATTGTGGGCGATCGTCGAGGAGCCGACCCCACCCTTTGCGCCTACAAACGCAAGGGTCTTGCCCAGCGGTTCGGCTTCGGGATCAACAAATATGGAAGCAATCGTCGCAATGACATCGACCATCGAGACCGGCGCCACGACATATTCCGATATGCCGGCTTTCTTGAGTTCGCGGTAAAGCCAGACATCATTGTAGTGGCCAACGACAACGACTTTTGAAGTCGGATCGCAGACGTCGGCAAGACCGACCAATGAGGCTAAAAGTTCGCGCGGCTCGCCTTTTGATTCAAGAATGATGAGGTTTGGCGTCGGCGCCGACTGGTAGAAATCAACCGCCGTTTCCAGGCCACCCATGTGAACCTTGACATGCGCTTTCGCCATGCGCCGGTCTTCCGAGGCCCGCTCAATCGGTTTGGCAACGCCATCGGTTTCACAAAACGCCTGGACCGAAATACGCGGGATCGGCCGCAATGCGTGAACATCTTCACCGTCATCGACGTCGATAGCCGAGGTAATCAGGTTTTCAGATTCGTAAGCAAGGTTACTCATTTTTCGTATCGCCTTTGGCTTATGCGACTAGTAGGAGATGGTCGGATCGAAAACCGGTTCGGCGTTCTGATAGGTGTCGATCACCACACCACGGTTGGCAGCATCTATGCCGGTGGGCTCGCGCGGCCCAAGAAGATCGGATGGGTTGGCGATCTGGGCTGCCAGATTGTTCTGGTACGAGCATCCGAAATTAGCGTAGTGCTTATTCTCGCTGGTCTTGTGCAGATCATCAGGCCAACGGCCACACTGGCCGGTCGAGGCGGACAACGCCGTATAGGTTATACGCACCGGAGCGGCAGCATCGGCCGACGTCACCTGATAATTGCTGAACGATATTTTCGACGGCGGGATGCCCCTTTTGCGCAGCAACCGGCCGATCTGCCCGCCGATCCGAGAGGCAGCGGCTTCATTGGCTGATCCCATCGGCATGACGATGCGCACGGGTCCGGAACCGTTTTTGGTGTATCCCGACATGAATCCCTCGATCGGACCACGTTGCGCTGTCGTCAGCTTGCGATGGCTGCGTGCAACGGGCACATCGAAAATCTCCTCCTGCTCAGACAGGACAATCGGATGATTGGTCCGGTAGTCGTCAGGGACGGAACCCACTGTAATATGATGCTTCGGCATAAGGGCACAACCGGACAGCAATGACAGCGCCAGCACCGTGCCAACCGGCACAATCAGACGAGACCGTCTGGTTCGTCCTGTCACCCCGGTGGAATGGGTGCCGGAAGGATCGAAATGAAGTGTATCTGACATCTTACCCGTCCCGATTACTTGTAAATATAGCCGACGACACCGTGGTATCGGCCTTTTGGAAGTTTGGTTTGCATCGTTCCGTAGACACGGTTCAGGCGGCCGAGGAAAATTCCGGCGCCATCACTCGGTGCGTTGAAATTGTCGTCCGGACGAGCCAGCTTGTTGCGGGCGACTGGCCGTGACAGATAGGGCGTCACGATGATCACCAGTTCCGATTCGTTGCGGACAAAGTCGCGGCTGCGGAACAGTGATCCCAGAACCGGCAGTTTCGACAGCCCGGGATACCCATTGATCACCTGACGGACATCGTCGCGAACCAGGCCGGCAATCATCATCGATCCACCCGACGGCAGTTCGACGGTCGTATCGGCAAGCCGCTTGCGGATCGAAATCATGTTGGCACCGGAGCGCCGGACACCAGCTGAAAGGGCGAGCGAGGCTTCGGTTGTCGGCTCCGAGACTTGCGTCCGGATCTTCAGGCTGATGCGGCCAGGTGATAATACAATCGGCAGAAATTCAAGGCCGATGCCATATTCCAGGCGCTCGAATTCATAGCTTAGCGCGTTGGTATCCGGATCGACGTCCTGTCCGGTCAACAGATTGAACTCTCCGCCGACACGAAACGTCGCCTGCTTGCCGGAAATGGCCGTCAATGTCGGTTCCGCAAGGGTTTTCATGACCCCCGACTGTTCCATGGCATTGAGATAGGAGCTCAGCGTTGTCGAACCGATTGCACCGGCGAGAGAAAGCTGGGAGCCCGACAATGGTTTGCCAAGGCCGGCGAAATTGTCGATCAGCGATCCAAAGGTGATCCCGCCCGACGAAGATGAGGTGATGGTGTTGACGCCGAGCTGTTTCATCACAGCGCGGCTGACCTCGGCAACAGTCACCTTCAGCGTCACCTGGTCCTCACCAATGATCTTGATGAGATTGACGATCTGGCTGGTCCGGCGTTCGCTGTCGGGATTGTCGATCTCGACGGAACCCGTACCGCCCGCGGCACTCGCAGTTGTGGTGAACTGACCAGTGGTGGCCTCACCGCCACTGACGAACAGGTTTGCCAAGGTTGCCGCCCGGGCCGAATCCAGCGGCGTATCGACGGTCCCGGTCAAAACGACATTGTCGTTGACCAGTTCAACGGTGATATCCGAATTCGGGATGAACCGTTTCAGGTGTTCCTGAAGCCCCGAGACATCACGCTCGATGACGAGATCCAGGCTGGCGATCTGCTCGCCGCGGGGCCCGAAGACAAAGATGTTCGTCTCGCCAACCTGCTTTCCGAAAAGATAGATTCGGCGCGCAGTGCGGGTCACCGCATCAGCCACCGCCGGGTTTGCAACCAGAATATCGTAGGCATCCTGCGGCAGGTCGATGACAAGGGATTTGTTCAGCCCAAGCTTGATCCGTTCGCTTTTCGAAGAATTGGAACTGACCCGAACCTTCTTGCTCTGGGCAAAGGCCGCCGGACCATCTATGGCAGGCGCGGAAATAACAAATGCGCATGTGGCGGCGGCAAGTGCCGCGAGCCGGACTGTTTTGCTTTTGGTGATCGCGCGTTTCATTTCACAAGCCCCGAAATGCTGGATTGTCATTGCCTCGCCCCCACTTCACTAATGGTGCCAGACTTGATCAGCCGCACCGTTCCGCTGCGGCCACTGCCGGACAGGAGATAGTCGGCTTCATTGGTGGGTTTTTCCTGCGCGTCGGCAACCGACCTCAGCGACAGCGTCAGCCGATCGGCCATCTGCTGGGCAACCGTGATGATTTCGGCTTGCTGCGGGCTGAGTTCCAGCGTCGCGGTTTCGCCGACCTTCACCCTGCGGCCCTCCTCATCCTCCTGGATGGTCTGATCGATCGCCAGAACCCGGATGTTCTGCAGGATCGTCTCAGTGATAAATCCCTGGCTGCCACCGGTTTCAACGGCTGAGCGCCGCGTCATGATCACGTCGACAAAATCATTTGGCAGGATGAACCCGCCGGCCGATGTATCGGCCGAAATCTGGGTGGCGATGGCACGCTTGCCAGAAGGAAGAATCGACGACATGAAACTCTGGCCGCCACCAATCAGCTTGGATCGGCGTACCGGTTCACCCGCAAAAATCGCCAATCGCGTAATGGATGTTTGCAGTTCCTCAAGCGCTTGGGGCGCTTCCGCACGGGTGATGAACCCTTCGGCAATTGCGTCCTGGGGCCAGGCCTGCCAGCGAATCTGGTCGCGCAGTTCTGTCCCGAGGTCCAGGGTCTGAGAAGCAACAAGAACTTCGGAAAGTTCTATTTGGGGTGCTGCCGGCTCGGACTGGATCACAACCGGAGCGGGTGTGACCGACAGGTTCTTGGCGATGTATCCAGCGCCGACAGCAGAAACTGCGGCGACACCCAAAATTATGACTCGGGACGCTGGCATAGAATCGATCCTCACAATCGGAAAAACTTCCTCAACAAGCCGTACCTTGCAGCGGCAATCGTGTAATTATGGTTAACGGGTTCCTTACAAATCTGCCGATCGTCACATTGTGCAAATGACACAACAGCACTGCCGCCGCTGAAAAGCGGCCGCAGCGGCGCCTTGGACAGTCAAATTCGGCGGGGGAAATTCGAGCCCATCTTGTCTATTGGAAGCTTTTGATCGGCTCTAAAGTGCCGTCAGGCGTTCCAACGCCCAGGACATCAACGATGTCTCCGGAAACACAACAAGCCCTCCAATGCCTAGCGCGACACCGTAGGGGATACCCTCTTTCTGATCACCGATACGCCGCATGAATTCCGCGCGGCCGGCAAATACCGAAATGGGCGAATTGCGATATAGAAGAATCAATATCGTCAAAATTCCGCCGACAAAGGCGGAAATCACCAAATATTCAATCAGGTGAATGCCGAATCCCATCCAAAGGGATGTGGCTGCCAGAAGTTTTGCGTCGCCGCCGCCCATGCCGCCCAAAGCAAACATGGCGAAAGTCGCCATCAGGACCAGACCGGCGGCCAGAAAATGCATGCCGTAGACCGACCAGTCCATCCCGGCCAGTGGTGCGGCGACTGCAAAAGCGCCGATCAGAACAATAGATACCCGGTTGGCGATCGTCATCGACAGGATGTCGGATATCGCCGCAAACAGCATGCAAAAGGGAAACACTACAAGGATGATTGCTTCGGGCATCGTTCATTCCATCGGCATCGATTCAGGACGATGTTAACATCGCCGTTTTAATCAATCATGAAACCGACGCCCAAACATCGAACACAAAACAGAACGGGCCGCTTCCCAGGAAGCGGCCCGTTCTTGAAATTCAGATTGTTCGAACCTTGCGGATCCGAACCGGCTAAGATTATTAGCCGCCAGCACCCTTGAGCGTTGTGCCCAGGCCGGTGAACTTGTTGGACAGTTCGTTGCCGAGCGCGCCGGCGCCAGCGATGATTGCGACCGAAATCAGGGCGGCAATAAGACCGTATTCGATGGCCGTTGCGCCGGATTCGTCTTTTGCAAAGCGTGCAAACAGTTTGGACATGACAGAGCTCCTTACTCATTTTGTTACAGCACAGTCGCCAACGTTGTTTTGTTTGTTGGTCGATGGGGGAACCCTAGAAAAAAGCTCTTGCAATCCACTTAACAAACAGCCTTACCGAAACCTTGCCATCGTGCAAAAGCCAATGTGGTTAATCACTACATAACGCGACGCAGCATCATCGCCCGGCACTCATTCTTCCATATGCTTCTATATGGAGGGGCGTTTCCCGAAATGTCATTGGGCAAGAGACGGGCGTGCCCTGCCCCCGGTTTAACCGTTCATTCACCAAACCGGTCCATGGTCCGTCAGAGCAATCCCGGAGGGCACCTCATGAACCGCAACCCCATGACATCCGCTGCAACCAAGATCGGCGCAACGCTCGCCCTGTGCCTGGCGACGAGCCTGTCTGTTCCGGCTTTCGCCGAAACTGGTATCCAGGTGGTGATGAACAAGGCCAAGATCGTCAAGCTGGCGCGTTCCGCCGACACGATCGTCGTCGGGAATCCGGAAATCGCAGATGCGGTTGTCCAGGATGCAACCACAATCGTGCTGACCGGCAAGGGATTCGGCGTAACGAACCTTGTCGTGCTCGACGCGGAAGGCAATCCGATCGTTGACGAGGAAGTCATCGTCAAACGGGACAGCTCAAGCTCGCTGCGTGTCTATCGCCGGGCCGACGTTCAGACATTATCCTGCACGCCGTTTTGCGAAGGCGCGTTCAAGAGCGAAGCCGAACAGGCTTCGGATTCTGCGATCGGCGGTTCCGGCGGATAGTCGCCAGAATGCGTTCAAATTCCAGGTAATTTGCAGTCCGGGCCGATCAGGCCCGGTTTCACATTGTCGCGCCGACTTGCCACGGGACAAATTCGTTCTCGCCAAGTCCCTGCGCTTCCGACTTGGTTTGCTGACCCGATGCAACGACAAGCAGCATCCGGAAGATCTCCGCGCCGACACTTTCCAGCGAAGCGACGCCGGATGCGATGTCACCGGCATTGATGTCCATATCTTCGGGCATCCGCTCATAAAGAGCGTTGTTGGTCGATACCTTGATCGACGGCGCCGGCTTGCAGCCAAAGGCGGAGCCACGGCCGGTGGTAAAACAGACAATGTTGCACCCGCTGGCAACCTGGCCGGTGACCGAGCACGGATCATATCCAGGACTGTCCATGAAGACGAAACCGTTGGTGTCGATCGGTTCACCATATTGATAGACACCATTGAGCGGACTGGTTCCGGCTTTGGCTACAGCGCCGAGCGACTTTTCCAGAATTGTGGTCAGGCCGCCGCGTTTGTTTCCAGGCGACGGGTTGTTGTCCATCGATCCGAAATTGCGTTCAGTATAGGACTCCCACCACAATATGCGATCGACCAGTTTCCGGCCGGTCTTCTCGTCCCGGGCCCGGCGTGTCAGCAAATGTTCGGCTCCGTAGATTTCCGGCGTTTCAGCGAGGACGGCGGTCCCGCCGTGGCGAACAAGCAGATCCGCCGCATATCCGAGTGCGGGATTGGCGGTGATTCCGGACCAGCCGTCGGACCCACCGCATTGCAGGGCCAGCACCAGATCGGATGCCGGGCATGTCTGGCGCCTGGCATCATCCACCAACGGCAGCATCGAGCGAACGATATCGACACCGGCATCGATGGTCTTGCGCAAACCACCGGTCGTCTGGATGTTCATGGTCTGGAACAACGGACTGCGCTCTATGCCGTAGGCCTCCAGCAGAAAGTCGATCTGATTGACCTCGCATCCAAGCCCGACCATCAGCACGGCGCCGACATTGGGATTGCGGGCGTAACCCCAAAGCACGCGCTGCAAATTCGCATAACCGTCGCCGTTGTCGGCCATGCCGCATCCGGTGCCGTGGACAAAAGCCACGACGCCATCGACGTTCGGATAGGATGCCAGAACTTCCGGTGTGAAGCTCGCCGCAATCTGCTTGGCAGCGGTGGCCGAGCAGTTCACGCTGGTCAGGACAGCAATGAAGTTGCGGGTGCCGACCTTGCCATCCTTGCGGCGGAATCCCTCAAACGTAGCCCGTTCAATCTCGGGCATGGCCGCAACAGGCTTCAGATCGGAGGAAAAATCATAATCATGACTGGTCGGCCGATACTCCAGATTATGCGTGTGGACATGGCTTCCGGCAGCAATTTCCGTCCCGGCAAATCCGATGATCTGGCCGTATTTTCGGACCGCCTCACCTTCGGCAATGTTTCGTGTCGAGATCTTGTGGCCGGTCGGGATTTCGTCCCGCACAGTTGCATCTTCGACCCTCCCGCCGGGGCTTATCCGGCTGGCGGCAACGACAACATTATCCGTCTCGTTGAGCCGTATGGCCAAGGCGGTGTTCTGGTTCATGGACAAGTGACGTAGCTCCCAGTTTCAGGGTCAGCCCGCGAGAAGTGCGTTGACCTCGTCGAGGGTCGGCATGGAAGGCGCGGTTCCCGGCCGGGTGACGGAGATGCCCGCAACGGCGCAACCGAACCGGGCTGCTTCCACAGGATCGAAACCACGTGTCAGCGCCACTGCAAATCCGCCATTGAAGGCGTCGCCGGCGCCGGTTGTTTCGACCACCGGTCCGGCATTGAACGCTGCAACATGCTCCGAGACATCGCGATTGTGTATCAGCACCCCGTTCTCGCCAAGCGTGATAACCGCAGTACCGACGCCCTTATCAAGCAGAATGTCTGCGGCAACGCGCGCCTCATCGACGGATTCAACGGGTGCACCGGTTAGTTCGGTGGTCTCCGTTTCGTTCGGTGTGACATAGTCGCAAAGCGCGAAGATCTCATAATCCAATGGCGCCGCCGGCGCCGGATTGAGGATCGTCGCCACACCGGCATCTCGGGCGATTTTCAGGGCGTATTTTGCGGTTGGGATCGGCTGTTCCAACTGCGTGACAAACACAGAGGATGACTTGATCAGTTCGGCATTGGCGTCGATGTCGGCTTCGCTCAGCGTCATGGCAGCGCCGGGGCAGACTATGATGGCATTGTCACCGGTAGCTTCCTCGATGAAAATATAGGCGGCGCCGGTGTAGGAACTCGGATCGTGCGTTACGGCAGGCCGCACGCCGGCCTCGGCCCAAGTCTTGATGGCGATCTGGGCGAGATCATCATCGCCGAGCTTGCTGATGAAATTGACCTCGGCGCCAAGACGGGCAGCTGCAACCGATTGATTGGATCCCTTGCCGCCGGGTCCCAGGGTAAAGGAGTTACCGAGAATGGTTTCTCCCATGCGCGGCGGCCGGTCGGCGCGATAGGCGGTATCGGCGACAAAGACACCGAGAATGGTCACAGAGTTTGCCATTGTTTCTTCTTTGCTGTCAGATAATCACGTCAGGTCATTCTGCGTCTGGTGGTACGACGCCTTTGCGAAAGGCAAAACACCCGTAGAACCGGCGCTCACCGGTTTGAATGACACAATAGGCCTGTTTTGAACGTTCATAGAATGCGTAACGTTCAATCGGCATCATTGGCCATGACTTGCCTTCAGCCGCATCGATCATCTGCTGCACTTCCTGCTGAACCGGCGGCACCTCGTCCGGCGCATCGACAATTTCCATCCGAGCGGCTGCATCATCGACAAAGGTGTCGAGCGGATACACCGACAAAACGGCTTCGACCACTTCTGCTGCGGGCCGGTCGATCCGCAAAACCTTGCCGATCTGGGTTTGCCGGGCAACTGAATCGGAGGGAAAATTGGTATCGGCAATGATCAGGTCGTCACCGTGCCCCATTGCGCGCAGGGCGCGCAGTACGTCGGCATTGAGCAGTGGATTAATGCCCTTGAGCATTGATCAGGTTCCTCCGTGTTTGGCCCTGACGGGCGTGTTGCGGGCTGGCATATCAGAGCCTGGCGCCGCTTTGCGGATCAAAAAGATGCACCATGTCCTCGCGCGGTTTCAGGTGAACCTTCTGGCCCGGCTTGAAGGCGTGGCGTTCGCGGAACAGCGCAACTAGGTCCTTTCCGCTGCTTCGAAGGAACACCAGGGTTTCCGGACCGGTCGGTTCGACCACTGCCACGGTTGCTTCAAGGCCCGATCTGCCAAGCTCCAGATGCTCCGGCCGAATGCCATAGATTACGGACTGCCCGTCCGTCAATTTCAACTTGCCCGGCTTGATCGGAAGTTTTCCGGCCGCTGTCTCGATAAAGGTTTTGCGGTTCTTGCGGATCGTTCCCTCGATCATGTTCATTGCCGGCGACCCGATGAATGTGGCGACAAACCGGTTGACCGGTGTGTCGTAGAGTTCAAGCGGACTGCCGACCTGTTCAACAATGCCGTCATTCATGACGACAATCTTGTCGGCCATGGTCATCGCCTCGACCTGATCGTGCGTGACAAAAACAGTCGTCGTTTTCAACCGCTGATGCAGTTCCTTGATTTCCGTGCGCATCTGAACGCGCAGTTTCGCATCGAGATTTGACAACGGCTCATCAAACAAGAAGACCTGCGGGTCGCGGACAATGGCACGACCCATGGCGACCCGCTGACGCTGACCACCGGACAATTGCCTTGGGTAACGTTTCAGATAGGGTTTGAGACCGAGAATCTCAGCTGCGTTTTCCAGGCGCTCCGCGACGATCTTGGGATCGGTTTTGCGTAGCTTCAGAGCGAACGCCATGTTGTCGGCGACGGTCTTGTGCGGATAGAGCGCGTAACTTTGAAACACCATGGCAATGTCACGGTCCTTCGGGGCGACATTGTTGACGACGCGTCCACCGATCTCGATCGTTCCGCCAGTGATGCTTTCCAACCCGGCAACCATGCGAAGCAGTGTCGATTTTCCACAGCCCGACGGCCCGACGAGGACGACAAATGCGCCGTCATCAATGTCGATATCGACACCGTGGATAACTTCAACATCGCCATACGACTTGCGGATATCCCTGATCGTAACTTCTGCCATGTCTTCCCGCCTGTCGAAACGCACTCAAAAAAAGCGGACACTAGCGGCAGCTTTTGACGAAGTCCATTGACTGGAATCGGCAGAGGCCGGAATTTCCAAAACCGCCTCGTGACCGCAGGAATTGCCGGTTGCCGTTATCTGCAACATTTGTTGACAGCGATCAAATCTGGTCCATACTGAAATCGGAACCGCATTTCATCGGTTTCGATGCCATTGCATCAAGAGAGTTGCGATCCTGCCGGAGAGGCAGAATGGCGCGCTTCCGGGAGACGACAATATCTCTGAAGTCCGCTTGAGTGATCGCCTGGTTCGGCCAATTGTGGACCGGATAATTGGAGGAGTATTTCATGAAGGTTGGGATTCACGAATTGCTGATGGCACGTCAGGCCAGCAGGAGATCAGTCCTAAAAGGGGCAGCCGGCGCGGCTGCAGTCCTGGGTTCGTCTACCGGTCTGGGCGGTATTGCATCGACAGCGTTCGCACAGGGCAATGTGCGTGCCGAGATTCTGAAGATTCCGGGGGTTGGCGCGGGTTCACCGGGGGATGCAGATTGGCAGAAGGTCGGCGAGCTTTGTCTCGGCGGCACCAAGGAAACGGTCAAGGAAGGTGAATTCAAGGGAGTCGAGCTGACCTTTATGGGGCTCAACAATCAGAATCTCCACAACTTCCTGTTCCGCGGTTTTTTGAAACCCTGGGAAGCTTATACCGGAGCGAAGATCAACTGGATCGATCTTGCCCAGGCTGACTACAATGCCCGCCTGCAGCAGTCGATTGCGACCGGAACCGTCGATTTCGACATTATCGAGATGGGTGCACCCTTCGAGGGCGACGTCTGCGGCAAGGGACTGGCCTCGGAGATGCCCGACTGGGTGGCAAAGCTGATCGACATGGACGATTATGTCGACTACCTCAAGGCGCCTGTAGGCACCTGGGACGGCAAGACCTACCGTATCTCCATCGACGGCGACTGCCATACCTTCGCTTATCGGAAGGATTATTACGAGAACGCAGAATTCGCAGCAGCCTGGAAAGAGGCTGGCGGTGAAGGCGAGTGGGCACAACCGACGACCTGGACTCAGGTCAATGCCCACGCCAAGTTCCTGAAGGGCAAGAAAGATCCACTCACCGGTCTCGATGCACACGGCTTCCTTGATCCGTTGAAAGGTTGGGGCGGCTTCGGCTTCTACTTCCTGGAAGACCGGGCAACCGCCTATGCCAAACATCCCGATGATCCGGCATGGCTGTTCGACCCGGACACCATGAAACCGCGGGTCAACAATCCGGCATTTGTCAGGGCGATCCAGGAAGTCATGGACATCATGGACACCTATCCGGCCGACCAGATCAACGCCGATCCCGGCACGACAGCCTTCCAGCAGTTCCTGGCCGGCACCGGATCAGCACTGACCTGGTGGGGCGACGTCGGCTCCAACGCCCGCACCTCCGACACATCCGTGGTCGGCGATGTCGTCGGCTTCGATATCATTCCCGGATCGGACGAAGTCTACAATTCCAAGACGGGACAATGGGACAAGCAGGCCAACCAGGCGCCGAACATGGCTTATATCGGCTGGGGCGTTTACGTCATGGCCCGGGTCGATGGTGACGAGAAGAAGAAAAAGGCAGCATGGTCCGCAGCCGCACATCTCGGCGGCAAGGATCTGTCGCTCTGGGCCTCGGCCTATCCGTCCGGCTTCCAGCCTTACCGCCACTCCCACTTCAAGTTCGATGAATGGGAAAACGCCGGATATGACCGCGCCTACGTCGAGGATTATCTGGGTTCCAACGCCGACAGCTACAATCATGCGAATGCAGCGATCGAGCCACGGATTCCAGGTATTTTCCAATACTACTCGGTAGCGGAAGACGAACTGGCCAAGGGTTTTGCCGGCCAGTACGGATCGGCGCAGGAAACCGCCGATGCCATCGCCGCCGCCTGGGACAAGATCCCCGACCAGATCGGTCGCGAAAGCCAGATCAAACTCTACAAGGCCAGCATCGGGCTGTAACACCTGACATTAAATGGCGGCGGAACCTCCGCCGCCATTCAAACTTCCCTTTTTTATCAGCGAATAGACATGGCTGCCCACCAGGAAGACCTTCTGCACACCGTCAGCGTCGATGATGTGTCTCCCGGCAGAGTCCGGCTGGGCAAAACCCTGCTATGGGCGAGCGCGGCGCTGCTTTTCGCAGTGTTCGGCATTCAGGCTCTGTTCGAAGCAGGCGCCATCGAATACGGATTCAGCAACTGGCGGCCGATTCTTTACTGCTACATCCTGTGGGCCATTGCGCTCTGCGCCAGCCAGGTCCTGGTCCGCGGCGAACATGGCAAGCGCGCGCTTTTTGTCCTGCCAGCGGTCCTTTTCGTCGTTTCGATGGTCGTCTTTCCGCTGCTGTTCGGAGTGTACATCTCGTTTTCGGACTGGAATCTGGCCTCGCTGACGGGCCGGAAATTCAACGGGCTCGACAATATCAGGCAGATGATCAGCGACCCGTTCTACTGGAACGCGATGTACAATATGGTCATCTATGTCGCGGCCATACTGGTCGAATACGCCATCGCCTTCGGGCTGGCGCTTTTGCTGAATGCGGAAATCCGGGCCCGTAAATTCTGGCGCGTGGCGTTTTTGCTGCCGCTGATGCTGTCGCCGGTTGCGGTCAGCTGGATGATCGGCAAATCGATGATGGAGGTCCGTTTCGGACCGTTGGCCCGTTTTGCCCGCTGGCTCGGGTGGGAAAACCCTTCATTCTTCGGCTCGCCGGAAATCGCCAAACTGACCATCATGATGATGGATGCCTGGACGTTCATTCCTTTCATGATGATCATGATCCTGGCCGGCCTGCAGGCCCTGCCCAAGGAAGTGCTGGAAGCCGCCAAGGTGGACGGCGCGACACCCTGGCAGAGTTTCTGGGAGGTGACTTTCCCGCTTATGGTGCCGGTTTCGATCACCGCCGTGATGATCCGTATCATCTTCAAGCTGAAACTCGCCGACATCATTATAAACGTGACATCAGGTGGTCCCGGTGGGGCGACGGATTCGGTCACCAGTTTCATTTTCCGCGAATATCGCGACCGTTCCAATGTCGGATATGGAACCATGCTGGCGATGGTCTATCTGGTGCTGATCGTGATCTTCATGACACTTGTGCTGAAAGTGGCGGACCGCTTGTTGCGGCGTCCAACCACATTGAACTAGGAAAAAGCGATTGTCGGCAACACCTCACAGCAAAGATGACTATGACCGCAGCCAACGCACGCGCTGGATCCTGTCCCGATTGGTCATCTATTCACTGCTGGTTCTGTGGGCGATCGTCTGCATTTTTCCGATCTACTGGACGCTGACCACTTCCTTCAAGATGGCGCCGGATGTGATGAAAGGCAATCTGATCCCGTGGTGGGATTATGTCCCACGCTGGCGGGGCTGGAAATCGCTGGGCCTGTCGCCCGATACGATTTTCAACGTCTCGACGGTACGCGAGGAGTTCCTCAAGCGATTTTTTAACAGCGTATTAATTTCGGTGTCGGCGTCGGCACTTGCGGTGATGCTGGGATCGCTGGCCGCCTACGGCCTCAGCCGGTTCTCCTACCGCTTCGGCTTCATGCGCAATTCCGACATTTCCTTCTTTTTCCTGTCACAGCTGATCCTGCCTCCGGTGGTTCTGGCATTGCCGTTTCTGGTGCTCTACCGGCAACTGGCTTTGCTGGATTCGGCCATCGGCATGATCTTTGTCTACACGCTGATGGTGTTGCCGATCGTCATCTGGATCATGCGTGACCAGTTCAGCGCGATCCCCGTCGAACTGGAGGAGGCTGCACTGGTCGACGGACTGTCGATCTGGGGGGCTTTTCTGCGAATCATCTTTCCGCTCGCCCTGCCGGGCATGGTGGCAGCTTTCATCCTGGCGCTGGTGCTGTGCTGGAACGAGTACTTTTTCGCCGCGCTGCTGACCAGCACAGACGCCAAGACATTACCGGTGATGATCGCCAGCCAGACCGGCAGTCAAGGTATCAACTGGTGGTCGATGGCGGCCCTGTCGGCCGCCGGCATCCTGCCATTGGTGATGATCGGCGTGCTGCTTGAAAAGCACATCATCAAGGGCATGACAGCCGGCGCCGTCAAATAGGGCATTTCCCGGTTACCGGCCGGAAAATTGCGGCGTCCGCTTTTCGAGAAAGGCCGACAGGCCTTCATTCTTGTCAGCGGTATCGAAGATCGAATGGTAGACCCGCCGCTCGAACTTCATTCCCTCGGCGAGCCCGGTTTCTTCGGCCATTGAAATGCACTCGCGTGCCATCATAACCGATGGCTTGGAATAGCCTGCAATGGTTTCGGCCGCATCACGGGCTTCCTGCATGAGCTGGTCCAGAGGCAAGATGCGCGACACCAGTCCGGCGCGAAGGGCTTCATCTGCGTCGATCATGCGACCGGTCAGGACCATGTCCATCGCCTGGGCGCGACCAACCAGTCGCGTCAAACGCTGCGAACCGCCTATGCCCGGAATCAGACCGATCTTGAGCTCCGGCTGACCGAACCTGGCGTTGTCTGCGGCGAACACCAGATCACACATCATCGCCAGTTCGCACCCGCCGCCAAGGGCGTATCCTGATACAGCGGCGATCTTGGGAGTGCGCAGTGCCGCGAACCGATCCCAGCCGGAAAAGACATCCGCCTGGAACATGTCCATGTGGTTTCGACACTGCAGCTCGACGATATCCGCGCCGGCGGCGAAGGCCTTTTCACTGCCGGTGACAATGAAACAGCCAATATCGGGATCCCTGTCCAGGGGAACAGCCGCATCGAGAACCTCCTCCAGCACCTGGTTGTTGAGCGCATTCAGCGCCGACGGACGATTGAGGCGAATGGTTGCGACCCGATCGGAACGCTCCAGCTCTATGGTCTGATACATAGTCATGCTCTAACTGTCCCAGATCGCGCCGTAACCCGGAATGCCGAAGCTCTCGACATCATGGACGACCTTCCGGGTGAGTTTCTGGTTGGAGATACAGATGACGGCTTCCGCATCGAATTCCTCCACCGCCTGCAGCGCCAGTGCCGAGAGGTCGGGTTTGCCCCTGGTGTCGGTATCCCAGATCAACGCATCCGGGCTGGCTTCCAATATCTCGTCGATCAA
>JAJFHT010000284.1 GCA_021775495.1 Hyphomicrobiales bacterium | reverse complement strand
GGCCAGCGCCGCATCCATGTCAACCTGGACAAATCGCGTCGGCGTATGCGGTTGCAGCTGGCCGATCAGGTCCATGTCGGCGGATATCACCGTTCCGATCATGAAATAGCCGCCGCCAGAGACGGCATCGCGGTGCAGGATGATCGGTTCGGTGCCGCTGGGCACCTGAACTGATCCATAGGGGTAACAGGCATCGGTGATGTTTGACGGGTCGGCTCCGGCGCCGAACGGCTGTTCGCGTTCGACGAATTCCAGCTTGCGCCCGCCCTGGAACCGGTACCCCATCCGGTCTGCTTCGTTCGCGACTTTCCAGGTGTCCTCGAAAAATCTGCTCTGCGCCTCGGCAGTGATGCGATGCCAGTAGAGGCCCGGAAGGACACGCAACTCGGCCGGATTGGACGGGCCACGCCGCAAGTCCTGTGGAACGGTTCGTCCTGCGACCGCATTGGAGGATGGCGTCCCCAGCGGCAGTGTGTCGCCGGGCTGGATGCCGCGTCCGTCGACCCCGCCAAGCGCACCGATCGCATAGGTTGACCGGCTGCCAAGCGCCGGCGGTGTATCGATGCCGCCCGAAATGGCGATAAAGGCTCGCGCGCCACTCTTGAGGAAATCGAAGGACAGGACCTGGCCGGCCTTGACCTCAAAGCTGGCCCAGGTCTCGCGTCGGTCCCCATCGACCTTGGGCGGCAGTTCTGCTCCGGTGACCGCGACGATTGCGTCTTCGGTGAATTCCAGCTCCGGACCGACAAAGACGGCTTCAAGCCCAGCGGCATCTTCGGGATTTCCAACCAGAAGGTTGGCGCTTCGCAGCGCAACACGGTCCATGGCGCCGCCCATCGGGATGCCGAGATGGTAGTAGCCTGGACGGCCCAGATCCTGAATGGTCGTGGCGATACCGGCGGAAGTGACATTAATCGGCATGGAGCGACTCCATCAGTCTGGCATTGGTGCCGTCGATGTCGGCATTGAATGCGTCCAGTGAAAAAACCACATCGCGGATCAACGGCCTGAACCTGCCGGTTTCCACGTCGGCGACCGTCTGATCATACTCGTCACGGTCGATCGGCTTCCATTTGACGATGTCGCCGGGTTTGAAAAACACCATGAAATCGCGAAGGTGATTGACCTTCTGTTCCGGGTCGTAAATCGGCATCGGTGTGATTCCGAACATCTGATAACCGCCGGCGCCCCGCACCGAGTAGACGCACGAAAAACAGCCGCCATAACCGACGGTGAGTTTCGGCGTGTCGGTTCTTGGCCGCAGATATTTTGGCACCTGGATCTGCCGCGATCTGTCGACCATCTGGTAGAGAAAGGGCAGGCCGGAAACAAAGCCAACCATCGAGACAAACCACGGTGCTCCCGAATGCGCCTCGATGAACGCACCGACCGAGTCATAGCCGTTGATCGCGGCGGCATATTCGATGTCCGTGGCATTCGGATCCTGGTGCCGCTCGCGAAATCGCATCAGCGTTTCATGGGTCCACGGGTCCTGATAGTAGACCGGAATCTCGACGATCCGTGTGTTCAGCACCGGCTCGGCGCTTTCGGCCGTTTCCTCGAGCCGTTTCAGTTCCCTCAACATGTCGTCGGGATGGATCTCGTCCGGATTGAACTTGATCTGGAACGACGCGTTGGCCGGACCGATCTCCGTCACCCCTTTGATATTGGCATCGCGAACCGCGTTGGTCATCGACAGGCTTGTAAAAAACGCCTCCAGTGACATGGCTTCGTCGACTTCCACAAAAATGTGTTCGTCTCCACCGAATGTGTATCTGCAACTCATGCTGCGATACCTCCTCCCGTTTTCATCTAATCTGCATTGTCTTCAAGCCATGGCTCCAGCCAGCGCGTGTGAACTGAATTGGAACGAACCTCGTCGCTTTTGAGCAGGACCTGGAACAGCGGCGCGGTAGTCGGAAGGCCGCTGATCGTCAATTCACCGAGTGCCCGTTCCAGCCGGGCCATCGCATGATCGCGGTCCCGGCCCCAGACGATCAGCTTGCCCAGCAGCGAGTCGTAGAACGGCGGTATCTGGTAGCCGCGATACAACATGTGATCGAAGCGTACGCCCGGCCCGTCCGGTGTCGTCAGTTCGCCGATTTGACCGGGGAACGGCATGAAGTTGTTGCCCGGGTCCTCGGCGTTCAGCCGCACTTCGATTGCATGGCCGCGAAGCTGTATGTCCGACTGACCGACCGACAACGGCGCACCGCCGGCGACCTGGATCATCTCGGCGACGAGATCGATGCCGCAGACCATTTCAGTCACCGGATGTTCGACCTGGATGCGGGTGTTCATCTCGATGAAATAGAAATCACCGGACACATCGTCATAGAGATATTCGATCGTGCCGGCGCCCCGGTAGTTGACCGCGGCGGCCAGAGCCACGGCGGAGTCGCAGAGAGCCTTTCGTGCCTCTTCACCGAGCGCCGTTGAAGGCGCCTCTTCCCAGACCTTCTGGCGGCGACGCTGCATCGAACATTCGCGCTCGAAGCAGTGAACGACATCGGTTCCATCGCCCAGCACCTGCACCTCGATATGACGAGCCCGTTCGATGACTTTTTCGATATAGATGCCGCCATCGCCGAAGGCGGCCTTCGCCTCGGCAGATGCCTGAGCAGCAAGGGTCCGGAACTCGTCGGCCGAATTTGCGATGCGGATGCCCCGGCCGCCGCCGCCGGCGGCGGCCTTGATCATCACCGGAAAACCGATCGATTGCGCCAGGTCCATGGCGGCATCGATGTCGTCGATGACACCGTCGCTGCCTGGCACCGTCGGTACGCCGGCCTTTTGCGCTTCGCGCCGGGCAGCCGCCTTGTCGCCCATCAGACGGATCGTGTCTCCGTCGGGGCCGACAAACACCAGCCCTGCAGCGGTGACCGCATCCGCAAATGATGCGTTTTCGGCCAGAAATCCATAGCCCGGATGAATGGCGTCGGCGCCACTGGCCTTTGCCGCCGCCAGGATGGCATCGACGTTCAGGTAGGATTTGGCTGCCGCCGGCGGCCCGATGTCAATCGCCTGGTCGGCCATCTGCACGGCGCGCGAATCCGCATCGGCGGAACTGTGCACCTGCACGGTTTCAATGCCCAGTTCGCGGGCGGCACGAATGATGCGTACGGCGATTTCGCCGCGGTTGGCAATGAGCAGTCTGTTGATGGTCATTTTTTCTCCAATGCCAGTCAGTCCAACTCGGCGATCGTCTGTCCGGCCATCACCGGTTCGCTGTCCTCGAGGCAAAAGCTGGCGATCGTTCCATCGGCGTCGGCCTTGATTTCGTGAAAGGTCTTCATCACTTCCACCAGCCCGATGACGTCACCCTTGGCGATGGCATCGCCGGCTTGCTTGAAGACCGGCTGGTCGGGTGCGGGTTTGCGATAGAATGTTCCCGGTATCGGTGAACGGATCTCATGTCTGGCCATGTCT
>JAJFHT010000283.1 GCA_021775495.1 Hyphomicrobiales bacterium | reverse complement strand
TTGATGTCCCTAGGGGAAGACGACATCCTGGTTGTCGATGGTGGCGACATCTCCTGCTGGTGCGAGACCGCCTTCAACGCTTGGGCATTCGAAAATCGTAAGATCGGGGGGGTAATCGCCAATGGTCCTTGGGAGCAGATGGGAACTGGGCCAGCCTACGCCACGGCTGTGAAGATGGCCAAGCCAGATTCAAAAGTGGTCCTTATCACGGGAGACGGTGCGCTTGGTCTCTCCCCTGGCCTGACGCCGATGGAAACCGCCATCGACCGTGAAGTCCCGGTCACGATCGTTGTCGCAAACAACGCGCAATGGGGTATGATTCAGGAACAGCAGAAGGCAATGTGGGGCGAGACCTACGCTACCTCTCTTCGCGATGTCGACTACCATACGATATTCGCAGGCGCAGGGGCACATTCCCAATTGGTCACGGACCCCGGTGAACTCGTTCCGGCCCTCCAGCGCTCATCAGAGAAAAACCAGAGCTTACCCTCGTTCATCGAGGTAAAAACGGTGTCAGCGCCATCCCCGATCACACAAGGTCTGGTCGAGATGCGCGTGCGCACAGCAATCGAGTAATAATGCTTCGTCAAATAACACTGATCAAGTTCAAGCAGGACGTCACGGCTGAAGAGATTCGTGACCTGGGTGAAGGATTCAAGAAGCTTGACGACGTGGTGCCCGGAATAAATCGTTTCGAGTTTGGTCCTGACCTGAAACTCGAGACCAGCACACTCGACTACGCATTGGTCATTGACTTTGCCTCTGTCGACGATTGGAAAGCTTATCGGGAACACGCCGATCACATCGCATTTGCAAAGACCGCGCTACCGCTAATCGAGCAGGTTCAACGGGTGCAGTATGTGGTTTAGGATCTTCTGATGAAAAGCGATACAGCAATTATTGACCCCCTTAATATCCGCCTTCGTCGGTCTCCTTTCTGGGAGAGTGCGCACAATGCGGGTTGCAATACCTACCACGTGTATAACCGCATGCTTATAGCGAACACGACCAAAGAGGATTATCAGCATCTAAAATCATTCGTGCAGCTTTGGGATGTCGGTTGCGAGCGGCAAGTCGAGATCAAAGGTCCAGATGCGTTGCGCCTCGTGCAGGCCTCTACGCCCAGAGACCTGCAGAATATGAAGAACGACCAGTGCTTTTATATCCCGACAGTTGACGGTGATGGCAACATGACGAACGATCCCGTTCTCATTAAAATTGCTGAAAATTGTTATTGGGTGTCGGTGGCGGACGCCGATTTGATCCTCTTTTACAAGGGTGTTGCAGCTGCACTAAATCTGAATGTTTCGATCGAAGAACCGGAAGTTTCACCTTTAGGTATTCAAGGACCCAAGGCAGATGAGTTGGCATGCCGCGTTTGGGGCGAGCAGGTCATGGACATCAAATTTTATAAGCATGCGCGTGTCAATGTAAACGGAACTCCAATGTTGCTGGCGCGCTCGGGGTTCGGGTTACAGGGAGGTTATGAACTTTACTATGAAGGATCCTCGGGTGCAGAGATGATTTGGGATCAGCTCATGGAAGCAGGCCGCGATCTGGGTGTTCGGGCAGCATGCCCAAATCAGTCTGAGCGAATCGAAGCGGGATTGCTGGCTTACCGGGTCGACGTCACCACCGATATGACACCCTTCGAGGCCGGGCTCGGCCATTTGTGCGAAATGAATAGGGACGTTGGCTGTCTCGGTTGGGCTTCTCTCGGAAAAAAACAAGACCCGACCCGTCAAATTCGTCCGATCGAGATTTTCGGTGATACCTTGCCCAGAATGCGTGGGTATTGGGACGTAACGAACACTCAAGGCGACAAAGTCGGTCGGATTTCTTCATCTTGCCGCGCCTGGGCCTATGATTGTAACGCCGCAATAGGGTTGATCGACCGTGCCCACTGGAACCCCGGAACTAAGCTAGTTGTCGAAGCCCCCCACGGTCCGCGCGAAGCCGCCATTAAGCCCAGGTTTTGGGGGCGGCAATAATTGATGTTCCAGGTGTCGTCTGCCAGAATTTTGAGAAAAGTGAAGAGAATGGCCATTTTGTGGAGGGTCTAAAGAGGAGTGATTACGTCCCGGTCATGGACACTGTCCGGCTTGCGCCACGTCCAGACGGTTTGCTCGGAGATACCGTAGCGATCAGCTAGCACCCATGCCGGCTCCGCGCTCGCAAGGTCGCCACCAAGACCTTCGGCGTCGTCGTGACCTGCTTGTGCAAGGAAATCAGCAGTCCGTCCTTCGTCCCGAACCTCGCCCAGAATCGATCTTGCCATGAACAGGGCAGATCGGCGAGCAACTATGTGATCATCCGGGATGGAACATTTAACAGACATAACGTAACTGATATAGAAGATATGAACATGCGCTACATTGTTATTATGCCATTGATCTCACATTCTTGCCTGCGAATAGTCCAATTTAGCCGAGTATGAGAATTACAATTGTGAAAACTTGGCTATGACCCCTTTGTTGGAGCAGGCTCAACAGGATACGCACCGGCCGCGCGCTTGAGCGGAAATGAGCGTTTTTCTGTTTTGCTACTTGAGGCAGGATGGCAAGCAACCGGGAACTGGGTTCGAATTTCCTTCGGTATCGGCAAGCTGTTTTCCAACCCAAAATTATGTAGCCGTTCGAGACTGAGTTCGAACAAGACATGAAGCAACGGCGTAGTTGAAAATCCTATTTAAAGTGTAGGAGATAAGAATTGAAAGATAAACAAACCAAGATCGACCTGTCTGCTGGGCTTTCAGATTTGGAAGCTGCAAATAAAGTAAAAAGTATTCAGCAATCTTTTGAATCTGGAAAGATGTCACGTCGCGCCTTTATGACCGGCGCACTGTCCCTGGGTGTATCCCTGACATCGGCATCGCTGGTGGTTAACAGAGCTGAAGCCGCAACACCAAAAAGAGGCGGTAGCTTCCGACAGGCGGTGACTGGCGGTGCAAGCAGTGATGTGCTCGACCCCGGTCTGATTCTCGATCAGTACATGATTAACCTGCAGTCCGGCCAATTGCGCAATAATCTGACCGAAATAGCGGCAAACGGTGAACTGATTCCTGAACTAGCGGAAAGCTGGGAAGTCAGTCCGGACGCGAAAGTATGGCACCTCAAAATCCGCAAAGGGGTCGAGTTCAGCAATGGCAAATCGCTGACGTCGGAAGATGTGGTCGATTCGTTAAACCATCACCTGAACAAGGACTCCAAATCCGCGGCTAAAAGTATCCTCGGTGGCATTGCTGAGCTCAGAGCCGATGGCAAGCATGCAGTTAATGTAACGCTCAAAGGCGGCGATGCTGACTTTCCCTTTCTCCTCAGCGATTTCCACCTCAATGTGTGCCCCTCAAACGGTGACGGCACCATTGACTGGCAGTCCGGTATCGGCACGGGCGGCTATGTCCTGAAGGACCACGACCCGGGTGTACGCTCCCTCACTACGCGTAACCCCAATTACTGGAAAGAAGGACGCGCGCACTTCGATGAAGTGGAAACCATTCAGGTCGCCGATGCCAATTCCCGGACCTCAGGACTGCGATCCGGTGCAGTGGACGCCATGCAAGGAGTCGAATTGAAAACCGTGCATCTGCTAGAGCGGGTTTCCGAAATCGTTGTCAAATCTGTGACCGGCAACAAACAGTTCACTTTACCGATGCGGACAGACACAGCGCCTTATGACAACAACGATCTGCGCACCGCTGTTAAACACGTTATCGACCGTGAACAATGGCTCAAAACCATAATATTTGGATATGGCGAACTGGGTAACGATAACCCTATCGGGCCAGCCAACGTCTATCGTGCGACAAACGAAGAACTACCGCAACGTGAATACGATGTGGACAAAGCCAAGTATCATTTGAAAAAGGCAGGCTACTCAAAAATCAGTCTCCAGTTTCACGCTGCCGACACGGGTTTCGCCGGTTCGGTTGACGCGGGACAGCTGATGCGGGAATCCGCAGCGCCTGCGGGAATTGATATCCAGGTCATTCGTGAACCTAACGATGGTTACTGGTCGGACGTGTGGATGAAAAAGCCTTGGGTCGCATGTAACTGGCTTGGACGCCCGATCGAGAACTGGATGTTCTCCCAAGTCTACGCCGCCGACGCGAGCTGGAACGATACTTACTGGAAGCACGAGAAGTTCAATAAGCTGCTGGTCCAGGGTCGCACCGAACTCGATTCCACCAAGCGACGGGAGATTTATGTCGAGATGCAGCGCATCGTACATAATGAAGGCGGTGTGGCGTTGCCATTGTTCGTAAGTGACGTGATGGCGCACAGCGACAAGATCATGACCCCGGAGACGATTGGTAACAACTTGCCAATGGACGGTGCCAAGAGTGGTGAACGTTGGTGGTTTGCCTAAAAACGATTTATTCCGGGCACCACGCCGTCAAGCTTCTTGAATCCTTCACCCAGAGAACGAATCTCTTCAGCCGTAACGTCTTGCTTGAACTTGATCAGTGTTATTTGACGAAGCATTGTTACTCGATTGCCGTGTGCACGCGCATCTCGACCAGACCTTGTGTGATCGGGGATGGCGCCGAGACCGTTACCTCGATGAACGAGGGTAAGCTCTGGTTTTTCTCTGATGAGCGCTGGAGGGCCACAAATGACAAGTAAACCTAGTTTGCAATTTGTACAAATGAACAAAGAAGGCGCAACCGTAAATGTCCGCTACTCATGCCCGGGCAGGCTGACGCCCTACTCCCAACAGCTGATGATCGAGCTTAGAGATACAGCCCGTCAAATCGCCGATATGCCGAATGTAAGTGTCGTAATTCTCAGTGCAGATGGCCCGTTTTGCTCAGGAGCCGATTTGAAGGACGAGAACGGGCTCTTCAAGGAAGAGCCGCTTCTGGAACGACGGCATTCAGTTCGGTTAGGTCCGGATATGTGCAAGGTGTGGCAAGATATTGAAGCCTTCACCATCGCTGCAATAGAAGGGCATTGCATTGGGGGCGGTTCTGCCCTTGCAGCTGCGATTGACTATCGAATCATGAGCCACTCCGCCTACATGAAATTACCTGAGATTGCTTTGGGCATGAACATGAGCTGGAACACTCTCCCGCGGCTTGTGGCACAAATAGGCCCATCACGTACCAAAAAGTATGCAATTTTATGTGAAAAAATAGGGGCACAGGAAGCTTTGGAATGGGGACTTGTGGAAGAAATTGTGGAGGATGGTCAAGCAGGTGCCCGGGCTGTTGAAATTGCTCAAAGAGTAGCCGCCATGCCTGCCTTGTCCGTCAAGATGACAAAAGCTACCGTGAATGCCTCTGCCTTTGCTTTGGTTGAGGCGATTGGCCACATGGATCGTGATCAATACCTCCTCACTGAGAGCACCAAAGAGTTTCAAAGCTCTGTAAAGGCGTTCTCCAAATAAGCGTAGTTGTGGTGTTGTCATGGGTGAGCGGCTCCGTTTCAGCAACAGCGGAAGAGAGATGATGATCAAACGGAACCGTTTTCCGGAAAACCGCAGCCTTCTGACAAGCAGCCATTGGGGCACGTATTGCGTTGATGTTGAAGATGGCCGCGTGACCCGTCTTACGAATTTCGAGCATGACCCAGATCCCTCACCGATTGGTCCGGGCATTGTCGATGTTCTGGACGGGCCGACGCGGATTACGGCGCCGCATGCGCGCAAATCCTGGCTTGCAGGCGGGCCGGGAACTGCAGGCGAGAAACGTGGCACGGATGAATTCGTCGAAGTAAGCTGGGAAGAAGTCAACCGGCTGGTTGCTAGCGAGCTTGACCGGGTACGCCGCGTGCATGGCAATCAGGCGATCTATGCCGGTTCCTATGGCTGGGCCAGCGCCGGGAGGTTTCATCATGCCCAAAGCCAGTTGAAACGGTTCCTGAACTGCATCGGCGGCTATACCAGTTCAAAAAACACTTATTCGTTTGCCGCCGCCGAAGTCGTGGTGCCGCATATTCTGGGCACCTTTCTCGGCCATGTCGATACCACGACCAGTTGGGACTCGATTGCGTCGGACTGCGAACTGTTCGTAGCCTTCGGCGGCGTACCGATGAAAAATGGCCAGATCAGCCAGGGGGGCACTGGCGCCCATGTGCAGAAGGCCGGTTTGCTGGCAGCACACAAGGCCGGGGTTGAATTCGTCAACATTTCGCCTTTGCGCTCAGACCTGCTCGACGAGATAGAAGCCGAATGGCTGGGGATCCGCCCGAACACCGACGTCGCCCTGATGCTTGGCCTGGCACATACACTGCTGGTCGAAAACCTGCATGACCGAGCATTTCTCGACCGCTACACCGTGGGCTTCGACCGATTTACTGCCTATCTGATGGGTGAGAACGATGGTGTTGCGAAATCGGCCGATTGGGCGGCAAAAATTTGCGCACTGCCCGTCGACACGATCCGCGATCTCGCCCGCCGCATAGCGAAGAGCCGGACGATGATCTCGGTCGCCTGGGCGCTGACCCGGCAGGACCATGGCGAACAGCCCTTCTGGGCGGCGATCACACTGGCGTCGATGCTGGGGCAGATCGGCCTGCCGGGAACCGGTATCGGCTTCGGCTATTCGGCCATGAACAATATCGGCCTCACCCGCCGTCGTGTCGACTATGCGTCGCTGCCGCAGGGGCACAACCCCGTCAAGGACTTCATACCGGTCGCGCGTGTTACCGAAATGCTGGAAAACCCCGGCGGGCGGTTTGACTATGACGGCAAGTCCTACACCTATCCAGATATTCGTCTTGTCTGGTGGGCCGGTGGCAACCCGTTCCACCATCATCAGGACCTGAACCGGATGCGCCGGGCCTGGGCAAAGCCCGAGACGATCATCGCTAATGAATGGTGCTGGAATGCGTTGGCGCAGCACGCCGATATCGTGCTGCCCTGTACCACGCCGCTTGAACGCACCGATCTTGCGCTTACTCCCAAGGATCCCTTTCAGGTCGTGATGGATCAGGCGATCGAACCGGTCGGTCAGGCCCGAGACGATCACGAGATTTTACGCGGCATTGCCGCCGAGCTGGACGTCGAAGAGGCTTTCACCGAGGGCCGCAGCCCGGAGGGCTGGCAGCGTTGGATCTGGGATGTCTCGTGCCAGCAGGCGGCACGTGCAGGGGTCGAGCTCCCCGATTGGGAGACCTTTCAGCGCCAGGGTTGGATCAAGGTACCGAGCCCGGAAGTGCCAACGATCATGATGCGAGCCTTTCGGACCGATCCGATCTCCAATCCTCTCAATACTCCTTCGGGAAAGATCGAGCTATTCTCTGAGACGATCGCCAGTTTCGACTACGACGACTGCCCGGGCCACCCAGTATGGATGGAGCCCATAGAGTGGCTCGGCCGGGCTCAGCCAGACCAACTGCACATGATCTCCAACCAGCCTCGTAACAAGCTGCACAGCCAGCTCGATCACGGTTCGATCAGCCTCGCCGACCGACCCAAGGGTGTCGAACCGGTCATGATGAACCGGGAAGATGCCGCCACCCGCAACCTGACCGAGGGCCAGATCGTGCAGCTTCACAATGAAAGAGGCGCATGCCTTGCGCAGTTGAAGGTGAGTGACGAGATCATGCCGGGCGTCATCCAGATCGCTACAGGTGCGTGGCTCGAGCCCGAAGGACACATTTGTCTTCGTGGCAATCCAAATGTGCTGACGCTTGATAAAGGGACTTCCAAGCTCGCCCAGGGGCCAATTGCGCATTCGTGTTTAGTGCGAATCGAACCTGCACAGCAGAAATGACCGGATTGCAAACATTAGAAGCAATCAATTGTACGGCAGCCTTCCCACGTTGCAACCATTTGGCCGCTATGATGCTTCATCATTTCCCGGATTTGATGACGTTGCCTTTCGCCTCTTCCAACACCCTCCATCTTAGACTCTTTCATTTTTTGATTGAACCATATCCTGTGTTTTGGATGTAGTTTTGGCATTGTGTTGGAGTGATGGTTTGGATGAGTGTTCCGAGATATTTCCAGACCTCTTCGATGGCCCGCTTTTGCGCGATGCGCATCCAGTGTTTGATCTGGGCAAATGTCTGCTCGATAGGGTTCAGGTCTGGAGAATAGGGTGGTAAGAACCACAGGCGGGCACCTGCTGCTTGGATCATCTTTCTGATGATTTTGGCCTTGTGGCTTCCCAGATTGTCCATGACAACGATGTCGCCGGGTTTGAGTGTGGGCAGCAACACCTGCTCGACATAGGCTGTAAAGCAGACCCCATTGATTGGGCCATCGAAGACGCAAGGCGCTGTCAGTTGATTATGACGAAGCGCTCCGATGAAGGTCATGGTGCGCCATTTGCCGTGCGGCGCAAACGCCCTTAGCCGCTTTCCCCTCGGCCCCCATCCGCGAAGTGGCGCCATGTTGGTCTTGATCCAGGTTTCATCCATTGTCCGGCAGGCAATTGCGAAGCAAATGCCGAGAGGGGATGAACACAAGGCGCTTTGGATCAAGTGCACCCATAATGCTTTTCCAGCGTTTGCGCCTGTGCTTGACGTCTGCGCGGGCCTGATCAAGAGCGAACAGAGTTTTTTTTGAAGCTCAACCCTTCGCGGCGCAGAAACGTCCACACCGCATGATGCGACACATGAATGCCACGCTCAGCCAGCATGTCCTTCAGGCCATGCAGGGTCAGATGAGATGTGCGTTCTATTTGCTCAAGAATGAAGGCGCGATGGGGCTCCAGGATCAGCTTGCGATGACCACCCATCTTGGAAGGCGAAACACTGCCTGTTTCCCGATACCGCTGATGCCATTTGATTACTGACGATTTTGCCACCCCAAACCGTGCCGCCACCATGCTCGCAGGGTCTCCTAACCGAATCGCATCAACACAACGTTGCCGAAGATCGTCACAATAAGCTTTCACCATGGTTGCCGGCCTCCAGTCCCGGCAACCAGCTTGAATCACAAATCAAATCATCTGTGAATCCCAAAACGATTCAATCAAAAAATGAAACGCTCTAGTGAACGCTTCGAGCATGTGCGGGATCAGATACCCCAATTTTCTATGCCGTCCTTTGGATAATTACAAAGATCGGCATTGGTAATGTGTTCCCACGTTGTTGCCTTTGACAGTACAGGGCCAATGTCTTTTAAGGACCATAAATGACGATCAGGTGCATGGTTGATTGTTCGGATCGCGACAATCACTCAATGTCGTAAGAGGGCTCATTTCTGCCGTTACTTCGTCGCAACCGACCGGCCGCTAAGGGTCAAAACTTCCCTTTTTGGCTCTTAGATTTTGGGCGTTCTTAGCCGCTGTCGTTGATGGCCGAAAGCCGCGGCAAAGCAGTTATGAGAAATCGAGGGCTTCAACTACCTGGGAATTCTAAGTGCACCGAAATTCGGAATTGCCTTGAATAGCACTCGGAAAACCGGGACGCAGCTTCCGTCATTGTCTTTTGCTGCTGCGCTTTTCGTAGAAAGCGTTGCCACCGGCAACCAAAACATAGTGCATATTCTTGTAAGGGAAGCGCAGCCCTGCCATATGGAAGAACTTTGCTCTTTCAACACCCTGATGACGTTTGCCGGCTAGGATTGCGTCGGCCAACTCCGCAAGTTCCTCTTTATCGCCTTGCATTTTTCGGCTGAGAACACCCGGCGCGAACTGCTTTGGTTGCCCGACAACCGCGCAGACGCTGGATGGGAATCTCGGCGACTTTACTCGGTTCATCACCACTGTTCCAACGGCAAGCAATCCTTCGCGGCTGGAGCGGTTGGATTCGAAATACATCGCCCTCATCAGGCAATTGCGGGCGCCGAATGAGCTACGATGAGGTTCGCTGTATGATGCATTCACAGTGCCGGGGATAACACCGTTCAGGACCGTGCTCGTGGTGCACGAACTGAGACCGATCGCGGTGGCGGCAAAAAGAACAGAGCGCAAAGGAAGCGTTGGGATCATCGGTCACAACCTAATCGATGGCGGGTTGTGGATGAGACGGACGCTCACGCCTTGCAGTCCAGCATGACTTTGCCCTGTCGGCCCGCAGCGTAAGAATGGGTCATGGCATCCTTGATCTGGCTGAAGGAAAAACGTTGTCCCGTCGGCGGCATCTTCAGTTTGCCATCTGCAATGAGTGCCCACAGTTCATCGACAAAGGCGCGTTTGTCTTCGTCACTGGTAAGACGCAACCAGTTTTCCTGGGAAGACCAGCCCTTGATCGCATTGTTCTTCATCACGATATCCGCCACGGTGTTGATGGTCATTGTGACGTCGCCGGTCATGGTGCCGTAAATATAGATTTCGCCGTTGGGTCCGAGGAGGTCGAGGCAAAAATGTGCTGTATCGCCACCCACGGCCTCGATGCAGTAGTCGATGGTGCGGCCTGAAAAGTCCCGGGCGATGGCCTGTTTCACCTCCGTCTTCGACGCGTCGCTGCCGTCATAGACATAGACGCCGGGTATTTCGAACTCCTGCATTAACGCGTCGGCGGTTTCCTGGCGCCTCACCAGGTTGATGGTGTCGAAGCCATAAATCTTGCTGAGCTGTATTACCAGTTGCCCGAGCACGGAACCGGCAGCGGTTTGCAGCAGGATATTGCCGTCGCCAAGACCGAGTTCCTTGACCATGGCAAAAGCGGTCAGGGGATTGACCCAGAACTGGGCTGCGGTGTCATCGTCGACGCCATCCGGAACGGCAATCAGGGCGTTGTTGGGACAAACCAGGTACTCGCTCCACACGCCGTTCCAGGTGGTCCATTCACCGAAGATG
>JAJFHT010000282.1 GCA_021775495.1 Hyphomicrobiales bacterium | reverse complement strand
GCAGGCTGGGGTGGAATGGAGGTCGCCTCGGTACTGCCGCAACGCCTGACGACGACCACCGTGGCGACCCAGAGCCTCGGCAAATCCGCCGCCGAGGCTTTGATGGCGCGCATTCGCGGCGAACCGGTTCAAGATGTCATCGTCGTTCCAACCCGCCTGGTGCCGGGCAGCACCATTTAGGCCCGTGCACACTCCAATATGAATAGGCAAAGTTGCCTTGAATTGTTTGCGGTTTGCTTCTGACCGCAAGCGTTTTCGAACTCAGATCGGTACTGGCAAGGGGTGCCACTTGCCGACATTCGGCTGAGATTGTGGCTTGGCGCAATCTCAACCGCTGCGGCCTGTCCTTCAAAATAATCATTGCATAAAGTTTGTATAATTCCCATTATCAAGATCAAAGGGAGGCCGGCGGCCTGATCAGCTGTTGCAGCAACAGGCATCTTGACCGTGGGAAATGTGGGTGGCTGCGGGGTGTGCGTAGCGAATTGAAAAACTCGCCGCCCAACAAACGCAAAATGAGCACAAATCGAAAAACAGGGAGCCGAATTCAATGTCTGAAGCCAATCGCGAATGGGTCATCACGGAGTATTCCGGAACGTCTGGCCTCGAATTGAGGGAGTACACACCGAAACAGGCGGGTCCCGGTGAGGTTCGATTGAAGACCGAAGCGTTTGCCCTCAACTGGGGCGACATGGACCTTATGCAGGGCCGTTACTCCTTCAACTTCAGCCAGTTGCCGGCGCGTATCGGCTGCGAGGCGGTGGGCGTCGTTGACCAGATAGGTGAAGGGGTTACGGGCATTGAATTGGGTGAACGCTACTGCACGCTTCCCTATTTCTACGACATGAAGGGCGTCAGCGGCGACACGGTGATCATCAATGCGCAATATCTGACGAAGGCGCCAGACGGCATGAGCGCAACAGAAGCCGGATCAATCTGGATGCAGTTCATGACCGCTTACTACCCGATAGCCGAACTGGCCAGGGCCGCCCCCGGCGTAAATATCCTGGTGACCGCCGCGACAAGCACGGCAGGTTATTCAGCGCTTGAGATCGGCAGGATCAAGGGTGCAAACATGATCGGAACCTCGAGGTTTGAATACAATCGCGAATACCTCATGCAGGGCGGCGCCAGTCATGTTTACATCGGTGAGGGTGAAAATTTACCAGAATCGCTAAAGGAATTTACCGATGGTGCGGGTGTACACGCTGTCTTTGATTCCGTCGGCGCCGGGATGATCCCGCAATACAGCAAAGCCCTTGCCAAGGATGCACAGATATTCACCTTTGGCACGCTCGACGAAAAACTGCCTGAGCTGCCGATGATGGAGCTTTATCAGGCAAATGCTACCTTCAAACCCTATTCATTGTTCCACTACATTGAAGACGCCGAATGGAAGCAGAAAGGGCTCAGTTTCGTCTACGAGGCTCTTGCTTCAGGCCAAATTCAGCCGAATGTCGACAAGGTCTTTCAAATGGAGGAGTTCAGGGAGGCGTGGAAATATCTGCGTGCTCCACGCAAAACACATGGCAAGGTGATGATCAAGGTTTGAAACCAGGTTTTGTATCCCGGCTGATCACGGTCATCCGGGCTACCACCAGGGGGTCTCCCTCGTGTCATTTCTGTCGCTCTGAGGCCGGTTCAACATCTGCCGCTTCGCCTCCGACATCGGAAAAATTGCCCGGATTTGCTTACCGCAGGTCAATTGAGATTCAGGCTCGCGGGAACATCAATCCACACTTCACGGAACGACAGACCATAAGTTTTTGAATATCTATCCGGCTTTGGCTGACGAGCCGCACAGTGTTCCCCATGTGAACGACAGGCAAGAGCCAAACGGCAATTTGTTGGTCTAGCGGTCGGGCGCGCCTTGACGCGATCTGCCCACCGCCACAACGGGTCGGTTTGATTGCGAGTTGCAGTTGCTTGACACAATGATTGTTTGAGTACTTCCTACGGCTCCTGCACGCCCCGCCGGTTCAGCACAATCGAATAGACACTCGTCGTTGCGGTGATGAAAAGGCGATGTTTTGCCCGCCCGCCAAAACAGACGTTCGATACCAATTCGGGCACCAGAATCTTGCCCATCAATTCACCAGCCGGATTGACGCAGTGAACGCCGTCGCCGGCTGAGGTCCAGATATTTCCATCACTGTCTGAGCGAAATCCGTCTGACGCACCCGGCGTAACCACGTGGAATACCTCGCCGCCGCGCAGTCCGCCATCTCCATCGACGTCAAACACCCGAATATGCCTTTCCGCGTCGGCGTCGAACATCGCGCCCGTATCGGCGACATAGAGACGATTTTCATCGGGAGAAAATGCAAGCCCGTTGGGGCAGGCAAAATCCGTCAGCACCACTTCGATCGACCCGTTATCCGGATCGACCCGGTAAACCTGGCACGGCAGTTCCTGCTCGGCCTGATAGCCCTCGTAATTGGTCATGATGCCGTAATGCGGATCGGTGAACCAGATGCTGCCGTCGGATTTGACCACCACATCATTGGGTGAATTAAGTCGTTTTCCTTCATAACTGTCAGCGATCACGGTGATCGAACCATCCCATTCCGTGCGCGTGACGCGGCGGCCGCCATGTTCGCAGGATACCAGACGTCCCTGCCGGTCCCTTGTGTGTCCGTTGGCGTAGTTGGAGGGTTCCCGGTACGTCGTCGTTCCCTCGCCCGGAGTCCAGCGCATGATGCGGTTGTTGGGAATGTCGGAAAACAGCAACACCCCGGCGTCGCCGAACCAGACCGGCCCCTCGACCCAGTCGAACCCCGTGGCGATCTGTTTGACCGGTGCATTGCCCAGGACGAACGAAGCAAATTTTGGATCGTAACTCTCGAAAAACGACATTCTCACCCCTTGGTCATTCTGTGTGTTATCGATAACATAGCAATGAACCACAGCCAAGGAAGCATATTATGGAACGGTTTGTAACACGAACGGTGCTGACCCATTCGGCCGTCATGGACATGATGCAGGCCGCTGTTGCCAGAGCCGATGAACTGGGCTGTCCGCAATGCATCGTCATTGTCGATGCAAGCGGTGAACTGCTTGGTGAAATCCGCATGACTGGATCAAAATACCTGAGTCGAAAAAGCGCCCTGGCGAAAGCTTTAACCGCCGCATCGATCGGCGCCCCGAGCACTGCCGTGCCGGAAACCGTGCGCAGCGCCTTTACCGCCGCAACCAATGGCACGGTCACCGGTCTTCCTGGCGGTTTGCCGATTCT
>JAJFHT010000281.1 GCA_021775495.1 Hyphomicrobiales bacterium | reverse complement strand
GGATTGTTGACCGACAGGACCACTTGCCCGTCGCCAATCGCCAGCTTGACCGCACGACCGCGCTCCGACGAGATGGTCGAGACCCTGTCGACGGCGGCGGAAAACACCTGGCGGTCGATCACCAGCGGCTTGTCGTTGTTTTCCGGAATCACTCGTTGGTAATCCGGAAATGTGCCGTCGATCAATTTCGAAGTCAGAACCACGCCGCCGATGGTGAAACGGATTTTGGAATCGGACAGTTCGGTTGTCACTGCGATATCCGGGTCGTCGACCAGTTTTAGCAGTTCGGCCACTGTCTTGCGCGGAATGATAATGCCGGGCATCTCTTCGGAGCCGGCGGGGGCGTCCATTTCCGCACGCGCCAGCCGATGTCCGTCGGTGGCGACCGCCCGCAGTTTCAGATTGCCGCCGGATTCGATCGTGTGCAGATAGATGCCGTTCAGATAGTAGCGCGTCTCCTCCGTCGAAATCGCAAACTGCGTCTTTTCGACCAGGCCATGTAGCGCCGAGGAGTCGATGCGGAAGATGCTGGGCAGCGAACCGGCGGACAATTCCGGAAAATCGGTCTGGGGAAGACATTGCAGGCGAAAGCTGGAGCGGCCCGAAATGACCGACATGGCATTGCCGTCCTCATCCATCCTCAACATGACTTCGGCGCCGTCCGGCAGCTTGCGCACGATATCGTACAAAAGATGTGCCGGAACGGTAGTCGCACCGGCCTGTTCGACCGAAGCCGGCGTCGCATCGGTGATCTCGAGGTCGAGGTCCGTTGCCTTCAATTCGAGGCTCGCGCCATCGGCTTTCAAAAGCACATTGGACAGGATCGGTATGGTGTTCCGCCGCTCAACGACGCGGTGAACATGATTGAGGGATTTGAGTAGGTTGGATCGCTCCAAAGTGACACGCATGACGAACCGATCTCGCTCGACTGAAGAAAAATATGATCAAAACGGTTATGACCGAAGCAGCCCCTCGCGGGGCTGCAAACTTTCGCAAACTGACAGGAAAAACGGCTGAAACGCAAGCCCGTTGCCGACCTGTTCTGTTGATGAGAGCGTCCCGGCAGGGTTACATTCAAGCCTGATCGTTGATCAGCCGCTTCAGCAGCTCGATCTCTTGGGCAAGTTTGCTGTCATCGCCGGTCAGACCCTCGATCTTACGCACCGCATGCAACACGGTGGTGTGATCTCTGCCGCCAAATCGCCGGCCGATCTCCGGCAGCGAGCGCGGGGTCAGAACCTTGGCAAGATACATTGCCACCTGGCGCGGCTTGACGATGGTCCTGGTGCGCCGGTTCGACAGCAACTCGGTCTTGGAAACATTGTAGTGGCGGGCAACAACGCGCTGGATGTCCTCGATGCGTATGCGCTTGGGTTCGCCGGTGCGGTACATGTGGCCGAGCAACTCATCGATCCGCTCAAGTGAAAGCTGCGGTTCGAAGGAGCGGCGAAACAGCAATTGATTGAACGCCCCTTCCAGTTCGCGGCCGCTGCCGGTTACCGTCTTTGCGACATGATCCAGCACATCCGCCGGGATATCCAGGGAATTGTCATCCCGTTGCGCCGATTCCAGACGCTGTTTCAGCATCGACAGGCGCATGTCGAAATCCGGACCGGTCATTTCCAGCGCGACGCCCCCGTGCAGTCGCGAACGGACACGCGGTTCCAGTGATTCCAGCTCTGCCGGTGGCCTGTCGGCGGCGACAACGACCTGTTTTGCACTGTCCAGCAGCATGTTGATGAGATGGCAGAATTCATGCTGGATCGATTTGCCCTGCAAAAACTGCATATCGTCGATGATCAGCAGATCGATGTCGCGCAACTGCTCCTTCAGCTTGAGCGCGTCGTTGTCGCGGATCGCCGTCGCAAACCGCCACATGAAATATTCCGCCGTCAGGTAACCGACCCTTGATTGCGGGTTCTGTCTCAGTGATTCCGATGCAATTGCCTGCAGCAGGTGGGTTTTGCCAAGGCCGACCGAGGCGTGAACAAACAGCGGATTGAAGCGAACGGAGCCGGCCCCGGTTTCCGCAACCGCTCTTGCCGCGGCAAAAGCCACCCGGTTCGATGGCCCTTCGACAAAGGATTCAAACGTATAGCGGCCATCGAGCGGCGATCCGAGAACGGTTTGTTGTTTTTCTGTTCCGCGGACCGCCGGTTGTGCGGGTATGCCGGCGCGACTCTTGCCGGCGTTACGGTCCGGTGCGGGTTGGGAGGTCCGGCGTTGCGGACTGCCGGCAGTGCTCTGTTCCGGATCGGTAATCGTGCGGTTGGTGCGGGTTGCGCTGCGGACGATGATTTCAACCTTGAGAACGTCCGGCTGCTCTGCAGCCCACAATTCTTGGATGAGGCTCAGATAATGACTGTTGATCCAGGAGCGCAGAAAGGCGGTTGGAATGGAAAGGCGCACCACGCTTTTCGAGTTGTCGGCCAGTTTCATGCGGCCGAACCAGCTTGAGTAGACCTCAGGGCCCAGACGCGCTTTCAGTTGCGCTCTGACGCGTTCAAATGTCAGTTCCGCCCCCGAGCCGGAAACACTCATGCCTTTTCCCCCGATGTTTGAATTTATGACAGACAAGTCTGTGCTTGCCAATTGATTGCCGCTTTGCATTTTTGCCTCTGAGAATTCGTATGGTTGGACGTTGGTGTGTGTTGAATTCTATTGTTTGTACGTCCAGCCGACAAAATGCGGTGCCTGGTTCACGGCCCCTCTTCTGTTGCCCGACAAAGTCCTGTCCTTTCCCAAATCTGCCAGGCCGCCACCCCATGACGACCGATTGAAACCAGAGCGTCCGGTTGGCGCCAATGCGCACACCGTAGGCCCGACAACGGGACGCAAACAGCCGTTCCGGCAAACCGCCAGATTGAAAACACACAACGACCATTGATCCCGACAGCAGTTGACCTGCCGCCACGGAAAGGCAAAAATCCAGCGTTCGCAGGAAGGTCCCACGTCGGTTAAACCCGTTTTTTGCTTGGATCGGCGGGCCAGCGGCCCATCCCTTCCGATGTCCCGGACACTACAAAAAACCTTGTGGAAAGAGCAAGGGTGTCGGTAACGCAATTTTAAGGAATCAGTCAGTCGCAGAGGAGTGAAATACCGGTCGGTCGAAACCCGCCAAGAGTAAACCTTTAGGATTCAAACCCTTTTTTCCAGCGACGAATAAATCTGCTCTGAATCAAAAAAATAAAAAAATACTGGGTTGACTCTTGAATCCAGCGGCTCACGGGATTGTGACGGGGCGAATTTCACCGCAACCTTCTGTAACTAATTGAAAAAATTACGAAAAATCTACCAGCCCCGACTGATGGCGATAGTGATTATGACAGTGTTTCAATGCAGCATTGTATACAGTGCCGACTAATCAAAATGCCGGACGTGTGGGAAGAATTTGCCGTATTCGGGCTAAGTCACCGAAGAAAAACAAAAAACCCGGCGCGGGGGCACCGGGTTGGATTTTCAGCAGCAATGATGCGGAGTAGAATCAGGCGAGGGCTTTGACCCGTTGTGCCAGACGCGACACTTTCCGGGAGGCGGTGTTCTTGTGCATCACGCCTTTCGTAGCGGCACGCATCAGCTCCGGCTGTGCGTCCTTGAGTGCAGCCTGTGCTTTGGTCTTGTCGCCGGTGGCCAGCGCTTCCTCAACAAAACGCACATAGGTGCGGACACGTGTACGGCGTCCCTTGTTGACTGCAGTGCGGGCAGCAATTTTGCGCGTAGCCTTTTTGGCCGAAGTCGTGTTGGCCATGAATGCCTCTCTTGTTGTCTGGTCAGTGCGGCTTGGATCGTTCGATCAGCTCGACACAAAAGCAATCGGGCGACCAAAGGGCCGCCACTCGTGACGCGGCTTATAGTCCAGGATCAGCATCGCGTCAACGCCGTTTTTGCCGACAATGCAACGCATTTTTACCGCCGGACCATTCGCCGCAACGCGGTGCGGTCGATGGCGCCCGTGGCAATCACGATGGAGAAATAAATTACTGCTGCAACGGTCACCACCAGCAGCACCGAAATCACCCTGATCAGAAGAACCGGATTGTCGACGAAGGGTCTGGTGGCATCTTCACTGAACCAGATCGCCGCGCCCATCACCGCGCTTGCCAGCATGATCAGGCTGATGCGCCGGAAGGTTGTCGGTGAGGGTCTGAAATGATCCCGCCGCCACAGCGTTGCCGCCAGCAAGGCAAAATTGACCCAGGCGGAAACGGATGTCGCAACAGCTATGGCGACATGTCCATAGGAGGGGAACAGCAGCAGGCTGCCGGCAATGTTGACGGCAACCGCGATTGCCGAATACCAGAATGGAGTTTTCATGTCCTCACGGGCGAAATAGGCCGGTTGGAACACCTTGATCAGCACATAGGCCGGAAGCCCGGCCGAAAATGCGGCGAGCGCCGCCGCAGTCAGAGTGGTTGTTTCGGGGGTGAAAGCTCCGCGCTCATAGAGAATATTGACGATCGGTCCGGGCATGATCATGAACCCGACGGCGGCCGGCACCGTGAGTCCAAGCGCGAATTCCAGAGATCTATTCTGCAGATGCGCGGCATTGTCCATATCCTGTGCCTTCAGCGCCCGTGCGAGCTCCGGCAGCAGGACCACGCCGATGGCGATGCCGATGACGCCGAGCGGCAACTGGTTGATCCGGTCGGCATAGTTCAGCAGGGCGATGGCACCATCCTGGGCCGAGGCGATGATCTGACCGATCAGCAGATTGACCTGGGTCACACCGCCGGTCAGCAAGGCGGGACCCATCAGCACCATCAGACGTTTGACCTGCGGTGTCATGTGCGGCATCCGCAGCCGCATGGAGAACCCTTCCCGGTGGACGCCCCAGATCAGAAAGCCAAGTTGCAGGAAACCCGAGGCGAATACGCCCCAGGCCATTGCCAGACCGATGTCGCGTGGCGGCAATCCGGTCTGCAACGCTGCAACCAGCACGCCGATCAGCACAATATTGAGAAGAACCGGCACCAGTGCCGCAAGAAAGAAATGCCGCAGCGAATTGAGAATGCCGGATAGCATCGCCACCAGCGACATGCAGAAGAGATAGGGAAACATGATCCGCGTCATGGTCACGGTCAGATCGAATTTTTCCGGAATATCAACAAAACGCGGCGCGATGATCGTTCCGACCAGATAGGGCATCGAGATCATGGCCAGCGCAGTAAGAACCAGCAGTACGGCAAAGAGGACGGCAAGGATCTGCTCACCGAATTTGCGCGCCGCATCAAATCCACCGCCCTCGACTTCCTTGGCAAACAGCGGAATGAAGGCCGTGTTGAACGCGCCTTCGGCGAGCAGGCGGCGAAACAGATTTGGGAAACGGAAGGCGGCGTAAAAAGCGTCGGCGACCGGGCCGGCGCCGAGCGCGGCACCGATCAGCGCCTCTCTGGCAAAACCCAAAACCCGGCTTGCCATCGTGGCAACGCCGACGGTCGCGAACTTTCGAAACAGGCTCATCCGTGATCGTCCACCCAGCTGTTATTCGGCAGCCGCCGGGGCGGTCTCTTTGCGTTCGGCGCGTGTCGGCTTCCGGCCATCAAGAACTGCCAGCAGCGCGTCCTTGATTTTCGCCTGGCGCGACGGATCCTCGATTTTCTGTCCGAAAAGATCATTGACATAGAATGTGTCGACAACTTTTTCTCCGAAGGTGGTGATATGCGCCGAGGCGATGTCGAGCGACAGGTCGGATAGAATTCCGGTGATTTCCGACAGCAGTCCCGGCCTGTCGAGCCCGGTGACTTCGATAACCGAAAACCTGTTCGACAGCGTGTTGCGGATTTCGACGCGCGAGGTGACCAGGAAGGTCTTCGTCGCACGCCGGCGTTTGGCCCGTTTCTCGATGATTTCGGGCAGGTAGCTCTTGCCGGACAGGACATCCTCGATCAGCCGCCCGATGCGTGTGGCCCGGCGCCGCTCATCGTCATCATTGCCGAGTTCGCGGTTGATCAGGATGGTATCGAGCGCCCTGCCGTCGGCGGTGGTGAAAATCTGGGCGTCGACAATATTGCCTCCGGCCGCCGAACATGCACCGGCGATAATCGACAGCAAACGCGGATGATCGGGTGACAGGACGGTAATCTCGGTCACCGCCTCGAATGTGTGCGGCTTCACCATGCTGGCCAGTTTTCGGCCGGCATCGTCGGTTTCGCGAACGAAACGTGCATGGCGGACCTGGTCTTCAAGGGACACAGTGAAAAGGTAGTTTTCATAGTGCAGTTTGACGTAGGCCTCGCGATGTTGTTCCGGCCAGTCCTGCAAGGCTTCCAGCAATGCCGCCCGGGCGTGCTCGGCACGTTCGGTACGAGGGACTTCCGAAAATCCGCCGGTGAGCATAAGTTCGGTTTCGTAGTAGAGCGTCCGCAGCAATTGGCCCTTCCAGCCATTCCAGACACCCGGCCCCACCGCTCTGATATCGCAGACCGTCAGCACCAGCAGCAGTTTCAGCCGGTTGAGCGACTGCACAAGATCGGCAAAATCCTCGATCGTCTTGCGATCGTTGAGATCACGCGACTGGGCCACCATCGACATGGTCAGGTGCTGCTCGACCAGCCAGGCAACCCGCGTCGTCTCGGCTTCGCTCAGGCCGAGACGCGGGCAGAGTTTCCTGGCAACCTTCGCACCCGCCACGGAATGGTCTTCCGGCCGGCCCTTGGCGATGTCGTGCAGCAGCAGCGTCACATAGAGAATGCGGCGCTGCTCTTTCAGCCCAGGCACCAGAATATGCGCCAGCGGATGTGCTTTCTCGCCATCGCCGCGTTCGATTTCGGCAAATACATCGATGCAGCGGATCAGATGTTCGTCGACCGTGTAATGATGATACATGCTGAACTGCATCATCGAGACGATCTTGCCGAATTCCGGGATGAATTTGGCGAGTACGCCGCTCTCGTTCATGCGCCGCATATTGAGCGCCGGATCGCGATCGGACGTCAATATTTCCAGAAACAGCCGGTTGGATTCCGGGTTCCGGCGCAATTCATTGTCGACCAGTTTCAGCGAGCGTGTCGCAAGCTGCATGGCATCGGGGTGAAATTCCAGACCGTGTTTGTCTGCAAGCTGAAACATCCGGATCAGGTTGATCGGATCGCGTTTGAAGGTCTCTTCATCGGCAATGTTGATGCGGTGGTTGTCGACGATAAAGTCACTCGTACCGGCAAGTTTGCGTTTACGGCGCGAGAAGGTCTGAAAAATCCGGTTGAGGCCGGGGACATGTTTGGCCTGTTCCTCTTCCAGCTCGGCACAGAAAATCCGCGTCAGGTCGCCGACATCCTTTGCCACCAGAAAATAGTGTTTCATGAACCGTTCGACGGCGGTCAGCCCTGGGTGGGCCGTATAGCCAAGCCGGTCGGCAATGTCGCGTTGTATGTCGAAATGCAGTCGCTCTTCCGGTTTGCCGGTGAGAAAGTGCATATGGCAGCGCACGGCCCAGAGAAAATCCTGGGCCTTGCGAAACTTGTTATATTCCTTGCGCGTGTAGACGCCTTTCTTGATCAGCTCTTCGCCGGTGCGCACCCGGTAGAAATATTTGCCGATCCAAAACAGCGTCTGCAGATCGCGCAGTCCCCCCTTGCCGTCCTTGACATTGGGTTCAACGAGATAGCGGCTCTCGCCGGCCTTGCGGTGGCGTTCGTCGCGTTCGGCAAGTTTGGCCTGGACATAGTCGGCGCCGGTATCCTTCACCACCTCATCGTCGAAACGCTTGATCAAATCGTCGAACAGCGCTTCGTCTCCCCATAAGAAACGCGCTTCCAGCACGGCGGTCCGGATGGTCATGTCGGTGCGCGACAGCCGAATGCATTCGTCGATGTTGCGGGTCGCATGGCCGACCTTCAGGCTCATGTCCCACAGCATATAGAGCATGTATTCGATGACCTGTTCGCCCCAGGGCGTCTGCTTGTAGGGCAGCACGAACAGCAGATCGATATCGGACCCGGGCGCCAATGTGCCGCGGCCGTAACCGCCGACTGCAATCACGCCTATGCGCTCGGCGCTGGAAGGATTTTTCGAGCGGTAGACGTGGGTGACGGCGAAATCATAGAGCGTGCTGATGATTTCATCCATGACATGCGACAGGCGTTCGGCACACAGCGTGCCGCTGCCGTCCTCCATCAGCATGGTTTCGATGATCTCCCGGCCCGACTGCAGACGGCCCTTCAGGACTTGCAGAACAGCAGCGCGGATCTCAAGGCTCGATCCGTCGCCGCGGCTGTCCTCCGTCAGCGCCGTCAGTTCCGCACGCAGGCCTTGGGCGTCGATCAGTTCGCCGGCTCGGAGATTCTTTTTGCTCATGCGCGCTCTATAACCGCTTTCCCGCAGCAATGGTACGGGCATTCGGCCGGTCATGAAAGCGCATCGGCTCGCTGATATGCAAGGAAGATTGGCCGGTTTGGATTGGCGAAAACTCGGCGCCGAGGGAGTCGAGATGAACCCGGGGGTATTGATTGGATGAGCGATCATCCTTCAAGGTTCGCCGATCACCAGGCTGTTTTCAGAGCCAGCAGGACTTTTCAGCATCGACCGGTTCAAATGCCACGGTCAATTGCTGCCGGCGATTTTTTCAATTGAGCAAGATTTGCGAATTTGGCTCGTGCCATATCTGACATGAAACGAACCAAGGGAAGACAATGCCGGCCACTTATAACAAGCGCATTTTGCGGGTGCTGAAATACATCAGTGAAAATCCCGCGGGCGATTTGTCGCTCGATACGCTCGCCGATGTCGCCGCCATGTCGCGGTTTCACTGGCATCGCGTTTTTCAGGCGATGACCGGCGAGACCTGTGCGCAGGCGGTTCGCCGGGTGAGGTTGTATCAGGCAGCGCGCTGGCTGATCCATGACAAGCGGCCGATCTCGGAGACCGCCGTCAGTGCGGGATATCCGCATGTCCAAAGCTTTTCCCGTGCTTTCAGTGAAGATTTTGGTGTCTCCCCCGGCGCGTTTCGAAAAGCCGGCAAGCTTGCCTTGCCATCAAGACGAACACCAAAAGGACAACTCAAGATGTTTGACGTTGATATCGAATACGCCCCGTCACGCCGCCTGGCCGCATTGCTGCATGTCGGCCCTTATACCGAAGTGGGCCCGTGCTTTGCGAAACTCATTGCCACGGCCTCCTCACTTGATCTGTGGCCGCATATCCAGGCACTGGCTGCGGTTCACTACGATGATCCGAATGTGGTCGCCGAAGCTGACCTGCGGTGCCACGCCGGGCTGGCCATTCCGGCCAGCCTGAAATTGCCTGAAGGTTTGGAAGAGGTGATATTGATGGGGGGACGCCATGCGGTCATGCACTACAAGGGGCCTTATACATCGATCAAGGTTGCCTACGATTATCTGTTTGGTGGCTGGTTGCCGAATTCCGGACGCGAGCCCGCCGACGGTCCCTGTTACGAACTCTATCTGAACAATCCGCAGGAGGTCGCGCCCGAAGAACTGCTGACGGACATTTTGCTGCCGCTGAAATGATATCGAGTCTGGATGCCGACCGCTCTGTGGCCGATGATGCGCAGGGCGGCGCTCCCGTCCTGTCAGCAGGCCCTTGGTCCAATCATAAACACTGAACATATTGGTTGACTATTACATGGATTCAAATTAGTTAACCAATTAGTTCAGTGAAGCGCTAACCGGTAGGACCGGTCGCGGTTTCCTGAGACAAGCGGAAAATGACAGGAATCCAATGGCCGAACTGTTCGAATTTCCACCAACCCGGTCCAACCGTGCGAAATGGGCGCTGGAAGAACTGGGAGTGGATTATACCAGCCGCCTGGTGAGTTTCCCGAAACAGGAACATCACTCAGTAGAATACAAGACCATACATCCGCTCGGACGCGTGCCGGCCTACAGAACCGATAGCTATACAATGTGGGAATCAGTGGCGATCGTGCTTCAGATACTCGACGAATATTCCGATAGGGGCCTTGCGCCGGCAATGGGAACCCCGGAACGTGCGGCCTATTATCAATGGTCCGTGTTTTCCTGTGCCGAGCTCGATCCGTCGCTTCTGGATGTGATGAAACACTCTATGCACCTTCCCGAAGACCAACGGGTCGCAGAGATCGAACGCCGAGGGCGCCAGAGATTCACTGCGTGCGGCGCTGTTCTCTCGACAGCGCTGCATCACCGGGATTATCTGCTCGGCACGCGGTTCTCCGGTGCAGATATCGTGTTGGGATATAGCTGCAACTGGGCCGCCTACACCGGAATGCTTGAAAATCATCCGGCACTGGTCGCCTATTACGAAAGGCTGCAACAGCGGCCGGCATTCCAGCGCGTGTTTTCGAACTGACATCGAATCCATGACTGCGAAATTGCAGGCGATTGATTCAGGCGGAGCTGCCTATTTCGCTTCACGCGTTATTGCGGAAGGCGTGGGATTGTTGCCCGATTGTCAATTGTGGATGTTGAAATTGAGTGGACATTCACCCAATTCACCAGCACCATAGGGTGTCATGAACCAACTACGCCATCTCTGGCGGGGAGAGTTGCCACTTCAGACCGCGTTCTGGAATTGGGCGGTTTTGGGCGGCCTGATCATCAATCTTGTGTCCAGTGCGGCATTTTTATTGCTGATGACAAGCGACCAGGTGATCGCTGCACTGATTGTCGGATACGGATTGTCCGTTCCATACAATATTCTGGTTTCGGTGGGTGTATGGCGTTCCGCTGATCGGTATGGTGGCGAGCGGCGCTGGGCCGACCTTGCAAAACTTGCCACTGCGGCCGGGATGATCCTGCTCAGTATCACCTGACGGGAATCGCCTGATTTTTGATCGCAATTCGCAGTTTGGCATACTCCTGTCGTGTCCGTGTCGGGCCGCTGTCATGTTGGTGTCGTGTTCAATCAGCGCCGCAAACCGTATCTGCTTGGGGACAGCAGAAGGAAATTTGATCCGATGAGTATTCAGAAACTTCGCCTCGAACGTGGATGGACGCAGGAGCAGATTGCCGAGCATTCGGGTCTCAGTGTCCGCACGATCCAACGGATCGAAAACGGCAAACCGGCGAACCTGGAGTCTCTGAAGTGTCTTGCTGCTGTTTTCGAAACAAGTGTGAGCAGTCTGATGCAGGAGCCAAAAATGACAAAGGACACGACCACGAACCATACTATCGCCGACCATCAGGAACGTGAGGCCATCGAGTATGTGCAAAATCTCAAGGGTTTTCACATGCACTGGATTTCCTTTGTGGTGATCCTTCCATGCCTTTACATTTTCAACATTACCGTCACGCCGGAGGAGCTCTGGATCGGTTGGGTGGCGGTGCCTTGGGCTTTTGCACTGGCATTGCATGCCATTGTCATCCACGGGATGTTCAATGTCTTTGGCGCCCAGTGGGAGCAGCGTGAATTTCAAAAGCGCATGAATATGCTCGGCAGATAGAACCAAACGGCCTGAAGCGCCTGGCGCCTGTTAAGCAATGAGCAGATGCCCGTCGCTTCAGCGCGATTTTTAAATCTTCGCTGGCAACAGACCTTGAAGCCGCCAACTACCGATCATTACCATATGCAGTGAGAACGCCAAGCGCCATCAGCGTGTTCCAGCGGCTTGGGCCGCGCGGCGGCTCCATCACGAAAAAGACCTTGCCCGGAAGTGCCACCTGCCGCGGCCATCGGCCATCCTTGCGACGTTTGCCCGACAGCACATCGACGGCATCCTGCATGCGCGCATCAAAAGGCATCTTCGCCCTGCGGAAATAGTCGAGCGCTTTCAGGACATTGTATCGCCATCTTGGTGGATGGGAGAGTGTCAGAAAACCCTTGTTGATGATCTGACCGGTCCGATCGGACCTGAAAAAACGGTGCAGCAGGATGAATTCCCGTGATTGGCCTGCGGCGCGCAATAGTTCATCGAGCCGATAGCTGTACCCGTTGTTTTCATATTCCAGAATGCCTTCCACAACCGAAAGCGTGGAATGCAGGGAACTGTGGTGAGCCCCAGAGCGATTGCTCTGGCAATTGAAACCGCCATCCTTCATGTGTTCATCAAGAAGGAAGTCGACGATTGAGCCGAGGTGGTTTTCCGCCACGCCGAAATAGCTGGCGTAATTCAGGAACATGCCATTGACGCAGACATCGCTTTTGCGCAAGCCGGGTGAGGTTCCGATGCCGCCATCACCCGATTTGTATCGGCAAACAACATCCTGAATGCTTTCACGGATCAGCGGATGATCGGAGGGTATCGAAAGCCTCTTCATCTCCAGCAATGTGTAGTGGGAGCTTGTCCATTTGGGCTGATAGAAGGCCTGCCCCCAGGAGCCGTCCGGGTTGCGATGATCCAGATATTGCTTTCCCCAACCCTCGGTCGCGATCCTTGCCCGCAGGTCCGGGCTCTCCTTGCCGAGGAGATCGCGATGGGTCTGATATTGAACAGCCACATCACCGGCCAGCAGCCAGTCGATGACCTCGCCATTCTGAGCGGGACCGTTCATGGCGCTATCGCCCTCGCGGTTGGTATGGCAAACTCCGGGGAAATGGGTACTATATTCAGGCTTTCATTCATGCGCCGAAATGCTTTTCGATACGGTCGAAGGCTGTGTTGATATCGGTTTCCGGCCCGCAAAAGGCCATGCGCACATGATGTTCGCCTGCCGGGCCAAATGCGCTGCCGGGCGTAACGCAGACACCGGCCTGTTCGAGCAGGTCTATGGCAAATGCATGTGCGTTTTCGTGTTTGGCAAGGATTCGTGGAAAGACGTAATACGCACCTTCGGGCCGGACATATTCGAACAGATGCGGCAGGGCGTCGAGCCGCTCGCATATCAGATTGCGGCGGATGTCGAGCGAACGGGAAAATTCAGCAATGAAGCCGCGGTCGCCCTGCAATGCCGCTAGACCTGCGACCTGTGACACCCTCGGTGCGCAGATCAGTGTCGCGTCATGAACTTTCAGAACCTGGCGTTTCAGTTCCTGCGAAACGATCATATATCCAAGCCGCCAGCCACTCATGGCGTAGGACTTCGAAAACGTGAAACAGTAGGCGATGTTGTCGGCCAGTTCAGCCACGGATGCCGGATTGAAATAGCGTGACTGATTTTCATAGGTGAAATGGTGGTAGGGGTCGTCGAGAATGAGCAGCAATCCCTGCCGGCGGATGATTTCGGCTACCGCCAGCAGCTGCTCCTTCGGAAAAAGACGGCCGGTCGGATTGGATGGATTGACCAGAATGACCGCCCGTGTCCGTTCCGTGATCAGGCGGTCGAGAGCTGCGGCGTCCAGAGCCCACCCCGCCTCCTCATCAAGCGGCCAATAGACCACCTTGCCACCGCAAAGGCGGATCTGCTGAATGTGCGATGAAAACCCCGGGTCGGTGACAATCACTTCGTCTCCCGGATCGATTGCAGTGTGAAGCAGCGCATTCACGGCCTGCATGTTTCCTGCGGTAATGATCACATTCCTGTCGGCATCGACAGGCACACCCGTTGTGGCTTCATGTTCGAGGGCGACCCTGGCGCGAAGTTCGGCAAGCCCGTCCGGAAGCGCATATTTTCCGATATCGGGATCGAGATCGAACTGGTTCTTGACGCTTTCGCGGATGTTCGAAGGCGTCCGGAATGACGGCAGGCCCCAGGCCAGTGAGACGGCATCGGGAAGCCGCGCGGCGCGCATGGCCATCTCCTTGATCCCGGATATGGCAAGGCCGCTGGCACGGCTTGAAACACGGAACCCGTCGGTGTGTGTTACAGCCGTTGCTTCGGTTCCGTGGATTTTGGTCAATTCGCCCTCCATTGCGCGACGGCTGACTGCCGTCGGTGTTCAAGCATCAAAATCGCGATGATGTAGACGGAAACGACGGCGGCAAAGAAGCACCACACGGAGATGAAGGCATATGCGAAGAAAAAATAGGTGATCAGTAGCGACAGCGTAATCAGCTTGCCAAAGGTTCGAATGCGCTGATCGGACGACAGGAACAATGCAGATACGATAAAACAGGCATACACGCCGAGAACAACCGGACGGCTGACAAAACCGTCGTAGATCAGCACCATTTTATATCGCAGCGAATGTTTTGCCAGTTCGACCGAAAGCCAGTCCGGAAAGAAGAACAGCGGCAGGATCATTGACAATCCGAACAGCACAGCAGCTCCCGACAGGCCGAAAAGCAGCCTTCGGCGCAATTGCTCCTCTTCAACGGCGCGGATGGAAATCGGAACCCAGGCAAGCCAGAAAAATTGCGAGAAAAACAGGAACCCGCGCGACGCCATGTCGATCAACGGCTGGTCGCCCGAAGTGATGCCGATCCAAAGCATGCCTTCGATTGCTTGCTGGATTGAAAAGATGATCGGGTAAACGGCAATCGGAATCCATTTCGGATCCGTCCGCCATGCCATCGACACCGTATAACCCGCCGCCGGCAGCAATATCGCTGCAACTGAAAAACTGGCCGTGGCGGAAAAGCACATAATATCCAATCGAGTCCGCTTGGCGACAATGCCGGACGTCCGCGAGCATTGGATCAGTTCATATGCATCGATCCTTTGACGTGTATCAACCGCCTGGCAGGTCGCATTTTCGGCTGTCAGATATTGGCGACCACGGTTTCCAGCATCTTGCGAACCTGCCCGGCCACTGCTTTGAGTTCGTCATTGTCGATAGCCGTCATGGAGGCCTCCGGATCGATGGCGCTGACCTCAACCGCTCCGTCGTCGATGGATCGGACGATCACATTGCACGGAAGCATGGCCCCGACCCGCGGTTCGATCTTCATCGCCTCGTGGGCCATATTGGGGTTGCATGCACCCAGGATCAGGTAGTCGGCAATGTCTGCGTCGATTTTTTTCTTCATCGTCGCCTTGACGTCGATTTCGGTCAAAACTCCGAAACCCTGATCGCCGAGCGCCGTCCGCGTCCGGTCGACAATTGTATCGAAGTCTTCGCGCTGAAATATACGATCGATCGTGTAACTCATTCGTTGTGATCCTTTTAATTGTGTCATCTTCTTCCGGTGCACAGGCATTTGAATGCTGGAATTGCTCCGGTTTTACCGCGCACCATCCGGTCGGCATCATTGATTATGGCCAACCCGACTGGTCGGTTCGATTAAGATGTTAGCCTCCGGCACCGCTGCCGGGTTTGACCGAAATCAAGACTTCGAGCCGATTTGCCGAGCAATATTGCCGTGCTTCAAGGCATCCACTATTTCAGACGTCGGGATCAAAAATGGCAACTGCTGCTTCAAAAGGCGCAACTTCTCTTTCTCCGCTCACGCCGGAAATGCTTCGACCATTGTGCGATCCGCGCTCGCTCGGGTTCAAGACGACCGCGGAATTGCAGCCGATCGATACGTTGATCGGTCAGGAGCGGGCACTGGGCGCATTGCGCTTCGGCAGCGATATCGATCAGCCCGGTTACAACCTGTTTGCGCTCGGACCGCAGGGCACTGGGCGGCACTCCACAATTCATTCATATCTGAAGGAAAAGGCCTCGGATGCCGTGGCTCCGGACGACTGGGTCTATGTTCACAATTTTGCTTCGGCGCACCGGCCAAAGGCCATGCGGCTGACAGCCGGTAGTGCCGTCCGATTCCGCGATTCGATGGATGAATTGGTTGAGGATCTGAGGCATGCGATTCCTGAGGTCTTTCAGTCGGACGAGTATCGCGAGAGGCGTCGCGCCATTGATATGGAGTTCGAGGAAACACAGGAACGGGCCTTCGAGGAACTGAACAAGAAGGCGAAGGAACAGGACGTCGCGATTTTGCGGACGCCGATGGGTTTTGCCCTGGCGCCTATGAGTGAAGGGCAGGCGATCAAGCCGGAGGTCTTCAATCTGCTGCCAAAGGAACAGAAGGAAGCGATCGAGGAGAAAATCAGCGAACTGCAGAAGGACCTGACCGCTGTTCTTGAAAAATTGCCGCTTCTTCAAAAGCAGCACCGGGTAAAAATCCGCGATCTCAATGCCGAACTGACGGAGTCGATTTTCGATACCTCAATCAAGGCGATCGCCGACCGTTTCGCCAAAAACGAAGTGATCCTCGAGCGGCTGACCGAAGTGCGAAAGGACCTGGTTGACCATGTCGAGCTGTTCCTGCCCCAAAACGAAGACGAGGCCGCCGGGGCAGTTCCCCGCAGTCCGACGGCACGCGGAGCCGATCCGCGTTTCAATCGCTATCTGGTCAATGTGATGATTTCCAATGATGTCGATGGCGATCGCAAGGGCGCGCCGCTTGTGACCGAGGATCATCCCACATTGGCGAATGTAGTCGGGCGCATCGAGCATATTGCCCAGTTCGGTGCCCTGATGACCGACTTTACCATGATCCGCCCGGGTGCGCTTCATCGCGCAAATGGCGGTTATCTGATGCTGGATGCCCGCAAGGTCCTGACGGAGCCGTTCTGCTGGGAAGCGCTCAAGCGCGCGCTTCGCAGCAACACGATCACCATCGTGTCTGCCGCCGAAGAGCTCAGTCTTGCCAGCACGATCTCGCTGGAGCCTGAACCAATACCGCTGAAGGTCAAGGTGGTGCTGATCGGGGAGCGGATCCTGTATTACCTGCTGAGTACGCTCGATCCGGATTTCGCCGAACTCTTCAAGGTTGAAGTGGATTTTGACGAGGAACTTCCAAGATCGGCCGAAAACGTTGAGCTCTATGCGCGTTTGATTGCCTCGATCGCAAGCAGAGAGAGGCTGCAGCCCTTCAATGCCTCCGGCGTGGCGCGTGTCATCGAGGAGACCGCCCGTCTGGCAGGCGATGCGGAACGTCTTTCGCTGAAAATCGGTCAGCTGGCGGATTTGCTGCGCGAGGCGGATTTCTGGGCTGCCGAAGCCAAACGAAAAACCATTGCCGCCGCTGATGTCGATCGTGCCGTCGCGGAGCAGATTCACCGTGCCGACCGGATTCGCGAACGCAGTCACGAGGCGATCGAGCGGGGTACCGTACTGATCGATACGGAAGGCATTGCCACCGGGCAGGTCAACGGTCTTTCCGTCATCAGCCTGGGCAGTTTCAGTTTTGGAAGGCCCTCACGCATTACGGTTCGCGTCCGGGTGGGATCCGGCAAAGTGATCGACATCGAAAGGGAGACCAAGCTTGGCGGCCCGCTGCACTCGAAAGGTGTTCTCATCCTGTCCGGTTACCTTGCCGCGAACTATGCCCGCGACGTCCCGATGTCTTTGTGGGCCAGCATCGTCTTCGAGCAGTCCTATGGCGGTGTGGATGGCGACAGCGCATCGTCAGCCGAATTATACGCTTTGCTGTCGGCTCTGGCGGAGGCCCCGATCAGCCAGGCCCTGGCCGTTACCGGCTCGGTCAATCAATATGGCCAGATACAACCGATCGGCGGTGTCAACGAAAAGATCGAAGGCTTTTTTGATGTCTGCAAGGCGCGCGGCCTGTCCGGCAGTCAGGGCGTGTTGATCCCGGCATCGAATGTGAAGCATCTGATGTTGCGGCCGGATGTTGTTGCCGCCGCCAAAGAGGGCAAGTTCAGCATCTATCCGGTCGAAACGATCGGGCAGGGCATTGAACTTCTCACCGGCACCCCGGCCGGCGAACGCGGAGCCGAAGGCGTGTTTCCGCCGGACAGCATCAATGGACGGGTCGAGGCCCGGCTCATGCGGTTTGCGGAAAACCGCAAATTGTTTGCCATGAATGATGGCGAGACAGAAAAGGCAAATGAAAACACGTGACCGATTTGCGACAAGCCGGAAAAATCCCGCGAATAGTCATAGGCCTGAGGGCAGGGGCGGACTTTGATCCGTCGGTGGGCGCGGCGACCACACTTGCCGCCGCCATCAAGGCAGAGATTCTCGGTCTGTTTGTTCAGGAAGAGGCGATGTTTGATCTCGCCGGTCTTCCCTTTGCCCGGGTATCGAAATTCGGGTCCACCAAAACCACTCCGCTGACCGCCAGATTGATGGCGGCGGCCATGACCCGCAGCGCCGAGATGTGCCGCCGAGCCCTTTCCGCACATGCCGACAAGGCCCAAATCCGCTGGTCGTTCAGCATCGAGCAGGGCGAACTGCCGCTGACCCTCAAGGGAAATGTCGTAGCCGGGGATTTTCTCGTACTGTCCGGAATCGGACGTGGTCTCGGAGCCGCGCAACTGATTGATGAATTGCGTACGGTACCCTCGGAAATCCGCGGCATTGTGATCGCCGCAGGGCAAAAGAGCGCCGGGCAGAAGGGGCCGGTCGTTGCCATCGATGACGGTGATGTCTCCGGCGAGCTTACACTTTCATTGGCGCGGCAGGTCGCCAAAGCCGCAAATGCAACAATAGAACTGTTTGTTGTCGCGTCGACGGACGCCGAGGCCGAGCGCATCATTGAAAGGGCCAGAACGATGATCGAACCGGCTCAACGCCTTATCATCAAACGGTTCTCTCCGAGGGCGCCGGAAGCGATTGCCTCTGCACTTATTCGCGGCGACCCGTCCTTTGTGGTGGCGGACCGGGAAGGCGAGCCGTTTCACGACGATGAAGCCGCGATCAAGCTGTTGCGCGCCGCACGAGCTCCGGTCGTCCTGGTCCGGCGAGGAAACAGCGCTGACGCAGAGTAAAATCCGCATCCGGATCAACTGGTCCCGTCAAGCCTGTCAGACGTGGTCGCATGAACATCCATCCATCCCTTGCAATCAAGCCAACCGCGCCCCGTCAGTCTTCCGATATGCTTATAGATCCTTGGTACAATCCCGTAATTTTCCTTCATCGTTTTCCATTTTTCGAAGCGCCTGATACAGGTTTGAACGTCGACCCATCCCTCGGTGGGGAGTTCCAGACCAAACAGGCCTGAATGCTCACCTCCAAAGACTGTATCGCAGAACAGCCCCTCACGCGGTGGTCGAGGCGATTTGAATCTCGACAGATGGCCCTGATTGACAAGTTGAAACCGGTCATAACCGGCATCTCTCAATTGTTCGATCGCCGATCGATCGTAGAATTCCGTGGAGGCAAAAAGCGGTAGTCGACCATCTTTTCGGATTTGATCTGCGACAATCTCGTCCGCTCCTTCAATGTCGCATTTGAGGTATCGCGGAACGCCGAAGGTATCAAACAGCTCCGGGACTGTTGTTGTTTCGACTTCCTGAACGATGCTTGTTTCCCCGTCTCGTTCGGCAGCGTCCTGAAAGACACTGTGCCAACTGCTGCCTTCGCCTGGGTTCAGGTAGAACGGAATTGTCTCCCCGGCTACACTCCAGATGGCCTTTGGAAGGAGCGTCAGGGCGCCTGTCCCGATCTCTTTGGAAAAAGCCTCCCGCGCATTTTCCACAGCTCTCAAGTCCGCCTCCACGGCGACGACCCGAAAGCCTTTTTCGAGATAGAAACGGCTGTCCGAGCCGTCATAAAAACCGAAATCGAATATCAGATTGTCATCGACCTCGGTCCCGATTTGGTCATTGAGTGCAGCTTTCATTCCGCTGTTTTCCATTGTGCCGGGAAGCTTTTCGGATTCATGAGGAGCATATCGTCCACGTGCATGCCTCGATATCATTTGCATTTGCGCATGGGTTAATCGACTGCCGCGAACCGTCTTCGATAATGTTCCGGGCTCACAGCTAGGGTCTTGCGGAAATGGTATCGCAGATTTTCTCCATTGGTAGGGCCGTCGGTCGCTGCGATATCATCGATCGACGCCTTCGTTGTCTCCAGCAATGTACAGACTCTGGCCAGTCCTGTGGAGACAGTCGGACTCGAAAAATGTTGAGGCGCTGCAATCCGAACCGATTATGTCTCGGAGGTCAGATGCTTGAGACGGTACAGCGCCTCAAGCGCCTCGCGCGGCGTCATCTCATCCGGGTTGAGTTCGGCAAGCTGCTCGCCGATCAGATCGGGTTTCGGTGGTTTGGCGGGCGCCGGCCTGAGGTCGACGCTGAACAGCGGCAGGTCGTCGACCAGCCGGTCGGCCTTGCCGGAAGTTTCGCTGTTTTCCAACTGGTGCAGCACGTCCCTTGCGCGTTCGACCACAACGTCGGGCAGGCCGGCAAGGCGCGCCACCTGGACACCGTATGAGCGGTCGGCCGCCCCCTTGGCCACTTCGTGCAGGAAGATCACGTCGCCGTCCCATTCCTTCACCCGCATGGTGACGTTCTGCAGCCGTCCCAGCTTTTCCGTCAGTGCCGTCATCTCATGGAAATGCGTTGCGAACAGCGCCCGGCTGGCGTTCTTGTCGTGGAGATATTCCACCGCTGCCCAGGCGATCGACAGACCGTCAAATGTCGCCGTGCCGCGGCCGATCTCGTCCAGAATGACAAGAGA
>JAJFHT010000029.1 GCA_021775495.1 Hyphomicrobiales bacterium | reverse complement strand
TTGGCTGTCTCGAAATCGATATCGGCGCCGGCTTTGACCCGGATCTCGTTGCCGACGATCTCAAAGTCGGATGATCCACCCTGGATCGAGTAGGTAAACGTGTCGCCGGCATCGCCATCCACAGCCGACAGCTTTGCAACGACTGTACCGTCCTTGCTGTTTTCGACGACTTCGCCGCCACCAACCAGAATGTCGGTGGGTGCTGCATTGCCTGTATTTGCCTCGGCGGATTTGACGGTCTTGTCCTCCTCCTCGGAGGCGGGTGCCTTTTCCTCAGAGGTGGGATTCCTCTCAATAAACGCGGCCCTTTGGGCGACTGGTGCCGGATTTTCCGTCGGCGTATTCTGGCCGGCCGCGTCCTGCACCGGAAGAACCTCTGGTCCGTCGATCCCGGCATTTCCACCGGAAGCGGTCGGCACGTCCTGCTGGATTGCCGCAGGCGGGTTTTCGGGAGTGGAATCTTGCGATTTTTCCGAAGCGGTCACGGCCGCATCGGAGCGGATCTCGCCCGCGGTACGGTTCTGCGCCTCTTCGGAGTTTCCTTTGGAACCTGCGTTCCCATTGTCTTCGGTGGTTTTTCCACCGGCGGATTGTGTGCCCACCTTGGAACCGGATGTTGCGCCGGCATCCTGGTCGTTGCCATCGGGGCGAACCGGGCTGCCCGGCATGACCATGTCTTCGCGGCTCTCCGGCGCGTCCTCAAAGACAAAATCCGTGACATCGCTCTTCAGTGACGCGAGTGCATCATCGGAAGCATCTTCCAATGGTCCCACCGAAACACGGTTTTCACCGATCGCACTGGTTTTCTCGTCGACCTTCGACATTGCTCAACCCCGCCAAATAAGTCTGTTTTTTTGTTATCGTGATGGCATTCATGACGGTGAAATCCGAATTATTTTATAAACAAGCGGCTTGATCTGATGTTTTATTGTCTGTCTGGTATATGCATTTCGAACGAGTAGGATAAAATTTGAAACATTGAACTGAAATGACAATTTTCGAGATCAATACTATAAATTTCTCTTTCCTCTATCAGTCTGATTTTTTCGACTCTGGAAAGCTCTCATTAAGGATGATTGCGTAACTTGAGAGGCTGGAAAAGGGCTTCGCCCTGGGGTTGGTGATGAAAGTTAAGAGTTCTCGCCCAAAAGCGCGGCTGTCTGAAAAGCAGTCTGGCGCTGGCAACGCTGTATCTGGGGCTGTACCTGGGGCAGGTGGAAAATCACCGTCAGACCGGACGCGGACCCCATCGGGCGGTGCCGGCTCTGCTGGTGTGCCGGGGCGCCGCGCCTTGTCCTTTGTTTCTGGCATCAAAGCCCTGTTCTCCGGAGATCGCGCTCTGCCGCGTTCCACGGTCGTCTCTTCGTTTCTGATCAACGTTCTCGGTCTGGCTCTGCCGCTGGTGATGCTTCAGATCTATGATCGGATTTTGGCAAACCAATCGGTCGCGACGCTCGGCTATTTGATGCTTGGTCTTGCAACGGCCATCTCGATCGAGGCCGGCCTCAAGGTCACCCGTGCCTATCTGATGAGCTGGTCTGCGACCAAACAGAACTTCCTGAGCAATCTCGATGCTGTCAACCGCGCTGTCCATGCGCCGGCGGACAAGTTTGAGAAGGAACCGTCCAATGTCTGGATGGACCGGTTCGAGTCGCTTGACCAGTTCAATGCGTTTTCCGCCGGACAATCCCGCCTGATCATGCTCGATCTGCCGTTTGTCGCGATCTACCTGACGGTCATCTTCCTGGTTGCAGGTGCGCTCGGTTATGTCCTGATGGGAATGATTGCCTTGTTCGTTGCCGTAATTGTGCTGCGCGCCAAGGCGCTTCGCAGGGTTCTTGCGGAACGATCGGAACACAACAGCCGCCGCGATGACTTCATAACCGAGACGCTTCAGGGCATCGAGTCCGTCAAGAGCATGGCAATGGAACCGCAGATGCAGCGCCGTTTCGAGCGCCTGCAACAGACGAATTCCGCTATCTCGCATCGCAACATGTCGCTCAGCAACGAATTGCAGACCTATTCGCAGCTGATTTCCAATGTCGTGCTGATCTCGACGGTTACGGCCGGAGCAGTGATGGCGATCCACGGCATGTTGAGCGTTGGAACGCTAGCCTGCTGCACACTCTTGACCAGCCGCGTCATGCAACCGGTCATGCGCGGCATCCAGGTGCTGATGGAACTTGAAAGCGCGCAATTGGCGCGGGAAAATGCCGCGGCGCTGTTTGAACTGCCGGATGTGGTAGCGGATAAGGATGATGCGGAGACGCCGTGGCGCGGCGATATTTCGCTCGCCAACGCGACACACATCTACAAAGGCGCTGAAAAACCGGCATTGCAGCATGTCTATCTGCACGCTGCGCCGGGCGAAATCGTTGGCATTCGCGGTGAACATGCCAGCGGCAAGTCAACTCTGGTCAAGCTGATTTCAGGTGAACTGGCGCCGACTGCTGGCATATGTCAGATCGACGGCAGGGATACGCATACGGTGAGCCATGCCGAGATGTCGCGCAATATCGTTTATGTCTCGCAGGACAGTGCCATTTTCGAAGGCACGATCATGGACAATATCACCATGTTCAGAAGCGGGCCGCAGAGGATCAAGAATGCCCGGCAGGCGGCGCGCCTGATTGCCTTGGAAGACGACATTCACCGCATGCCGCAGGGATATGATACGCCCATCGGACAGGGCATCGCCGAAGCATTGCCGCGTGGAATGGTGCAACGGATCACCATTGCCCGTGCGCTGGCCCTTGAACCTGCCATTCTGCTGTTCGACGAAGCCAATTCGATGCTCGACATGCGATCGGATGCCGCCCTCAAGGACGGATTGATGCGGTTGAAAGGCCATTTGACGGTTCTTCTGATTTCAAACCGGCCATCGTTGCTCGCCATAGCCGACAAGCGTTTCGAGTTGAAAAACGGCATCATGACCGAACAGGCGCCGACGCCGGGCGCCTGCGCGCCGGTTCAGGTCCAGACCGCGTAAGGACGCCATGAACGAAACCGCCGACAAATACACTGCGCCTGACGCCCCTCGAGAGTTGAAACTCAGGACTGTCGCCGAAAACGACAATCCGCTTTCCAATGCCGTCCACGAGTTGCACGGGCGGTTGATGGACTCGTTCCATCATTTGAAAGAAGAGCAGGTGGACGAGGGGACTCCGGCGGGTGCCTGCCTGCGGCCGTTGCTGCTGGCCCTTGGCTGGAGCGGGGAAGACCGGCATCTGGTGGAGGCCCTGCCGCATTTTGACCGCGTGCGTGACATCGATGGTTTGAGGGCGGTGCTGGCCGCGCTGAATTTCGCCACAACCAAGCACGCTTTGTCGCCGGCGGAGCTCAAACCATCAATGTTGCCGTGCCTACTGGTTCGTGGCGACCATGTTGCGGTTGTGTTGCGGATCCTCGACAATGGCCAATTGCTGGTCTTTGACGGTGCAAAACGCGATCTGGCCGAGATCAAGCCGGATCGCCGATCGGGCGAGGTGTATCTGGTCCGCGACATAGACGACAAGCACGATCAGGCGGAAATCCAGAAGACCGGCTGGATACAGGCGGTTTTGGCAAAATTTCGCCGGACTTTCGTGACGCTGTTCTTTCTGTCGCTCGGTATCAACCTGCTTGCGGTCATGGTGCCGCTCTACATCATGGCCGTCTATCAGATGGCGATCGGTGCGAAATCGATCATGACGTTGCTCTCCCTGCTGAGCGGCATCATTCTGATCATTGCCGCCGAGGTCGCCATGCGGGTCATTCGCGGCCGGGCGATTGCCTATCTGGGGGCTCGGGTCGAGAGCCTGGTCACGTTGCGGGCGTTCCAGCAATTGCTTTACCTGCCGGTGGCGATGACGGAATCGGCGAGCATCGCGACGCAGGTCACCCGGCTGAAACAATATCAAAATGTCCGGGGGCTGTTTACCGGATCATTGGCTATCGCGATTCTGGACCTGCCTTTCATATCGCTTTTTGTCATTGCAACATTTGCGATCGGTGGTGTGCTGGGGTTCATTCCCGTGGCGCTGATCGTCATCTATGCCATCCTTGCTGGGCTTACGATACCGCTGGCAAACAACCATATGCGGCGTGCCGGCGGCGCCAAGACACGGATGCGCAATTTCCTCATGGAGACCACCGGAAAACACCGGTCCATTCGTGATACCGGCGCGGAGGATATCTGGATCAAGCGTTTCGAAGGGCTGGCTGGACACCAGATGCTTACTCAGTTCAGGGCGCAGCATTTCAATGTCACCGTGCAGACCATTGCCCAGACGCTAATGATGATCGCCGGAGCGACAACGGTCGGCCTCGGCACATTGATGGCAATGGACGGTTCGGTGACAATGGGTGCGCTGATCGGTGCGACAACCCTGGTCTGGCGTGGCCTGTCGCCGATTCAGTCAGCGTTTCTGGGGCTCAGCAGGCTCGGCCAGTCGGTCGACAGCCTGAAACAGGTCAATCAGCTGATGCGGATCGAGCTGGAACGCCAACCCGGACGGCATCAGACCCTGTACCGTACCTTCAAGGGCAAGATTTCCCTGCTCGGAATCAGCCTGCGCTATTCTGCCCAGAACGAGCCGGCAATGAGCGGCCTGACATTGCGCATCAAGAGCGGTGAAACGATTGCGATTACCGGCGACAGTGGCGCCGGAAAATCAACCTTGTTGAAGGTTATTTCGGGGCTCTACAGACCGCAGGCCGGGGCGGTGCTGATCGATGATCTCAACACCAGACAACTCGATATGGGAGAGTTGCGGCACGCAATCGGGTTCGTTCCGCAAAAACCTTCCTTTTTCTACGGAACCATCAGCCAGAACATTCGGCTGGCGCATCCGACGGCGACCGACGCCGAAATCGAGCAGGCGCTCGCCATGGCCGGTGCGCTCGACCAGGTCAGGGCGCTGGATGGCGGGTTGGAATTCCGTTTGCAGGGAAGCCGCGAAACTCGTTTTTCAGAGGGTTTCCTCAGGCAATTGATGCTGGCACGGGCGTTTGTCAAGAATGCACCGATCTATCTGTTCGACGAACCCGGAGCACAGCTTGATGTTGCCGGCGATGAGGCTCTGGTCGCCACGATGCGGGCCCAAAAGGGCAAGGCGACAATCGTGATGGTGACTCACCGGCCCTCGCACATGCACCTTGCCGACCGCGTGGTTGTCCTGCATCAGGGGCAGATTGCGGTTGATGGCCCCCCTGAGGAAGTTGTGCCGATGATCCTGCAGAAGGGCAAGAAGAGCGAAATCGACCACAGAGTCGCCGGTTGAACCTCAGGGCTCTTAAGCATGTCTTAGCTCCGAACTGCTAATTTTCACTCCTGTCCGTTTCTTGTAACAGAGTTTGAGTAAGATGTTTTCTGCAAGATCAAAAAAGAACGGCAAGACCGGCTCAAAACGGCGCGACATGAACAGCAAGAAGCTTATCCTTCCGCTGGCGCTTGAAGATGGACGGGTCCCGGGAATCCTCCAGAACATGACGTTTGTCGCAGGCGCGCTCATCCTTGCCGGTGTGATCTGGGCGAATTCCGCGCAGATCCGCGAACTGGCCGTCGGTCGGGGTGAAGTGGTGCCGACGGGAGCGGTAAAAAACGTCCATCATCTGGAAGGCGGCATTATCGAAGATGTGCTGGGCGAGGAAGGCCAGATTGTCGAGGCCGGAACCCCGTTGATACGATTGCGTCCGAATGCCGCCGTCAGCGACCTTGAACAACTTTCGGTCAGGGCGGCAATTTTGAACATGCAGAAGAAACGGCTGCTTGCGCTGCTGCGCGGCCACCGGTTCCTGACCACCAGCGCCATGAAACAACATCCGCGTCTGGCGCGCGATCAGCATGATCTCTACAAAGCCCAGCGCACGTTGCGCGATCAGGAGGAGCGCACGCTTCAGGCGCGGATCGATCAGCGAATTGCCGATCTGGCCGCCCTGGAACAGGAAATTGAAAGCGCCGAACGCCAGATGGCACTGACCCTTGAGCGTGTCGAAGCCCTGCAAAAACTCAAATCGAAGAAACTTGTGGCCCGCAAAGCCCTTCAGGAGGCTTTGTCAGATCACGAAGAAAACGTGACCCGGCATATCTCCGTTGTCGGCAAACGGAATGCCACGAAGACGGCTATCGAGGAGGCTCGGTCGCTTCAACTTGAGGCCAGGGTCAAGTCGCAAAAAACATTGACCGAAGAACTGGCCAAGATTTCCGCCGAACTGGCGCAGCTTGAGCAGGCCATCGCAAAGCAGGATGATCTGGTCGACCGGCTTTTTGTGCGCTCGCCGGTGCGCGGCACCATTCAGCATCTGCCGTTTCACGGTAAAGGTGAAGTCATCAAACCAGGGGAACTGGTCGCCAAGATTGTTCCGGTCGGCGACAACATCGTCGCAGAAGTGCGGCTCGATCCCAAGGATATCGGCCATGTCAGCATCGGCGATCCGGCTGAAATCAAGGTTTCCACATTCGATTCGAATATTTTTGGAGTCGTTCCGGGCCGGGTCAACAAATTGTCGGCGAGCACGTTCCAGTCGGAGCAGGGGGATGTCTATTACAAGGCAACCATCGAGATGGAACGCAACACGGTCGGCAGAGCCGGCGTGACACACCGGATCACGCCTGGCATGGTTGTCCAGGCGGACATCGTCACCGGTAGTAAATCACTGGTCCAATACATGCTGAAGCCGGTTTACAGCTCGCTCGACACGGCGTTTACCGAACGCTGATCAATAACGGGTTCAGCGAACGTTTTCCTGGCGGCCTATCTGATACCAACGATCCTTGATAGTGACTTATCTGATGGGCCAGATCGTCCTATAGGTGTTGTTGCGCTGACTTGACCGATTGCGCTGCGGATTAGAAAACCACGCGCTCGATTTCCTGGAACGTTATTGTTGATCCGTCCTGCAGCACGATCTGACCGGCGCTATCCTGGCTGAAGACGACTTCGTTTGACAAGGTCTGGTCGATGCTTCCCTGTGAAATCGAGATTGTCCAATCGGTGCCGTAAACGCCAAGTGGCGCGGTGCCGTCTGCCAGTTGGATTGTATCGGTCCAGCTTCCGGTATTGCCGCCATAGTAGCTGTCATTGCCGTCGCCGATGAAATACACAAATGTATCGTCGCCGTTCCCGCCGTATGCGGTATCGTTACCGGTTCCGCCGTCAATTGTGTCGTTTCCATCACCTCCGGTTATGGAATCTGTTCCAGCACCTCCATTCAGAATGTCATTGCCGTCTTCCCCGTGCAGAATGTCATTGCCGGTGTCGCCGCTCAGCGCATCATTGCCTGCCCCACCCCAAATCGTGTCGTTGCCTGATCCGCCGTTGACCGTATCCACTTGCGTGGAGTCTCCGATGTCATTGTCGAATGTGTCGTTTCCGGCACCGAGATTGACTGTGACACCTCCAGTGTCAGTGCCATAGACATAGTCGTCATAGTCCGAGGCAATGATTGCCTCGATATCAATGTAAGTGTCTCCCGCAGCATCCCCGCCAGTGCCTGATCCCGTATCGAGATTCACGGTCACTGCGGCCGAAGATGTGGAATAGTCGGCCGTGTCGGTACCGGAGCCACCCGACAGAGAATCCGCGCCGGCCCCGCCAACCAGCAGATCGTCACCCGACCCACCCGTCAGAGTGTCATCTCCGTCAAGACCATACATCAGATTGTCCTGGGTGGCATGACCTGTAAGCGTGTCATTTCCAGCCGTCACGATCGGTGCTTCCTGATAGGAAATGCTGGTTATGCCGAAATCGGATCCATCCGATAAATCCGTCTGCAGTTTGCCGGTCAGAATCAACTGGTCGAAGTTTGATCCGGGATTGATATTGACGGTTCCTGATCCCGAACCGAACGACGTTTCGGTGAAATCCGCTTCGGCAATCAGAATACCGTCATTGTACACGGCCCAGTGACCGACCTCGCCATAGTTACCGGTATACAGATAGTCGAAACTGAAGCTGGCGGAGCTCAGATCGTTGTCGAAATCAACGATGAGTTTTTCCGAGAGGCCAGATGCCTTGTCGTATGCGGTTTGCTCGGCGACACCGCTATCGCTGTCCGACACCGTTCCGTCGGCTGCAAATGTTCCGCCATACGTTCCGACATTCGAAAGCGAAGCGGTTGTCAGGGCACCGCCGACGACATTTTGCGCGGTGACCGTGTAACCCGATCCGGTGGCGGTGTAATTGCCTGTGTTGATTGTCCCCGATGAACCGGGCGTTGAGGATCCGTTCGTCCCCGTGGTGATCGTCAACGTCTCCTGGGTCGAAAGACCACCTGAATCGGTTGCCTTTACGGTGATGTCGTAGGAGTTGATGGATGACGTGTCGATCGTTGCTTCAGCGGTGTCCAGATAGGTATATATCGTCCCGTTCGAGCCGCCGGTGATCGCGTCCAGGTCTCCGTCACCGTCGATGTCGGCCAGGGTCCAGGCTGAAGTCAGGTCCTGGATAGACGTGCCATAGGGATTGTTTGACGCAGCCGCGAAACTCGGACTTGTGACCGTTCCCGTGTTTTCGCGAATTTCGAAATTTCCGGTTTCATCGCCGACGATCATGTCGAGATCGCCGTCGCCGTCAATGTCAGCGAACTCCGGGTTTGAAAATCTGCCGGTATCCGCCAATCCGAATGGATTGATGACACCTGCGGCGAAACTGGGGCTGCCGGCTGTACCGGTGTTCTGGAAATAGGTAAAGTTGCCGTTGATGTCGCCAACGAACATGTCGAGATCGCCATCATTGTCGATGTCGACCAGTTTTACGGTGCTGTCGTCGCCAACATCGGTCAGCCCAAACTGATTACTGCCGATCAGCGAAAACGACGGCGAACCCGCGCTGCCGGTATTGCGGTAATAGAAGGTGTTGCCTGAAGTGTCGCCGATAAATGCATCGAGGTCACCGTCATTGTCCATGTCGCCGAACGTCACCCCCGAATAGGAACCATTGTCGGAAAAGCCATAGGTGCCGGCGCCGACATAGGTGAAGGTCGGTGAGGTCTCGGATCCGGTGTTGCGATAGAAATCGAGATTGCCGTCGTCATCGCCGATATACATGTCGAGATCGCCGTCATTGTCGATATCGACCAGAGTTGGAATTGAATAGGCGCCGACATCAACGCCGTTGAACGGGTTGTTGGCGCCCGATTGGAGCGTGAATTCGGGATCACCCAACACACCATTCCAGGTCAGGCCCCCGGTGACAGCATTGATCGAGAACATCCCATTGGCATCATCGACAAGTGAGTATGTGATCGTTTCACCGTCATCGGGATCATTGGTCGAGACGTATCCAGCGGATGCGCCAACAGAGACCGATCCAACCGTGTTTGTCGTTTCCAGACTCGTCGCGCTGTTTGTCCATCCGGTTCCGATGACGTTTCCGGTTGTCAAATTGTTTCCGGATACTGAATCCGTTGTGGTTCCGCCGGAAAGGTCGTTCATTTGCCAGTCAGCGATCAGGCCCGGCTCGCTTTGATTGACTTCCGAGAAAACGTTGTCGCTTATCTCGGTCGCGGTTCTGACGTCGTTGAATATCCTTACGCCGTTATAGGTGCCATCAAATATCTGGCTGCTATTGAAGCCGCCACCCAGACTGTCCTGCTCCTGCCCAAGGACGATTGCCCCGCCCGGTGCGATCGTTTGCCCGGTGGCCATTCCCGATCCACTCGCAACTGAACTTCCGTCGACAAAGAGCTCCCAGGAGCCGGCTGTGTTGTCCCAAGTAAATGATACCTGATGATCGGCGCCATCCAGCAGCAAAGCGGCGTTGTATCCGCTGACGGGCGTGGCATTGGCACCGACCTCGATATAAAGTTGTTTGCCGCCACCATAGTCGTTTATTCCCAGCTCGATCTCATCGCTGACCCCGCCAGTGTGATAACTGAACAACGGGACATCGGTGGCTGCAGAATGCGTGGATGAAAAATCCACCTCGATCGTGAAGGCAGAAAGCCCTCCGACGATGTTACCCCCGTCGTTGGTGTACAGATAGGCATTGTTTCCGCCGTCGACGTTCATAGAAATGCCCAGTCCGGAGCCCGATCCGAACTGGATGTCGGTCGGCGCTTCATTTACGTCGGCAACATTCAGCGAGATGACTTCCGAATAGGTGTTGCCGTTGCCGTCATCGACCTGGACGGTGACGTTGTGACTTGTTGCGGTCTCGTAGTCGATCGAGGCGCCTGCCTTGACCTGGATCTGGTTGCCCGAGATCTCGAAGAAGCCGGAGGGGTCTGAGGTGATCGAATAGGAGAAGCTGTTCGAGGCGTCGGCATCGACGGTGGACAAAGTCGCAACCGTTGTTCCTGCCGTTGCGTTCTCGTTCACCGATCCGCCGGTCAAAGTGATGTCGGTCGGTGTCTCGTCGTTCAGGTCGTTGACACTCAGCGAGATGACTTCCGAGTACGTATTGCCGTTTCCATCATCGACTTCGACGGTGACGTTGTGGCTTGTTGCCGTCTCATAGTCGATGTTGGCGCCTGCCTTGACCTGGATCTGGTT
>JAJFHT010000280.1 GCA_021775495.1 Hyphomicrobiales bacterium | reverse complement strand
ACGTTCAGGATCGCGGCAAGAACCTGCTGCTCGTCAAAGCTGCGCGGCCGTCCGCGCGGTTTCGGTTTGCTCATTTCATCCACAATCGTTTCCCACCTTTTTAATATGCGAAATGGTATGGAAACAACAGCAGATAGAAATGACATGCGGCAAACCGGCGCCATTGGCCGACTTGCCGCATGCGATGTTGCGGTGTCAGGCGTTCTTGAATCTGCGGATCTCGCCGCTGCGTATGCGGACCATGTAGTCGTCCATCTCCCGCTTGACGATCGGTGCCAGAACATAGAGCCCGAGAATGTTGGGTACGCAGATCAGGAACACCAGAGCGTCGGAAATTTCGAGGATCGGACCAAGCTGCACAACGCAGCCGAGCGCCACGAAAACACAGAAGATCAGCTTGTAGATGGTCTGCCCGACAGCGGCTTCACCAAACAGATAGGTCCAGCCTTTGAGGCCATAATAGGACCAGGATATCATGGTGGAGAAGGCGAACAGCATCCCGGCGATTGCCAGCGGAACGGGGAACCAGGAAATCTGCCCCTCGAATGCCGCGGACGTCATCGCGATACCGGTGGCGTCGCCGGCGAAACCGGGATTTGCCACTGCCGCCGTTCCGATAACCATTGCGGTGATAGTGCAGATCACGATGGTGTCGATGAACGGCTCCAGCAACGAGACCATACCTTCAGTGACCGGTTCGTTGGTCCGTACGGCGGAGTGGGCAATGGACGCCGAGCCGATGCCCGCTTCGTTGGAAAACACCGCCCGCTGGAAGCCGATGATCAGCGCACCGAGTGCCCCGCCGGCGACACCTTCGCCGGTGAAGGCCCCGGTGAACACATTGCTGACAGCCTCGGGAATCGCCGCGAAATTCATGAAAATGACGATCAGCGCGAAGAAGCAGTAGAAGATCGCCATGAACGGCACGATCTTTTCGGTGACCGCGGCGATCGATTTGATGCCGCCGATGATGACCGCGAACACCACAGCCGCCATGACGATGCCGACGAGCCAGCCGAGGCCGTCAAACATTCCACCCGTGACATTGTTGAGCTGAACATAGGCTTGGTTGGACTGAAACATATTGCCGATGCCGAGCGCCCCGATGAAAATGCCGATGGCGTAGAAGGTTCCGACAAACCTGCCGAATCCGGCCATGCCGCGCTCCGAAAATCCCTTGCTGAGATAGTACATCGGACCGCCGGACACCGAACCGTCTGGGTTCTCGTTGCGGTATTTGACGCCAAGGGTACATTCGACAAACTTGGTCGACATGCCGAGAAAACCGGCCATGATCAGCCAGAACGTCGCGCCGGGACCGCCCACGGTCACTGCCACCGCAACACCGCCGATATTACCGATACCGACGGTGCCCGAGACCGCGGTCGCCAGCGCCTGGAAGTGGGAGACCTCACCGGCATCATCCGGATTGGCATAGTCACCGCGCACCAGTTCGATGGCGTGTTTGAAACCCCAGATATTTACAAAACCCATGCGGAAAGTGAAGAAAATGGCGCCGATGACAAGCCAAAGGACGACAAGAGGCAAATCCGCCCCGAATATCGGAATCTTGAAGAAAACCAAGGCGCCGATCGCCGTCGCTATCGGCGCGGTGGCGGCATTGATCGTGTCATCGAAACCCGCCATGGCGAGTTGTGGTGTCAGCAGGCAAATTGCCAGTGCGATTGCAAATTTTTTCATGGGTTTTTCCTGAATCGACTCGTGGAACGGGAGCGCAAGCGCGACGCTTACGGAACCACGGTCACGGATACGGGGGACATCTGGATCAGCGAACCTGGTACGCTTCCGAACAAGAGCGTGCCCACTTTTGACTGTCCTCGACGGCCAATAAAAATCTGGGAAGCCTTTTTCTGCTCGGCAATTTCACACAGAACTTCCGCCGTGTGACCATGCTTGACCACCGTTTCACAGCCAACGCCGGCAGCTTTCGCAATGGCTTCAGCCGGCCCCAGAATTGCATCGCGGGCGCGTTCGAGTTCCTCCTCACGCCTCTTGTGGCGCATCGCCAGTTCATCGGGGGTGTGAAAGGAGAACGGAGACCATTCGATCACATGAGCCAATGTCAGGCCAACACCTGTCGCCTTTGCCAAGTCGATGGCTTTCTGCAGGGCGCGTTCGCTGCCCTCGCTGCCATCAACAGCCACCACAAACACTTCAGCCATGTTCAATGCCTTCTCTATTCTTCAAACCACCCGCCAACAATTTGCATATGTTGCCGCAGGGTAAGGCAAAGCACAATGCACTGGCTATGCCAGTCACCGTCTACTGAGTGCACCAAGACTTCAACTATGGATAATCATTTTAATATTTGAGATTGCCGTCCGGATTCAGCCACTTGAAATCCGATAGGCGCACCGGCGAGCGCCAGCCAGAATGTGCTCGCTGCGTTCGACCGTCACGTCCGGCCCGAGGACGGACTGAAACAATTGCAATTCGGATGCGCAAAGGCCGGTGCAGATACGCGCCGCGGCACAGATGGGGCAGTGATTTTCGAGGAACAGATAGGTTCCATCATTCTGCTCGACCTTTGACATATAGCCCTCCTCGGTCCTGAGCACCGCCAGTTCGTCTAGTTTGGCACGAAGCGTCCGGCAACGGGCGAGACGGGTTCGATAGGCTGCGGTCTGCGAGGCCAGACGGGTGGCGACGATCTTATCCAGCCCCTCTTCGCCAAAGGCCTGCCGCATCGAGCCGATCAGATCGGCGGTGAGTTCGGCATAACCCGACGGGAAGAATTTCTCCGCCGCACCGGTAAGCGACCAGATTTTCAACGGGCGGCCGACACCGCGCGGCCTGTCAACTGAATCGACCAGCCCTTCCGCAGCAAGTTCATAGAGGTGCTGGCGGACCGCCATGGAAGTGATCCCGAGTGTGCCGGCGAGCGGACCGGCGTCGCTCGGGCCTTCGCTTTTCAGCATGTCGAGGATTTTGCTGCGGGTTTTCTTGTCCAAGATCGATTCTCCGGCGGTCCGGATTTTTCTAAAGATTTTCCTTGCATAATTCAATTGCCGGCGGCATTATTTAAGAAAGCTTTTTCTTTGCAATTGAAAGGCCATGCCATGACGAATCCCGGCAACTGGGTCGTTGCAACATCGCTCGAAGAGCTGAGCGCCAAACACAAAACCGTGGTCAAGCGGCAAGGTAAACAGATCCTGCTGTGGCAGGTCGGCGATGAGATATTCGCCTGCGCCAATCGTTGTCCACATGAGGGTTATCCGCTGTCGGAAGGCAAGATGTCACAGGATTGCGTGCTGACCTGCAACTGGCACAATTGGAAGTTCGATCTGAAGTCCGGAGAAACCCTGATGGGTGGCGATACGCTGCGGCTTTTTCCCGTTCGCATCGAAGGCGACCGGATTGAAGTTGATATAACCGACCCGCCTTCGGACGCTGTGCAGGCCAAGGCGCTGAACGGCCTGGCAGAAGCCTTTGACGATCACGACTATACCAGAATTGCACGGGAACTGTTCCGGTACGAGCGCGCCGACGGCGACCCGCTCGACGCGCTGAAAGCCGCGTTCGGCTTGGCCAGAGACCGGCTGGAATATGGCACGACCCATGCCCATGCCGGAGCGGCGGACTGGCTGACATTGCGACGGGAACTGGAAAACCGCAGCGAAGCGGACAGGCTGGTTCCGGTGATGGAAATCATCGGCCATCTGTCCTGGGACAGCCTGATGGATCATGGCAACTATCCCTATCCCGAAGGCATTGCCGGGCGGTTTGACGAGGCGGCGCTGGAAGCAACCATCGAAGACGAGGATGAAAAAACCGCGATCGCCATCGCCCGGCGGGCCCTTCAGGATGGCGACCTCAGCCGCTTGCGCGCCAGCCTCGAGCGCGCATCGCTGCAGCATTATCAGGATTTCGGCCACTCACCGATCTTCTGTGACAAGAGTTTCGAGTTGCTTGAAAGCCTGGGCGGCAGTTCAGCCGATAACCTGATCTTGCCACTGGTGCGCAGTCTCTGCATGGGCACGCGCGAAGATCTCATCCCGGAATTCCGCGACTATGCCGGCGCGCTCTCTTCCTGGGACGGCAACGGCGCTGATGTTCCGAAACCGGAGGATTTTCGAAATACCGGCGTCAAGGCGTGTTTTGAAAAGATCGTCAATGCCGGCGGCAGAACTGATGCTCTCTATGACGTACTGATGCAGGCGGCCTGCGAACAGATGCTGCATTATGATGCCGGTTTTCGCACACGCATCGACCGGCCGGTCCAGGACAATATCGACTGGCTCGATTTCACTCATGCCATCACCCACCTGAACGCAGTCCGCAAGATCGCTGAACGGCAGCCGGATCTGTGGGCCAACGGATTGTTGCAGACCGGTTGTTATCTCGGCCGCAACGCCAACTACGTCGATTGGGACCAGCCGGTCGGGCAATGGGGCGTCGACAACGCCGATGCGCTGTTCGACGCAATTTTCGAGCGGCTGCTCGACCATGGCGAGCCGGTCTACATCTTTCCGGTCCACATGCTGAAACTCAGCATCGCCGTGCGCGAGGAAATCCGGTTGCGCCCTGATGCGCCATTTGTACCGGCGCTGCTGGCCGCGCTCAACCGTTTCGTCAACGAGCCGGTCAAACGCAAACATGCTCGCCGGGTGGCAAACCAGGCGCAAAAATTCGTCGAGGCGCAAGCGTGAGAATACCAATTTTCAAAGTGAAGATGTTCCGTTCAATATGTGTCCGCCATCGACAGAATTGATACAATTGACATCGTTGGGGACATCACTCTGATACCCGGTTGCATCAGGTTCCAGAAGCGGCCGGTCAGCCCGATACCGGCGCGATCACAGGCCGCACAACAATCTGTCTGAAGGAACCGAAAACATGAAAATCTTGAAAAACATGGTCACTGCCGGCGGCCTGTTGGCCATCGCTCTTGCAATGTCGCCGATGATGACCGGACAGGCGCACGCCTATTCCTGCAAGGGCAACCAGTACAGCGGTGCGGCAACAAAAAACATGAAGTTCAGAGCCAAGCAGGGCGCCCGCAAGAGTTGGGAGGCATCGATGAAAAACCAGTTCGACCTATCCTGGTCGCTGTGGTCGATCGCGGCCGGCAAGTCGATCTCGTGCCATAAAACCGGCAGCAAGCACACTTGCCTGGCGCTGGCCCGTCCATGCCAATACGTCACCCAGTAGGCAGTTTTCACGCCCTGCCTGCTTTTGAAGCGCACGGTTGATCGATCAACCGTGCGCTTTTGCACGTTGAGTGTTTTGAATGAGTGACAACGAATGTCGTTGATTGAAATGCAATGCCTGTCAGCACCACGTTAGATCACTTCCTGGTTAGCTTGAATCGTCTGACCGGCTTTTCAGATTTGCTGGCAAGGCAGGGTTTATGCCGTGGTCTCTACGACCACAAATAAAACCTAACGACGCCCAGCGGGCCTGAAATGCCGGCCTTCGGTGGACCAGATCGGCTCACCGGACGTCGTTGCAAAGCTTGCCCGATGCGCAGCATCGCGCTGCGCATTGCGTCTAGCCGGTAAACCGATTTGGCTCCATCAAACGTTTCAATCTAATCAGGAAATGATCTAAGCAAAACCGGCGTTCGGAAGACGCCGGTCTTTTGGTTTCAGCTCAAGCCGCGTAAGGATCAGTCGCGTTCGAGGCTCACCGATCTGATTTCTGATTTACCATTCCGGTTTTGCAAACCAGCAGCTCCGCCGGGTGTATTTTCGAGGCAGGCCCGGGAATAGTTCGGCCAGGACTGTCCAGTACAGACATCGGCCGCCGGAGCGCTGTTGCTTGAACTGAAGCCGGATGAACCAATTGCCAGAGCCAGCGCGGCAAGCGCCGCATGACTGAGTGGGATACGCATTGCTGATTTCCTGTCGAAGTGCCGGACATCCGGCGTTCATGGTTTGGCGCAGATCTCCCTGCGCCCATCAACAATGACGTTTCCATGTTTCATTTGAACGTTTCCGGCGGTTTCAATTGTAACGCGTGCGAATTGCAGCTGTTACAAACGCCGACCGGCGAAATTGTCAGGCCTCCGCTTCCTCCAGCATGAGTGCGATTCGATCGGCCAGGCGGCGAGCGACTTCATCCTTGCTCATCTCAGGCCAATCCTCGACACCGGTGCGGGTGACCAGCCGAACCCGGTTTTTCAGTCCGCCCATGATGCCGGTTTCAGGTGAAACATCGTTGGCAACGATCAGGTCGGCGCCTTTGCGCTGAAGTTTTCCCTTGGCGTTTTTCTCCAGATCATTTGTCTCGGCAGCAAAGCCGATGACCACCCGAGGCCGCAGTTTGTGATGGCCGAGGCCGGCCAGAATATCGGGGTTTTCCGTCAATTTGAGCGACGGCGGTCCTTTGCCGGCTTTCTTCTTGATCTTTTCGCCGGATTCAGATTTCGTCCGCCAGTCTGCAACAGCCGCGACCATGACCGCCGCATCGGCCGGCAACATCTGTTCAACCGCGTCGCGCATTTCCTCCGCCGTCTCGACGTGAACCGTCTGAACACCCTGCGGATCGGGAATATTGACCGGTCCGGAGACCAGCTGGACCTTTGCGCCAAGCCTGGCCAGGGCGGCGGCGATGGCGTGACCCTGGCGGCCGGACGAACGATTGGCAATATAGCGCACAGGGTCGATCGGTTCATGAGTCGGACCCGAGGTCATGACAATCTTATTGCCGGCCAGTGGTTTCGGTGATTGATCAAGAAACTCTTCAACCCTGGCGACGATTTCCAGTGGCTCGGCCATGCGTCCGGCACCGGCCTCGCCGCTTTCGGCCATCTCACCGGCATTCGGACCAATGAAAAGGATATTGTCCTTTTCCAAAATCCGGCGGTTGCGCCGGGTGGCCGGATGGTCCCACATTTTCGGGTTCATAGCCGGGGCGATCAGCACTGTCTTGTCGGTGGCCAGCAGCACCGTCGAGGCCAGATCATTTCCAAGCCCTGCCGCCATCTTGGCCATCAGATCGGCCGTGGCCGGAGCAACGACGATCAGGTCGGCTTCCCGCGACAACCTAATATGGCCGACATCGTGTTCGTCCTCGCGATCGAATAGATCCGTAAACACCCGGTCGGCAGTCAGCGCGCCAACGGATAGCGGTGTAATGAATTGCGAACCCGCTGATGTCAGAACCACTCGAACCGCCGCACCGCGTTCACGCAGGCGCCGGATCAGATCGAGACCCTTGTAGGCGGCAATACCACCGCCGATGATCAGCAGGATGTGCCGCCCAGCGAGCGAGCCGGAAACCACAGGTGCCGCTGTCGATCTGGCTGAACCGTCGATATTGACTGTTTCGGACGACTCCAGGGCGCCAAGAAGGTGCCTGACCTCTTCCTCCATCGAGCGGCCGTTTTGAGCGGCGCGCCGGCGCAGGGCTTCCTTGGTTGCCGGATCGAGATTGCGGACGGTGATGCTGGCCATGTGATTGCACTCCTGCTGTATTTTGCAGTAACAATGCTATCAATGCAATCATTTGCTATCGATCAGCAAACTGCGCCGCACCACCTCAAAGACAGAAGTATCAGGCGACGCCGGGTGACACGACAGCGCGTTTCAATCCGCCCTCAGCAAAATCCACCAGAAACACGGTCCAGTTGGCAAGAACGGCCGGATTCGGGCGTGCGGCGCTGTCCGACAGGGCATCGACACGCCACATCGACGTGGCCAGAGCCAACATGGCGGAAACCGTGAAGACAAACCCCGCCGCAACGGCGCTGCGGTCGCTTCCCGGAAAGAAAGCGGCGATCTCGTCAATGAAAAGTTTGGCCGTGGGATCGAAACAGCGCTGCGAAATATCACTCCATTTCCGATCCGCCGAAACCTGTGCCACCAGTCGCGCATAGGCCAGCCATTGCGGCCCGCCATTTGCCGCCCGCTCAATATACGGTTCGACAAAACAACGCAGCACTGCAGACAGGCTCAAGCGATCAGGTCCGGCCTTCAATCCGTGCAAAGCCCGCAGCCTCAGGTCCGACAATTGGTCGGCACGGCGGACGACAATCCGGGCATAGAGTTCCTGCTTGGAACCGCCGTGGAAATTGACCAGCGCCACGGGCACCCCGGCCTTGCCAGCAATATCGCGCAGCGATGTGCCGTCAAAACCGCCGTGTGCAAACAGAAGTTCAGCGGCGTCCAGAATGCGTTGCCGCGTTTCCAGCGATCTCAGCGATGGCGCGCGCTGTCGCGGCTTTGCGGCTTTGGTCAAAACAGACATTTGAGCAACTTGCACTATTTTGAACAATCGTTCAATATTACAGACAACAGACCCGAATGGGTGCAGGAGGACAAGAGTGCGAGAAAACGCCCGAAACGGCGAGTCCGCAGACACATCGAAAATGTTCGCGCTTATCGGCGCCGGGCCGATGGGCCTGGCGATGGCCAAGACGCTTGTGGAACAGGGCATTGGCTTCCAGGGCTTCGAACTCAACCACACTGTCGGCGGGTTGTGGGACATCGATGCGCCGCGTTCGACCATGTACGAAACCGCCCATCTGATCTCGTCCTGCCGGATGACGGAGTTCAGAGACTTTCCGATGGACGCCGATGCCGCGGATTACCCCTCGCACCGCGAACTCAAAACCTATTTTGAAAAATTTACCGATCATTTCGACCTGAGACGGCACTTTCTGTTCGGCGCAGAAGTGCTGCATGCCGAACCGCTCGAGAAATCCGGTGACGGCTGGCGCTTAACCTGGCGGGATGGAGAGGGTGAAGAACATTCCGGGCAGTTTGCCGGCCTATTGATCGCCAATGGCACGCTGTCGGAACCCAATATGCCGGTCTTCAAGGGCAGGTTCGACGGCGAGTTGATTCATTCCAGTGCCTATCGTTCGCCAAAACAGTTCGACGGCAAGCGGGTGCTGATCATCGGCGGTGGCAATTCGGGCTGCGACATCGCCGTCGATGCCATTCATCACGGCGAACGCTGCGATATCTCGTTGCGGCGCGGCTATCATTTCGTGCCGAAATATGTCTTCGGCCGACCAGCCGACACGCTGGGCGGCGCGATCCGGCTTCCGATGTGGCTGAAGCGGCGCATCGACGGCATGATCCTGAAATGGTTTGCCGGCGATCCGGCAAAATATGGTTTTCCAAAACCGGATCACGCGCTTTATGAATCCCATCCGGTGGTCAATTCGCTGTTGATCCTGCATGCCGGCCATGGCGATGTGACCGTGCAGCCGGACGTCGATCGGTTCGAAGGCCACACGGTGCATTTTGTCGACGGCACGTCGCGGGATTACGACATGGTTCTGGCCGCTACCGGATACTTGCTGCACTATCCGTTCATCGACCGAAGCCTGCTCAACTGGCAGGGCCATGCGCCGCATCTCTACCTCAACTGCATGCATCCGCAGCGCGACGATCTGTTCGTCATGGGTATGGTCGAGGCTTCCGGCCTCGGCTGGCAGGGTCGTCACGAACAGGCGGAAATGGTTGCGCGTTATATTCGCGGGCTGCGTGACGGCACTGGAGCCGCGCAGGCTCTGCGGGCAAGGAAGGCCCGGGACTTTTCAAGGCTGACCGGCGGGACCGACTATATCGACCTGCCGCGCATGGCCTATTACGTCGACAAGACGAGTTTCCGCAAAACCGTCACTGGAACCATTGAAGACCTGACGAAAGGCACGGCATGACCGATATCGATGACGTGCTGCTGAACTTCAGCCCCGGCTCGCTGAACCTGCTCAACGCCATCCTGGCAATCGTGATGTTTTCGATCGCGCTCGACCTGAGACCGGCCGATTTCGCCCGGCTGCTGCGCCGGCCGAAACCGGTGCTGACCGGCATGCTGTCGCAGTTTCTCGTCTTACCGGTAGCAACTTTTCTGCTGATCCTCGTGTTTCAGCCTCGCGCCAGCATCGCACTTGGCCTCATCCTGGTGGCTGCCTGCCCTGGCGGCAACATCTCCAATTTCATCACCCATCGCGCCGGTGGCAATACCGCGCTGTCGGTCTCGATGACGGCGATCGCCACGGTGACGGCGCTGCTGATGACGCCGTTCAACATCGCCTTCTGGGGCAATCTCTACCAGCCGACCCGGGAGATATTGCGCGAGATCGCCATTGATCCGGTGACGGTGGCGATCACCGTCTTCGTCATGCTGATCCTGCCATTGTGTCTCGGCATCCTGCTCAACGTAAAGCGCCCGGACCTGACAGAACGGATCAGGCGACCGCTGCAATATCTGTCGATGGCGATCTTCGTGCTGTTTATCATCCTGGCGCTTGCGGCCAACTGGTCGTTCTTCCTCGGTTATGCCGGCGCCGTGGCGCTGCTGGTGTTCGTCCACAATGCAATTGCGCTCGGCGGCGGTTATCTGACTGCCAGCGCCGCCGGGCTGAGCCCGTTCGACCGGCGCGCCGTGACCATCGAGACCGGGATCCAGAATTCCGGTCTCGGGCTGATCCTGATCTTCGCTTTTTTCAACGGGCTCGGCGGTATGGCGGTGGTGGCTGCTTTCTGGGGCATCTGGCATGTGATCTCCGGCATTGCGCTTGCCGGCTTCATGGGTCGGACCGAGGCCGCACGGTGAAGCGGATACTGATCACCGGCGCGGCGGGGACCGTTGGTCAGGCGCTGCTTGATCTGCTTTCCGGGCACCAGCAACAATCGCTCGTTACAGCGACCGATGTCAGAAAGCCGGCGCGCCTGCCGGACGGCATCTCCCATCTCACCATGGATGTGCGCGATAAAGAACTTGTCGATCAGCACATCGGCAAGGTTCGGCCGGATATCGTGGTGCACCTGGCCTCCATCGTCACGCCGCCGCCGGGATCCACCCGCGGCCTGCAATATGATGTCGACGTTGCCGGCAGCCGCAATGTGCTCGACGCTTGTGTGAAACATGGTGTGCGGCGGCTGGTGGTCACCAGCAGCGGCGCGGCTTACGGCTATCACGCCGACAACAGTGTGCCGCTGACCGAAACCGACCCACTGCGCGGCAATCAGGCCTTTGCCTATGCCCATCACAAACGCCTGGTCGAGGAGATGCTGGCCGAAGAACGGCAGCAATCGCCTGAATTGGAGCAGGTGATTTTGCGGGTCTGCACGGTGCTGAGCCCCGGCCTCGACAATCAGATTACGGCGCTGTTTCGCAAGAACCGCATTCTTGGGGTCAGCGGTTCCAGCGGCGATTTCGTGTTCATCTGGTCCGACGACCTGGCGCGCATCGTCTTGCGTGCGGCGACCGATGGCCCGGCCGGCATTTTCAACGTCGCCGGCGACGGTGCGCTCAGCATCGCCGATGTCGCCGCCACGTTGGACAAAGGCACCCGCATTCTCCCGGCCTGGCTGTTGAAAGCCGCGCTCGCCATCGCCAGGCCTTTGAGGCTGTCGCGTTACGGTCCGGAACAGGTGCGATTCCTGCAATTCCGGCCGCAATTGAACAACAACCGGCTGAAACAAGTGTTCGGTTATATACCTGAAAAAACCAGCGCCGAGGCCCTCACCGCCTGGCAGGCAAGCCTGCCGTCATGAGCCGAACCGCCGTCATAACAGGTGGAGCCGGCGGGCTTGGAAAGGCGCTGGCCCGTTCGCTGCGCACCGATGGCTGGTTCACGGCGCTGGTCGATTTGCCGGGCTCCGCGCTTGAAGCCGCGGCGCTGGAAGCCGGATCGGACAGCGTCGCGGCCTATGGCTGTGACCTGACCGATCCCGATCAGACGGCACATACCTGCAGCCGTATCGTTGCGGATCGGCCATCGATTGACATGGTGATCTACAATGCCGGCGTCACCCAGATCGGCACCTTTGCCGAGATGCCGCTGAAAACCCACCGCACCGTGATGGAAGTCAATTATTTCGGCGCAGTGCATGTCGCGCATGCTCTGCATGACGCGGTGCGTGAGAGCCGCGGGACGCATCTGGCGATTTCTTCGGTCGCCGGGTTCACGCCGCTGGTCAAACGTTGTGCCTATGCCGCAAGCAAACATGCGCTGGAAGGGTTCTTCAAGACCTTGCGGGTGGAGGAAAAACCCTTCGGTGTGACGGTATCGATTGCCGCGCCGTCCTTCGTCGCCACCAATCTCGGCAATCCGCAACAGCAGGCCGGCGGCATCGCCCGGCCCGGTTCGGCCACCGACGGGGTCGACTACATGGACGCGGGCGAAGCGGCAAAGATCATTCTGGACGGAGCCAAAAGCGGCAAAGCGATGATCCCGGTCGGACGCATCGCCCGCACCGCCTGGTGGATCAGCCGGCTGTCGCCAACCCTTTATGCGCGACTGATGGAACGAAACTTAAGACCCGATCAGGACAACTGATAGGCAATCACCGCTGCGGCAATTGCAATCACCCAGAGCGCGATCCGCCCCGAGCGGCTATGGCGCGCCTCGGCCCTGCCGATGGCGTCGGCGGTCGCGGCATCGAAGCGCAGGCCGTTTTCCACCATCGCATCGATTTCGTGCGACAGCGCCTCGGCCCGGCGGGCGATATCAGGTGCCTGCAGCGCCAGCGACAACAGCGCGCCTGCGCCTTCGCGGGCATCATGCAAAATCGCCCTCGGTCCGAGATTGCCGGCGATCCAGTCACCAACCACCGGCTCGGCGGTTTTCCACATGTTGAAGGCCGGATCGAGTGTGCGGGCGACGCCCTCGACCACCACCATGGTCTTTTGCAAAAGCAGCAGTTCGGGCCGCGCCGCCATGTCGAACAGTTCGGTGACTTCGAACAGCAGGGTCAGCAGCTTGGCCATCGAAATGGTTTCGGCGGGCTGGCCGTGGATCGGCTCGCCGATGGCCCGGATCGCCTGGGCGAAACTGGCGACATCCTGACTTGCCGGCACATAACCGGCATCGAAATGCACCTCTGCAACACGCAGATAATCACGAGTGATGAAACCGTGCAGGATCTCGGCGAGGAAATGCCGTTCCTTGCGCCCGAGCCGGCCGACAATGCCGAGATCGACCGCGGCAATGGTGCCATCGGCTTCGACAAAAAGGTTTCCGGGATGCATGTCGGCATGAAAGAACCCGTCGCGCAGCGTATGGCGCAGGAACGACTGCACCAGATTGCGCGCCAGCGCTTCCAGTTCGTGCCCTGCCGCCTTCAGCCCCTCGACATCGGACATCTTTATGCCGTCTATCCACTCGATGGTCAGCACATCGCGGCCGGTGCGCTCCCAATCTACCGACGGCACGCGGAAACCGGGATCATTGGCGATGTTTTCACCAAGCTCCGACAGCGCTGCGGCTTCCAGCCGCAGATCCATCTCGATCTTGGTGGTCTGGGCCAGCATCTGCGTGACTTCGACCGGCCGCAGCCGGCGGCTGGCCGGAATGAAGCGCTCCTGCAATCGTGAGGCGACAAAATAACTTTCCAGATCGCGGGCGAACCGACGGCGCACGCCGGGTCGCACGACCTTGACCGCGACGGTTCGGGTCTCCCCGTCCTCGACTGTTTCGGCGCGATGGACCTGGGCAATCGAGGCAGCAGCGACATAATCGCTGAACGAGCGGAAGAGCTCTTCGACAGGACGCCCGAGCGAGGCTTCGATGGTGGACCTGGCCTCGGCCGTATCGAACCCGTCCATGCGGTCCTGCAGGTTTGCAAGATCGGCAGCAATCTCCTTGCCGACGACGTCGGGCCGCGTCGCTAGAAACTGACCGAGTTTGACATAGGAGGGGCCGAGACGGTTGACCGCGCGGGAAAAACGTTCCTCGCGCGCACGCGTCCCAGCCTGCCGGCGTTCGACCAACCGGGCCGTGCGCCAGCCAAGCCGCAACGGCGGCGCCAGCTGCTCGCCCGGAACCGCCCCCAACACACCCTCGCGGGCCATGATCCAGCCCGCGCGCGCGAGCCTGAAATATGCGCCGATCGTACTCATAGCACCCGTTTGTTCAGAGCTTCCAGCCGGAATGGGCTGCGGCAATGCCGCCGGAATAATTGCGCCAGGTGACGCGGTCAAACCCCGCCGCCTCGATCATGTCGGCAAACCGGCGCTGGGAGGGAAATTTGCGAATCGATTCCACCAGATAACGGTAGGGCTCGGCATCGCCGGCGACAATGCCGCCA
>JAJFHT010000279.1 GCA_021775495.1 Hyphomicrobiales bacterium | reverse complement strand
GGATCAGCTCCGGGCGCCGATCTGCTGATTGCCCGCGCATTCGACATGACCTCCAGCGGAAAGACCCTGTCCAATGCAGATGCCATCATGGCAAGCCTGGACTGGGCCTGGGAGAAGCAGGCAGATGTCATCAATATGAGTTTCACTGGACCGCGCAACCGTTTGATCGAGCTCAGCTGCAACATCGCGGCCGAGGACGGCATTCACCTCATCGCTGCAGCCGGGAACAACGGACCCAAAGCGCCATTTGCCTACCCGGCTGCGCACCCTTCGGTGATTGCGGTAACCGCCATTGATGCCGATGACAGGGTAATGGAGATGGCAAACCAGGGACGCTATGTGTTGTTTTCAGCCCCCGGCGTCGATCTGGTCGCGCCGGTGCCGGGCGGTGTTGAAATCGTCACTGGAACATCCTTTGCAGCGGCATTGGTCAGCGGTGTCGTTGCCGCGATCCACGGCGCACATTCAGGTCTTTCGCCGCGGCTTCTCCAACAGCGCCTGACAACATCGGCAAAAGATCTCGGCAAACCCGGTCGCGACAACACCTTCGGTCTCGGGCTGATCGACGCATCAGGCGCTATCAAGTAACAACCGAAGCAATCGCCTGGCTCGTCATGACGTCGAGATGTGCTCCGCCGCCATTCTTGAACACCGTGATGTCGTCATCGGATCGGCGGCCCGCCTGCCCCGCAACCAGAGCATAAAAATCCCCGAGCACATCCTGCCGCGAGATCGTTCCTTCCGCGATCGGAATTTTCAGCTCGCCAATATGGTCGATAGTTGAATCATAACTGTCGACAAAGATCCGGCCACGTCGCAGAACCTCATCATCGGCCTCACGCATGGCAGGCGTGTAGGCGCCGATCAGGTCAACATGACAGCCCGGTTTCAGATGCCGGCCAAATATCACCGGATCCTGGCTCATCGTGGCGGAACAAAGAATGTCCGCGGAACCGACGGACGTGTCGAGATCGGAGACAATCCGGATATCAAGACTTAGGTCGGCAAGAGTTTTCGCCAGCGCTTCGGCGCGGCTGGCCGTACGGTTCCATATCATCAGTTTTCTCAGCGAAGGTCGGACCGACACATGTCCGCGGATCAGCGGCTCGGCCATGGTTCCGGCGCCAACCATCAGCAAAGTCTCGCAATCCCGGCGTGACAGCAGATCCGCCCCGAGTGCCGAATCCGATGCGGTCTTCCATTTTGTCACTTCCTCGCCGTCCACCACGGCAACGACGGAACCCGTGTCGTCATCATAAAGCAGGACCTGTCCCTGTATCGACGGGATTGGCGGGGTCCGTGACGGATTGTCCGGATAGACGCTCATTGCTTTCACGCCGATACCAAGGCCCTCGATCCAGGCCGAGCGCACCAGTAGTTTCCGGCCGGAAGATTCCAGCAGTGAATCGCTGATCACCGCCTTTTTGCGCCGGTGTCCCTCACGGATGGCCTCGATGATCAGGGGGTAATTTGCGACACGCCGAACCGTCTCGCCATCAATGATTTTCATGTGCCGCCTTTTCCGCAAATGGCAATGGCCGCCAAGATGGCGGGGGCGGTATCAAATGTCCACACGCACAAACGATCAGCGAAATAATCTGTTCCGTGGCCGCACGGTCGCAAGCGAGCAAAACCGCACCTGCACAACGCAGGAATAGATCGTACTGTAACGATGGCGCCTTTCGACGCATTGAACCCGGCGGCCAAAAGCACCACCGCGCCCCGGCCGGGCGAGCTGCCGGTCAACAATCGACTGAGCCCGGCTCGTCGCCATCGCCCTCGAATTGGCAGACCCGTGCCCTTGAATGTTGGAACATTCCGCCGCTCGTGCCTCATATGCAGAGGTGACGGCAAGGCCCAGCATGGTGACGCACAGCAACAATCGGGCACGGTGGCAATTTCGGAAATTCATCACTCTGGCTCCTTCATCAATGCACATACTTGGAGGCTTCATCGAGCCCCAGTGATGGGTCGTCGCAGGAGGACAAAAGGTTCAGATGCCAGTCGTCACAAGGGCCGGAAAACCGAGCCCTCTGGCTGAAACAAATGAAACAAAATCGCCGGTGCGCAGAAGCCAAACTGTTACAGAGCGCCATCATATATGGCTGCAACGGGCCGCGATGAGCGGCAGATCGTTGCAAGGAACAAACGCCATGACCTGCTCAACAATGTCCCATTCGAATGCTTTCGTCACCGCCGCACCCGGCCGGGCGAGCATCTTCCATCCCGCTCTGTACGGACGGCCGGAAATCCTCCAGTCCCGGCCTGGCAGATCTGCATGGAAGCACTCCCGGCGCGCCGCCGAAACCATCTAGCGGCACGCAATTACAATCCCCTATTCAGCAAGGAACCAGACCCATGACACAGATATCCATCCAGACTGAAACCGCCCCGGTCGACAACGGCGTGAATGTTGAAGCCCTGCTTGGTGCCCGTGAAGCGCTCGACGCCACCCCCGAAGCGGCGCAGTTCAAATGGCGCGCGACCAATGAGTGGATCAACGGCACCCACAGCCGGACGACCATCGATGGTTTTTTCGGTCTCGGCGCCGAACAGTCCCGTTCCAGGGCTTTCACATTTGATGCCGACCATCCGGAAGTGTTCGCGGCCGGAGACAACGGGGCCACCCCGGTTGAAATGGTGCTCTCCGGGCTTGCCAGCTGCCTGACCGCAGGTGTCGCTTCGGTCGCCCAGAACCGCG
>JAJFHT010000278.1 GCA_021775495.1 Hyphomicrobiales bacterium | reverse complement strand
GCGAAGGCGAATATCACCGCGCATACGGAAACCGTGCCTTCCATGCTGAGATCGATCGATCCCATGATGACAATGAACGTCACGCCGATCGCCACCATCAGCATCGGCGCCGATGAAATGGCTATGCGGGCAAAATTCCGCACAGAAAAGAACCGAGGTTCGACAAGGGCGAAAAACAAAACCAGCACCAGCAGGACGAGCAGCGGTGCCCACTTCAACAGGGTATCGCGGTCAATGAGACTGCCCACCTTTTCCTCCCGGTCGTCAGAGCATAGCGCTCCCAAGGCATTGTTTCATCCGCCGGAACAAAGGCTGCCCAGGCGGCATTCAGGTCGAACCCGTCGAAGGCTGACGCGGTGGCCGCCCGATCAGCGGCCACCTTATTGCGTTGTTACCCGTACTGGATCTGGCCGTTTGACGGACCCCAAAAATCCTTCCAGTCGTAGGTCGGAACGTTTTCGATGAAGTTCTTCTTGAACTCGGCCGCATCCTTCGGAGTTATGAAGACGGTCGGCCCGTAGAATTCACGATGCTCGTGCGGCTCATCGGACGGTTTGAACGTGCCGATCGCCGCATGATAGGCGAGCGCCGCGGTGATGCCGCCACCCCAGTGCGGATTGGTGAACACCGTTGCCAGAATCTTGCCCTGGGCAACCAGGTCGACAGCCTGCGGATTGCCGTCATAGGTGACAACCGGCATGTCCTCGATACCTTCGGCGCGAAGCGCTTCCAGAACACCGTAGCCGATGGTGTCATTGGCACAGTGCACACCCTTGATCTCATCACCATACCGGGTCAGGAATGACGACATGATCTGGTTGGCCTTCTGCGTATCCCAGTCGGCAGGCTGCGCATCCAGAAGCTCGGCGTCGGGATAATCCTTCAGTGCGTTTTTCAGGCCATTGAGGCGCTCGATCGCCGGATTGTTGGATGCAATGCCGCCGAGATGGACAACGCCGCCCTTGCCGCCCATGGCATCGAGCAGAATGCGTGCGGTTTTCTCAGCCGGACCCTCGTCGGACCAGGACATGTGACTGACATAATTGTCGCCGAAATTCCACGGATGAAGGTCGTCTGTCTTGTTCCACAGGGTCGAAACATATCCACCTGCGCCGGCAACGGCTTCCACGACCGGCCGGGCATTGGGGGCGTCGTTGGTGTCAATTGCCAGGGCAAGCTTGCCGCTGGTCTTGGCCAGCAGCGCCTTCACATCGGCCAGAGACTTTTCAGAAGAACCCTCATTGATCAGATGGGTGAGGAATTCCTTTGGCTTGCCGAGGCTTTCGACAAAGGCCTCGCCGCCGCTAACGATCTCGTTCCAGTAGGGATTGGTCCGATTGCGATAACTCCAGGCGACGGCGGGATCAGTCAAAGCGGCCCTTGCCGCACCGGGACCGAAAGCACCGACGGCTGCGGCACCGCCAAGCCCATATGCTGACGCCAGCAGGAAGTTGCGACGGTTGATCGTCTCCTGCTCAATAAACTTCTTTATAAATGACATGGTTTCCTCCGTATCTGTTGCGTCGCTCCGCTTGTGAACCGCTCATCCGAGCGCAGGCCCAATCTCAGGAACAACCCCAGTCCATATGTCACGCGCCAACTCGCCACGTGGCATTTAACGCACTAACCAGTTACTTCGTTAATCATATCAGAGTCAAGCGGTAAGTGACGTTGATTTTGCGATTGCTCGGGACGCCGGATGCGGTTGACTTGGTTCGAAAGCCGGGTTCTAACCAAGCGGCGCCGGGGAAAAGAGGGTTGCATGGCAGTTGCAGGAAAAACCAAACAGCGCGATGCGGAAGCCACGCGGGCACGCATATTGGCTGCCGCGAAAAAGGAATTCGCAAAGAACGGGCTTGGCGGCGCGCGCGTCGACGAAATCGCCGAGCGGGCCAAAGCCAACAAGCGGATGATCTACCACTATTTCGGCAGCAAGGAAGAACTGTTCCAGACAGTGCTGGAAGCTGCCTATATCGACATCAGAACAGCCGAACGGAAACTGGACCTGGAACATCTGCCGGCACGTGAGGCGCTGGAAAAGCTGGTTCGATTCACCTGGACGTATTATCTGAAAAATCCGGAGTTCATCACCCTGGTCAACAGCGAAAACCTTCACCGTGGCCGGCATCTGAAGAAGTCCGATGTGGTGACCAGTTTCAGCAGAAACCTGGTGAGTATGGTCGGAGACATTCTTGAGCGCGGAGCCGATGAAGGAGTGTTCCGTCGCGGCGTCGATCCGACGCAGCTCAACATAACCATCGCCGCTATCGGGTACTACTACCTGACCAACCGCTACACCGGGTCGATACTGTTTGAACGCGACTACATGTCGAGCGAGGCGCTGGATGAGCGCCTTCAGTTCAACATAGACACCGTTTTGAGGCTGGTCAGCGTGTAGACGGCAAACCGCTACCTTGGGGACTCACAAACGATGGATAGCCAATGTCCGCTTCGGGCGTAGCCTCCAAGGCTGATAAATCGACCGCGCAAGTCAGCAATGCGGACTTTGCTGACGCTCGGTTGACAAGTGTACATCGCGACAATCGTTCCACTGCTATTGGATACCCAATGGAGCTCGGCTATCGTGTTCTGAACCTGGGAGATCCTATGACTCGCCGCCTAGCCGCAATCCTTGCAGCCGATATTGTTGGCTATTCGGCGATGATGGGCTCAGATCAGGAAGGTACTTTGTCGGCTTTG
>JAJFHT010000277.1 GCA_021775495.1 Hyphomicrobiales bacterium | reverse complement strand
TTTCCCTTGTCCATGACGGCGATACGGTCGGCCATGGTCATGGCCTCTTCCTGATCGTGGGTCACAACGACGAAGGTCAGGCCAAGTTCCTGCTGCAGATCCATCAGTTCGAATTGGGTTTCCTCGCGCAGCTTCTTGTCGAGCGCGCCCAGCGGTTCGTCGAGAAGCAGCACTTTGGGGCGCTTGGCCAATGAGCGCGCCAACGCGACACGTTGGCGTTGGCCGCCGGAGAGTTGATGCGGCTTGCGATTGGCGAATGCCTGTAGTTTGACCAGCTTCAGCATCTCGGCAACGCGGTCGCGAATTTCGCTGCGCGCCATGCGATCCTGTTTCAGCCCGAATGCGACATTGGCTTCCACACTCATATGCGGAAACAGCGCATAGGACTGAAACATCATGTTGACCGGCCGGCGATGCGGCGGAATGCCCTGCAGGTTCTCGCCGTCCAGCAGGATCCGGCCATAGCTTGGCTCCTCAAACCCCGCCAGCATGCGCAGCAGCGTCGTTTTCCCGCAGCCGGAAGCTCCGAGCAGTGCAAAAAATTCGCGCTCGAAAATGTCGATCGAAACCGTGTCGACGGCAATGAAATCTCCAAAGGTCTTGCCGACACGGTCGAAAGTGATATGCGCCTTCGCCTCCGGGTCATTCCATGGCGCGAAGCTTTTGCGAATGCTGCCAAGCGATTTCATTGTTGTGCCGACCGCCCTTTTTTTGATTTTTTGCTGCAAGAAAAAGGTCCCGGCCAGGTCAGAGGCCGGGACCGAAGATTGTGTCTATTGACCGGTCATCACCCTGGTCCAGAGCCGTGTCACAATTCTTTGTGTTTTCGGATCATAGGGCAGGGTGGTGTAGAGCTTCGCGGTGGTTTCGGCGTCTGGATAGACTGCCGGGTCTTCGACCACGTCGGCGTCGAGTAGCTTCTTCGAGGCTTCGTTGCCATTGGCATAGAAGACATAGTTGGAGGCTTTCGCGATAACGTCCGGACGCATGATGAAATTGAGGAATTCATGTGCTTCGTCGACGTTTTTTGCGTCAATCGGAATTGCCATCTGATCGAACCACATTTGCGCCCCCTGGCTGGGAATAACGTAGCCGACGGTCACACCCTGTTTGGCTTCGGCTGCGCGGTCCCGTGCCTGGAAAACATCGCCCGACCAGCCAACGGCCAGGCAGATGTCGCCGTTCGCCAAGCCATTGATGTATTCGGAGGAATGGAACTTGCGGATATGCGGCCGGATCGACGTCAGAAGCAAGCCGGCCTGTTCCAGGTCGTCGCGATCACGACTGTCGGGATTGAGGCCGAGATAATTCAATGCGGCCGGCATCATTTCCGTCGGAGCATCAAGCATGTGCACGCCGCAATCGGCAAATTTCGCCAGAATGTCCGGATTGAAGATCACTTCCCATGAGGAAATGCTGTCGGTGCCAAGCACTTCTTTGACCTTCTCGACATTGTACCCGATGCCGGTTGTGCCCCACATATAGTTGATCGAATGCGCATTGTCCGGGTCGTAGACGGCGGTACGCTCGGCCACCGCGTCCCACATGTTGCCGAGATTGGATAATTTGGTCTTGTCGAGTTTTTGAAACGCGCCGGCCTGAATCTGGCGCGCCAGGAAAGTGCCCGACGGCACGACCACGTCGTAACCGGTGCCGCCCGCCAGGATTTTTGTCTCCAGAATCTCGTTGGAATCGAAGACGTCGTAGACGACCTTGATTCCTGTTTCCTTGGTGAAATCTGCCAGCACCTGCTCGTCAATATAATCCGACCAGTTGTAAACATTGACCACGCGTTCCTGTGCCATGGCCTGGAAGCCGATACCGACACCGACCAGAGGGCCGGCAATCAAGCAGAATGCTCTGTGTTTCATATTGTTCTCCCGATTATGATTGGTTCCCTGCCGCCGGTCCGATGTCATTCGGCCAGCGATCTTGCCGGACAGCGTATTGAGCTTTTATGCGCCTCACAAGAGTCCATGTCCGATCTTTTGTCAGAGATAGGTGCTGCGCTCAAGCGGTGTGATCTCGGACCAGAAAGCCATGATTTCCGCCCGCTTCAGATCTTTGTAGATTTTGGCCAGTTCCGGCCCGAGAGCACGATCGACAAACCGGCCTTTGTCCATCAGTTGCAGCGCATCGTCCATGTCGTCGGGCAGTGCCAGCCCGTCTTCGTCATAGGCATTGCCTTCGATCGCCGGAGGCGGTGGATCGCCGGCATCGATGCCCTCGGTCATGCCCTGGAGCAGCGCGGCGAGAACGAGATAGGGATTGGCGTCGGCACCCGCAATGCGGTGCTCGACACGCCGGTTCTGGTCGTTCGAGACCGGAATGCGCAAGGCCACGGAGCGGTTGTTCTCAGCCCAGACCGCGCGGGTCGGCGCGTAGGATCCCGGTGTGATGCGGCGAAATCCGTTCCAGGTATTGATAAACAAAAGCAGTGATTCCGGCATGGTCTTGAGCAATCCGGCGACCGCGGCTTCCAGCGTCTTACGGCCTTTTTTACCGCCGAAGATATTGTGCCCGTCTGCGTCCAGCATCGAAGCGTGCACATGCATGCCGTTGCCTGCGTAGTCGATGAACGGCTTGGCCATGAAGGTTGCTGTCAGCCCTTGAGTGCGGGCGCAACCGGAGACGATCCGGCGCAGCATGACCACATCGTCTGCGGCGCGCAACGGGTCAGTGCGGTGTTTCAGATTGACCTCGAATTGCCCTGGGGCCGCCTCCTTGATGATCGTGTCGATCGGCAGGTCCTGCCGGTCGGCGGCTTCGCGGATCATTTCGAACAGTGCCGAATGTTCGGCAAGGTCGTCAATGCCATACATGCGCAGCCGGTCTGGCCCGGCCCGAGCACCAGCGCCGACCGGCGAGGGCATGTCGTCGTCACCGGTGGAGCCTGGATCGAGAAGATAGAATTCGAGTTCAAAGGCCACCACCGGAAACCGTCCGCCTGCATTGATGTCGACGATCTTCTTTTTCAGAACCTGGCGCGGATCGGCCATGAAGGGCTGCCCCTCCGGCGTGAATGTCTGCAACAGGACCTGTGCGGTTTTGCGTTTGGCCCAGGGGACGATCGACAGGGAACCGCGGGTGGCACGGAAATAGCCGTCCTTGTCGCCGGTCTCGATGTGAATCCCCGTTTCGGTGACCTCACGGCCCCAGACGTCCAGGCCGTGCAGGGAAAGCGGGAAGTTGACGCCCTCCTGGTAAGCCTTTTTCAGAGCATCAGCCGGTGCCCATTTTCCGCGCAGGATGCCGTTTGGGTCGACGATGAGGAATTCAACCGCCTCGAGATCGGGGTGCTCGGCGCAAAACGCGCGGTATTCGGCTTCATGATCGCTTGAGATGAACCGCGAGGGGCCGTTTGGGTGATTTTCGTCCGCGGGTATCGAAGTCGCGGCTCCGTCTATGGCCGCTACGCCTTGTTGTGAAGACAAGATATGCCTGCTGGTTGGTTGCGTCGCCGGATACCTGATTGTTTGACTGCGGCTTGTCAATCATCCGTTCGGGGTATCATTGAAAATCGAATGCCGACAGCCCGGTCACCATTTCGTCCAGTCCGAGAGGCCGGGTCACCGGAGGTTCCGCCCGCGCAAGGCACCCCTGGCGCTCGCACAATCGGCACGCCGGGCCGACCTGCGTCACAGTCGACCCGGCCAGAACCGTCCCTTAGGTAATGTCGTCGCGAAAACCGATATCTCATCCCAGCAGCAAAGCGGTTCTGCGCGGACGCTCCCGGAAGGATCCCTGCGGCCCCTCAAGCGTACGAGCAATTGTCAGGAACTCCGCGCCATCCGGCATTTCGACGGCCTCGACCAGGATCTGCCCGGGTTGGGCGAAGGCAGCGTGAATTGGCAGTTTCGGGCAGCCGCCACCAAATCTTGACTGTGGAAATCCCTGTGCGCCCGCCCGGCGAAAGCGGTTGCCGGCATTGTCAATCTCCAGCATGAAGAACGGGATTCCCGGCGCGTTTGGCCGCTGCAGCATGGTCAGCCGATTGGCCGCCTGCTCAAAGGAGACGCGAAAGCGCGAACGCAGAACATCGATGTCATAGCGCGCCCGTATGGCCGCCGTCTGGAAGGCGGTGTAGGGCATCATCAGCGCATGGGCGGCATAGCGGCCGAGTTCGAACCGGGCAAGCCGGCGGGCTTCGCCGCTGCCAAGCTTGAGGGCTTCCAGTTCCGATGTGATGGCAACCGACATGCGGATGAGACAGGCTTCCATGGCGATTTCGCGCAACTGATCGAACGGCGACAACCGCTCGGACAGAAATAACCTTTGGGAATGACGGTCGTAGCGCCGGCGCCAATTGGGCATGGTGGCGACCGGCAGCACGCGGACGCTGATACCCTGCTCTTTGCGCAACCAGTCCTTCAATCCGCCGGAGAGATCGTCTCCGGCGTCTAGAAGACCGGAAAATGCATCGGCTTCTTCTTCGAGAGTTGCGAAATGATTGGCTCTTTTTTCAAACAGTTCACGCACCTCGTCGGCCGGCAGCCTCTTGCCCGACAGCGCCGGAGCGTGACCCTCACGCGCCAGGACGTCCGACAGGTCGGTGAGCCGGGCCATTTGTTCGCGATAGGCCTGAAACAGTTTGACGACGCCGGCAGTGGCATTGGGTGCGGCTTCTGCGATTTCCACCAGTTCCTGCTCGCCGGGCAGTTCACCGGCCAGCAGCGGATCGGCAAAGACTTCCCGCAATGCCGCCAGCGATGCGCCGGCTTCGCCCTGCAAGTCCTCCGGGTCGATCTTGAATACAGAGGACAGTTTCAGGATCAGTTGCACCGTCAATGGCCGCTGATTCCGCTCGATCAGGTTGAGATAGGATGGCGAAATACCGAGTCTTTGCGCCATCGCCGTCTGGGTCAGGCCTTTCTGATTGCGGATACGGCGGATACGTGGTCCGGAGAATATTTTTTGTTCGGCCATTTTCGCGCTTTTTACAAGTTCTTTACAAAAATTCGACGCTTCGAGCGGCGGCGGGGATTTACAATTTTTACAAATTTACAGCGGCCCGTTGTCAAAGACAACACAGTGTGACGCGATTTTTCTCATGAAATGCGGTGTATCTCTCGCCTATTTTGCGGTGCAATGTAAATTTGGTCACACGCAGAAGGCGGATGGTCCTCCCATTATCCGCCGCTTCAAAATCAAGATTGAACATCGGAGTAACGAAATGACTGATTTTTACAACCTTGTCCCGACCGCCCCGGAAGGACGCTTTGACGGTATCGATCGTCCCTATGGCCCGGACGCGGTCAAGCGCCTGCGCGGCTCGGTGCAGGTTCGCCATTCGCTGGCCGAAATGGGGGCCAATCGGTTGTGGAAACTTATTCACGAGGAGGATTTCGTCAATTCGTTGGGTGCCCTGTCTGGCAACCAGGCCATGCAGATGGTCCGGGCCGGTCTGAAGGCGATCTATCTGTCCGGATGGCAGGTTGCCGCTGACTCCAATACGGCATCGGCAATGTATCCCGATCAGTCGCTTTATCCGGCCAATGCCGGTCCGGAGCTTGCAAAGCGCATCAACCGGACACTGCAGCGTGCCGACCAGATCGAAACGTCGGAGGGCAACGGCCTTTCGGTTGAGACCTGGTTCGCTCCGATCGTTGCCGACGCGGAAGCCGGATTTGGCGGGCCGCTCAATGCTTTCGAACTGATGAAGGCCTACATCGAAGCCGGTGCTGCGGGCGTACATTACGAAGATCAGTTGGCGTCGGAAAAGAAATGCGGCCATCTCGGTGGCAAGGTCCTGATCCCGACGGCCCAGCACATCCGCAATCTGACCGCTGCCCGTCTTGCCGCGGACGTGATGGGGGCACCGACACTGGTGATTTGCCGGACCGACGCCGAAGCGGCAAAACTTCTGACATCGGATATCGACGAACGCGACAAGCCATTCGTCGATTACGACGCAGGCCGCACGCCGGAAGGTTTCTATCACATCCGCAACGGGTTGGATTCCTGCATTGCGCGATCGATTGCCTATGCGCCGCATTCGGACTTGATCTGGTGCGAAACGTCAAAACCGGATCTCGATCAGGCCAGGCGTTTTGCCGAAGCCGTGCGCCGCGAGCATCCCGATCAGTTGCTGGCCTACAACTGCTCGCCATCGTTCAACTGGAAAAAGAACCTGGACGATGCGACCATCGCGAAATTCCAGCGCGAGCTTGGAGCCATGGGTTACAAGTTCCAGTTCATCACCCTGGCCGGCTTCCATCAGCTGAACTTCGGCATGTTCGAACTGGCGCGTGGTTACAAGGAAAGCCAGATGGCAGCCTATTCGCAATTGCAGGAAGCTGAATTTGCGGCGGAAGTGAACGGCTACACCGCAACCAAACACCAGCGTGAAGTGGGAACGGGTTATTTCGATGCCGTGTCGATGGCGATTTCCGGCGGCAAGTCGTCCACGACCGCGATGGCCGGGTCGACTGAAACCGATCAATTCCGGCCAGCTGCGGAATAGAGACCAGACATGGAAACGCAGCAAGACAATGCCACAGGCGATATCGGCAACCATGCGGAGATCGCCGCTCGTACCGAAGGAGGAAGTGAGATGGCACCAAAAACAAGGGTCAAGGAACGTGCCGAAGAGCAATCCTCGTCCATGAGCAACGATCAACAAGCGGTTATTCGCATGGTCGCAAATGATCTGCATCGGCTGAACCAGTCGGTCATGAAGGCGGTTGATGCCGGTGTGTCGGTTGAGCTGGTGCGTTCGGCCCGCCATCATGGTGGAAATGGCAACTGGGGAGACCTGCTCATTCCGGTCATAGTGACACAAGGCCAGCAAAGTTAACCTGTAGTCAGTATCGACGTTTAATAAAAAAACCCGCCGGCGAAAGTCGGCGGGTTTTTTGATGGACGAGTTTTTAGCGATTATCAGAATTTTATCTTGATATATCAGATTTATTTATACGAATAACATTTTCAGGATAACTTAGAAAAATAATATTAATATATTCCGTTAGAATTTTGAGATTTACATTGATTAATAATTAGGAAATATAAACAAGAATCAAAATTCATACCTTGTTCACAATGATAAATTATTCTATTTGCAATTGTTGATTATTGTGATTGAACGGCGCCGCGGTGCTGCTACCAATAAATTTCACATATTGTCTGGACAGATTTCACTATGGTCTCTTCACCCCGAGCCGCCAATACCAACCGCAAGTCTGCGCTGATTGTCAGTGAAACGCAGGTCAACCGCATCGTTGTATCGCGCATCGTCGAGAGCACTGGAATGAAAACGCTGTCGATGACGCCGCCCCAGGCTCTGGGGCAGCCTCAGCAGCAGCTCTTCTCGCTGGTAGTCATTGACGGTGAACCGGGCATGGCATTGGCGGCAGAGATCATCAAACAGTATTCGACCGGGCCGCATCTCACCGATGCCGGAAAACCGGCGATTATTTTTCTGTCGACCTCGATGACCTTGCCCGAGGGAATTGAAACAGATGCGATCGATGCCGTCGTTGCAAAACCGCTGACACCGGATCGGCTCGAGGCAGAGGTTGTTCGCCTGACGAGCGGCGCGCTGGGCTGACTTCTGCAGAGCCGCTGCGGCCAATTCGGTTGTCCGACAACCGCCCGGAATTTCCGGCCGGATGGGTTACTATCAAACATCATTGGTATAAGAGAGCGAATCATTGCAATCGATCTGACTGGTGAATTATGCCGACCAAACGGAATGACGTGTCGTCCGCCAAGCGCAGTGCGGGAAAACGCGTTCCCGGCTATCTGAAAAATCTGCGCGGACTGTCAAGCTGGAAGCAGGCTGGAGAATGGCTCCGGCACCGCGACATTGAAGACATCGAGTGCATTACACCTGACCTTTCCGGCATTCCGCGTGGCAAGATGATGCCGTCTTCAAAATTCACATCCAACACATCGTTGTCGCTTCCTTCGGCGCTGTTCCGCCAAACCATCTCCGGCGCTTATCCGGAAGAGACCGGCAATTTCCGCTATGATCCGAACGATGGCGATTTGAAGCTTCTACCGGACTTGTCGACCTTGTCGCGAGTTCCCTGGGAGTCTGATCCGACAGCACAGGTCATCTGCGACATTGTCGGCCCCAAAGGCGAGGCAATTGAATACACGCCGCGCAACGTGTTGAAGCGGGTCGTCGGTCTTTATGAAAAGAAGGGCTGGATCCCGATTGTCGCGCCGGAGATCGAATTCTATCTTGTGGCTCAGAACACCGACCCGGACTACCCGTTGCAGACGCCTATCGGCCGTTCCGGCCGGGCGATGTCGGGCGGTCAGGCCTATTCAATTGCCGGAATCAATGAATTTGACGAACTGATCGACGATATTTACGAGTTCTCCGAGGGCCAGGGACTCGAAATCGACACGCTGATTCACGAAGAAGGTCCCTCGCAGCTTGAGATCAACCTGCGCCACGGCAATCCGGTCGAATTGGCCGACCAGGTGTTCCTGTTCAAGCGCACCATTCGCGAAGCCGCGCTCAAACACGGCATGTATGCCACCTTCATGGCCAAACCGATCCAAGAGCAACCCGGATCGGCCATGCATATTCACCAGTCGGTGATTGATGCGAAAACCGGCCACAACATATTCAGCAAATCCAACGGCGATCCGTCAGAGGCCTTCTTCGCCTTTATCGGCGGCATGCAGCACTACGTGCCGAAGGCCCTGGTCATGATGGCACCCTATGTCAATTCCTATCGCCGAATGGCGCCGGAAATGGCTTGCCCGGTCAATAATGCCTGGGGCTACGACAACCGAACGACGGCATTCCGGGTGCCGGCATCGGACGCCGCGGCCCGCCGTGTCGAAAACCGCCTGCCGTCATCGGATGCAAATCCCTATCTTGCCCTGGCGGCCTCGCTTGCCGCCGGCTATCTGGGCATCGTCAATGACATCGTGCCGGACAGCCCTACCACCGAAACGGCAAATGAAGGTGACGTGGATCTGCCGCGCAGCCTGCTTGATGCCGTTTCCCTGCTCGAGGACGAGCCGGCATTTGCAGAAGTCTTCGGCGCAGAATTCATCGCCAATTATTGCGGTGTCAAGCGTGGTGAGTTCGAAACCTTCATGCGTGTCATCAGCCCATGGGAACGCGAATACCTGCTGCTGAATGTGTAAACGGATCGACCGCACATGACCTATCAGAGCCCGATAGCGCCGGGAGCGTCCTGGTATGAAGCAACGCTTGGCGCCCGGCAGGCCTATCCGTCACTTGATGGCAACCGGACGACGGATGTCGTCATTGTTGGAGGTGGCTTCACCGGTTTGTCGGCGGCGGCACATCTAGCCTCTGCCGGTATCGGAGTCGTTCTGATCGACGCCTGCCGCTTTGGTGACGGAGCATCGGGCCGCAATGGCGGCCAGCTTGGAACGGGCCAGCGTGCCTGGCCGGAAGAGTTGGAGCCGGAAATCGGTTATGAACGATCCCGAGCCCTGTTCGACCTGGCCGAAGAGGCCAAGGCGCATCTGCTTGATTTTTCCGCCACCCACAAAATCGATGTCGACTACAGGCCGGGCCAGATGTCGGTTGTTCACAAACCTCGATATGCCGATGAATACCGTGCCCATGTCGATATCATGGCGGAAAAATATGGTTATCAGAGCATCTCTTACATGGATCGCTCCGAGACCGAAAACCGCCTTGGGTCGAAGCGTTACCACGCCGGAATTCATGACAGCGGTACCGGCCACATCAATCCTCTTGAGCTTGTTATCGGTACGGCGCGCGTGGCTGCGCAGGCGGGTGCTGAATTATTCGAAAACACCAAGGCCTCCGCCATCAGTTCGTCCGACGGAAAGGTAACGGTTTCGACCGCCACGGGTCACATCACCGCGGACAAGGCCTTCTTGGCCACAAACGCCTACGGCGAGGATCTCGAACCGGTGAGCGCTGCGCACATTATGCCGATCCGCTCGTTCATCGGCGCCACGACGCCGCTGCCGGACGAGCATGGTGTTTTGCCCGGCGGCGAGAGCGTCGATGATTCCAGATTTGTCGTCCGCTATTTTCGAAAGACGTCAGACGGACGATTATTGTTCGGCGGGCGTGAGGCTTACACGGCCGACAACCCCGTCAATATCGGTAGCCATATCCGCCGTCAGATCGCGGAGATTTATCCGGCGCTCGGCGATGTCGAGATCACCCACGCATGGGGCGGGTCCGTCGGCATCACCATGCCGCGCCGTCCTTTCGTGCGCGAGGTCATGCCGAATGTCATCTCCGCCGGTGGTTATTCCGGTCACGGCGTCATGCTGTCGAATTTCACCGGCCGGCTCTATGCCGAGGCTGTGAGCGGCAATCGCGACCGATTGAAACTGCTGCAGGATCTGAACGTGCCGGCATTTCCAGGGGGCAGGGCGCTCCGCAAGCCTTTGCTGTTCCTGGCACTCACCTGGTACGCGCTGCTCGACCGGATGTAACTGGCCGGGCAACTGTGCCGTAATTATCCGATGGCATTTGCCAGCAATTGCCGCGCGGCGTCTTTGGCATCGCTAGCAGGATCAGGCGTATGCCCGAGATGTGCGGTGACGATCGCCCCCTCTTTCAACAGCATCAAATGTCGGGCAAGAGCGTCAGGATTGCTGGCGCCGGCCTGCTGCGTCAACTTTGAAATGTGGTTGAACAGCAGCCGTTTATGTTCAGCGGCCTGGGCGTGGATCGGGTGATTGGCTTCCTGATATTCGGCTGAGGCCTTGATGAACATGCAGCCACGATAGTCCGGTTGCGCGAACCATTCGGCCATGGCGTCGAACATCGCCATGATCTGTTCGGCAGGCGTTTTGCCGATCTCTTCCATGCGCCGAAACATCCAGTTGCGGAACTGTTCATCCCGCAACCGCAACGCGGCAAGGATCAAATCCTCCTTGGTACGGAAATGTTTGTACATGGATGTCTTGGAAACGCCGGTTTCAACCACCAGCCGGTCCATCCCGGTGGCGTGAAATCCGTTCTTGTAGAA
>JAJFHT010000276.1 GCA_021775495.1 Hyphomicrobiales bacterium | reverse complement strand
ACGGGCGGCTTTACGGCTTGGGCACCGGTAATATGAAAGCGGCGACGGTCGCGATGATGTTCGCCGTAAAAGCTCTTGCCGCCAAACGCGACCAATGGTCCGGGCGGCTGACACTGACACTTGTGTCTGATGAATGTGTTTTTGGTCCGGACGGTGCGGCACACCTGTTGCAGGCCCGGCCAGACTTCAAAGGGGATATGCTGATCTGTGGCGAGGGACCAGGGAGGATGAATCTGGCCATTGCCGAAAAAGGTTTGATGTGGGTCAGATTGACTGCAAGCGGCCCGGTTGCACAGGGTATGTTGACAACACGGAGCAGTGTCGCAACCACCCGCCTCGCGCTGGCACTTACGGAGATCGACAAATGGAACGATTGGTCTGTCCCCTGCCCGATCGCTGAGCTTGATCATGCCGAAAATCTGCAGGGTATGTGTCCGTCTGTGAATGTTGGCAATATCGGTGGCGGCGGCATGATCAGTCAGGCCGCCAGCCATGCCCAAGCCGAGATCGACATTCGTATTCCCCCTGGCCTTTCGATGGAAACGGTGAGTGCCGAGTTCGACCGACTTTGTGCGGGCGATAACTTGTCGTGGGAGTTGATCAAAGGATGGGATGCAAATTGGTCGGGGTCTGATACACCGCCCGCGCTTGCTATTATTGCGGCCGCAAGAAAGTTTGGGCGACACAACATCAAACCCGTTACGCGCCTGCCTGCCTCTGACGCAAGCCGTTGGCGCGCTTTGGGCGTTTTTGCTGTCTGCTATGGGCCGCAGCCTGAGTTGGCTTCGGGGGCGAATGATTACGTCAATCGCCGTGATTTCCTTGATTGCGCCAATATCTACACCCATGCCGCCTTGCATCTGCTAGCACCTCAAACTGCGGAATAGCTCCGGTCGACCGCAAATTGCGTGCCGATAATATTTCGCGCAGCGGCGGATGCCAGGAAACCTGTAACCACGGCGCCGTCATCTGGCGTGCCATGACGCTGCGTCTGAATACCCGCAGCCGGTCCCGCTTCGCTTGAATATGCGGCGTGTCCAATACCCATGAGACCACCAACGAACGGAACATTACCCACAAGCCCCTCCTAGGACACAGCAGCCCAAGTGTTGCGCCGCCAATCCGCAAGCGCAAAGGGAGAATTGTCTGACTGTCCGGCAAGCGTAACTGCCCCAAACCGCATGTCACCTCCGTGTGTATCAACGACAAGATGACCGCGATCGGCCAGATCGTCCCGGGCGTGGTGTCCAGTCTCTACCAGAAGCTTGCCGTCTTCACTGCGCCATCGCGATTGCGCCACAACCTGTGCGATGTCATCGCCACGCCCTAACCACCCCAGCAATATTTGCAACAGTGTTTGCACCTGACCATCAGCTCCGGGGGTTGAAAGGGCAATGCAGCCAAGTGGTCCTTCTACCAACGCTGGTGCCAATGTGTGGATGGGCCGTTTGCCGGGTTCAAAACGATTCAATCCTGATGAAAAACCTCCGCCCCGGTTATTAAGGACAAAGCCGTACTCAGGCACGAACACCCCGGATCCGAAATCATCAAAGACACTTACCAGCGAGCTGACAACCATCCCGTCAGCATCTGCTGTCGCAACCCCCGCTGTATGCAGGTAACTGCGTGGTCCACCGCGCAGGCTGGCTTTGCCCAGGTCAATCTCCAAAGACTCAGTCAAAAGATTTGCGCCACGACTGACCTGATCGCGAAACGCAAAAGCCGCTTGCGTCAGCTCTACCGCGATATGATCCGCCGATGGATTGGAGGCACTATATCCTCCCTCGGCCCAGGCTTTCAAACACATCGATAGCAAGACACCCTGTGACGCTGGCGGTTGCATATGAACGTCATGACCTTCGAACGTCACAGTCAAAGGTTCGGATTCAGCTGCCGCACCAGCCGCCAGATCTCTGAGTGACATTGCACTGCCCCGCGTCGCTAGGACATCCTGGATGACCGCAGCAATACTCCCTGAATAGTAAGCTGAACTGCCGTTTTCTGCGATAAGGGTCAGCGCCTTTGCAAGTTCCGGCTGTTTCCATTTGCCTCCCTCGCTCAACGACATCAACGCCCAGTCATCTGCACCGCCTTCGCGCAATCGTTTTGCCTGCACATTGCGTGCCGCAATCAACCCGGGGTCTACCCGTACACCTTGATCCGCGCATTCAATTGCTGGCTGCAGGCAAGCGCGCAGGCCAAGCCTGCCGCGGGTCGCCAACCTGTCCCAGCCATCCACCATGCCTGGCACCGTGACACTTTGCGCACCATCGTCACTGACGGATTCCGCGTCAGCTGGCGCCCGTCCTGCACCGTTGATGGCAACCAGTTCATCTCTGCTTTTTAGGACAGCGAAGCTGTCTCCGCCAAGCCCGCAGGCTTCGGGTGCTACGGCAGACAATACCGCCTGTGCGGCAATCTGTGCATCCGCTGCATTGCCGCCGCTAAAGAACATCTGTTGACCTGCGGCGACAGCCAATGGGTGGGCGGCAGAGATCGCACCACGCCGCCCCGCAATGCAAGGCCGGAGACTAGACGAAAATGGATTGAGCGAAATCATATCTTCGGTCCATCCAGTGACAGTCGATTCGAGAGGGTAAAGGTGGCCCGGGCGCAAGCCACATCCATGCGTGGTTGTGTGATTTCGGTGCCGCTGCGTTTGACAATGGCGACACTTTGCAGCTGTGTGTGGCGGTCCGCCTCTGCCATGGCTAATTCCAGCATTTTGATGCTGCACCATGTCGTAATAGTAATGCAGGAAACGCGAGTGTGTAATCCGTCACCATATGCTCCTATCATTCAGGAGTTTACGGTTTCAGGTAGACGGCCAACCACTTCGGCCCAGACTTCCGGAGCGGTTGC
>JAJFHT010000275.1 GCA_021775495.1 Hyphomicrobiales bacterium | reverse complement strand
AGGACCGTACAACGACTTCTTCATGAAATTTTATGAAGCGGCCAAGTTCTACTACTGGCCTGGCATGCACGAGCCGGGTGCACAGCTTGCTTTCGGCATGAACGCTGATTTCTGGGGCAAGCTCTCCAACACCGACAAGGCAATCATCCAGGCGGCGTGTAACGAAGAAAACGCCCGCACAATGGCTGAAACCAACGCCTTCAACGGTGAATATCTGAACCGGCTGATCAACGATCACGGCGTTCAGCTGCGTGAATTCAACGATGACGTTTACGACGCCTTCGGTGAAGCCGCGGCCGAGGTTATCGAGGAAGCCCGCGATCACAGCCCGCTGTCCAAGAAGATCTACGACGCGGTGCTCGCAAAACGCGCTGAAATCGGTGCCTGGACGGCCCTGTCCGACACAGCTTACGTTCAGAAGCGCAACAACGTCCTCAACCGGTAGACGCTGCGTATTTCGCGATATCGAGCGAGACGGGATCTTCCCGTCTCGCACTTTCAGTTACGGCGGTCAGGTTTCGAACAACAAGAAACCGACGGGAACACTCCGTGACATAGCCTCTTTTCCGGGGGGAGTGTGCAATGACAATGCAGCCAGCCGAAGGCTCAGGCAGCGCTTTGTCGTTTCCAAATCTGGTTCGAATATTCGGCTGGGCGATGCTCGCTGCCCTGTTCGTTTTTCTGCTCAATAATTTCATGACATTTGGCGCGGGTTTGCCAGGTGCCAGGTCGGTTTTTGGCGAAAAAGCCAGCGGGATTTCTTACATCCAGGCGGGACTTTACCCGGCCGGGTTTCTGGCCGCGATCTTTTACGTACTCCGCCGGCCGGCGACATCCCTCCGCAGCGACAGCAACCGCATCTCCGACATCAACACCTTCGTCATTCGTGCCGCATTTTGGGTTGTGTTCATTGTCGGTGTCGTCGATGCCGGTATCTCGTTCATGCGCGTCGAGAGCCTGCTTGACATATTCTTGAGCGAGCAACTGGTGAAGGATATCGGGCGCGCGGAGTTCCGCGGCCTCTACGTTCACATGCCGCTGGTCGCTCTTGGCATTGTTCTGGCCTGTTTCACCAAAACACTCGGATTTACCTGGTTGGCGTTGCTGATTGTCGTTGCCGAACTGGCGATTGTGTTCATGCGGTTCGTATTTTCCTACGAACAGGCCTTCATGGCCGATCTCGTGCGTTTCTGGTACGGCGCCTTGTTTCTGTTCGCCAGTGCCTACACGTTGCTGGAGGAGGGCCATGTGCGGGTCGATGTGTTCTATGCCGGTTTCACCACGAAAACCAAAAGCGTTGTGAATGCGGTTTGCACCCTTTCCATGGGATTGACCCTTTGCTGGACAATTCTGATCGTCGGAATGGGGCAAAAGACTTCGATCATCAACAGTCCGGTGCTTGCCTTCGAGGTAACGCAGTCCGGCTTCGGTATGTATGTCAAATACATGATGGCGGCCTTTCTCGGAATTTTCGCGATCTCGATGATGATTCAGTTTGTCAGTTATCTACTTGCATCTGTTGCAGATTATCGCGGTGAGCCCGGTGCCCGCATTATAGAAAGCGGAGCGGCGCACTAGCCATGGAACTGTTTTTCCTTCTTCTGCTGGTCGTTTTGATGGCCATTGCACTTGGCTCCGGTTATCCGGTTGCCTTTGCCCTTCCCGGCTCTTCGATCATCGCCATCGTGCTGGCAGCCATCACGGGCTACCTATTGGTCGGCGACACAGATGCCTATTTTGCTCAAGGCGGCCCGGCGCAATGGCTGAGCGCCGGCGTGACGAACCTTCGCGGGGTGTATTGGGAACCGGAACGCGACACTTTGATCGCCATCCCGCTGTTCATTTTCATGGGCATCATGCTTCAACGGTCCAAGATCGCCGAAGATCTGCTGATCACCATGGCGCAATTGTTTGGTCCCATTCCCGGCGGACTCGGCATTTCGGTGGTATTTGTCGGTGCGCTGCTGGCCGCCACAACCGGCATCGTTGGCGCTACGGTTGTCGCGATGGGATTGATTTCGCTGCCGGCCATGTTGCGCAACAACTATTCGCCCTCACTGGCCACCGGAACGATCGCCGCGTCCGGCACATTGGGCCAGATCATCCCGCCCTCGATCGTCCTGATTATTCTGGCCGATCAGCTGTCAAGCGCCGCTGACCAGGCGGGAACCGCGCGCAAGACGCTGTTCAAGGATTCGACCGGCGAGCTTTCCATGCCGTCGATTTTCGATGTCGGCTCAACAAGTGCCGGCGAAATGTTCCTTGGCGCTTTCCTGCCCGGACTGGTGCTTGTCGCCCTCTATATGATTTATATCCTGGTCATCGCCTGGTTCCGTCCGAAGCTTGCCCCGCCTGTCCACTATGAGGGTAAGTTTGACCGCCAGTTTCTGATCAAGGTCGCGTTGACGCTTTTCCCGCCTCTGGCGCTGATCTTCCTGGTCCTGGGTTCCATCATTGCTGGCATCGCGACAGTCAATCAGGCTGGCGCCATTGGCGCCGGTGGCGCATTGGTCATGGCCGGCTACCGTCTTCGGGACGGGCAAAAGAACGCCTATTATCCTGCAATTCTCGCCATTGTTTCGCTGGTTGCGCTGGGATTCATTCTGTCGAACTTCAACACCAACATAAAAAACGTCAAGAACTCCACCGACTTGTTAGGTGTATGGCTTGCGGTCTTCGCAGTACTCGGCCTGACCGTATCGCTGGTCTGGAGCGGCTGGCGGGCGCTGAAGATCGAGGACACGCTTCAGGGCGTCATGGTCGAAACTGCCAAGACGACGTCGCTGGTTTTCATCATCCTGCTTGGCGCAGCGATGCTGACGGCAGCATTCCGTGCCTTTGGCGGCGAACATCTGGTGAAGGAATTTCTCGAAGGCATGCCGGGTGGCTTCTGGTCGAAATTCGTCATCGTCATGGCTGTCATTTTCATCCTCGGTTTCTTTCTCGACTTCATCGAGATTGCCGTTGTCGTCGTACCGATCGTGGCGCCGATCCTGCTTGCCGATCCGTCTGCCAACGTCACCGCTGTGTGGCTGGGCGTAATGATCGGATTGAACATCCAGACATCCTTTTTGACACCACCCTTCGGTTTTGCGCTGTTCTATCTGCGCGGCGTTGCGCCGGCCGCAGTCAAAACCATCCAGATGTACAAGGGCGTGATTGCATTCATCTGTCTGCAACTGGTCGCTCTGGTCATTGTCGGTCTGGTGCCGCAACTGGTGAACTACCTGCCGAACCGTGTCGCACTGTTGTCGGAGACCGCCCCGCCCCCGCGCAACCCACGGCTGACCTTCTGCGTCGAGAAATATGTCAGTG
>JAJFHT010000274.1 GCA_021775495.1 Hyphomicrobiales bacterium | reverse complement strand
TTGTGTTCGTCGATGACCCGCCAGAACGTGCCCGCATCGGGCGTGCCGACCGGCTTGCCCTCGAACAGGATCGTCGTACAGCCCTTCAACAGCGGCGCATAGACGATATAGGAATGGCCGACAACCCAGCCGACATCGGATGCCGCCCAATAGACCTCGCCGGCCTCAACGCCGTAGATCGCGTTCATCGACCAGTGCAGCGCCACCATGTGGCCGCCATTGTCGCGCACCACGCCCTTCGGCTGTCCGGTGGTTCCGGAGGTGTAGAGAATATAAAGCGGATCGGTCGCCTTGACCGGAACGCACGGCACGGACGTCCCGGCGGATTTGTGCGCGTCCGTCGCGGCGGCATAGTCGACGTCGCGCCCCTCGATCAGGTCGCAGCGAAGCTGGTCGCGCTGGATGATGATGCAGGTCTCGGGCCTGTTTTCCGACAGTTCGATGGCCTCGTCGAGCAGCGGCTTGTAGGCGATCACCCTGCCCGGCTCGATGCCGCAGGAGGCCGATACAACCGCCTTGGGCGCGCAATCGTCGATCCGGGTTTTCAGCTCATTGGCGGCAAATCCGCCGAACACCACTGAGTGGATCGCACCAAGACGGGCAACCGCCAGCATTGCAAACGCCGCCTGCGGGATCATCGGCATATAGATCAAGACCCGGTCGCCCTTGCCGACACCGCGATCGTGCAGCACGGCCGCCAGGGATTCGACCTCCGCTTTCAGTTCCGCATAGGTGAAGCTCTGCTTGGCACCGGTTATTGGGCTGTCATAGATGATGGCAGGCTGATCGGCCCGTCCGTTCGCCACATGGCGGTCAACGGCGTTGTAACAGGTGTTGCACTCGGCACCAGTGAACCAGCGTCCATATGCTCCGCTGCCGGCATCGAACACCTTGTCCCAGGATTTGATCCAGTCAATTTCACTTGCCGCCGCGGCCCAGAACGCTTCAGGGTCCGACTGCCAGGCCGAATAGGCCTCATGGTAACGGGATGCGGTGACCATTTTTTTCCTCCTCAATTGCGACCGCAGCCGGGAAGCCGCGCGGTTCACGTTCTCTGCTAACGGTTGCGGCGCAGGCCGCTGACCTGTCCGAGCACGGCATTCGCCGCGTCGATGACGTTCGAGCCGGGCCCGAAAATTTCAGCAACACCGGCCTCACGCAAAAAGCCGTAGTCGCGCTCCGGGATGACCCCGCCGCAGACCACGATGATATCCTCCGCATTACGCTCTTTTAGCTTGCCTAGAAGTTCGGGAACAAGCGTCTTGTGCCCGGCTGCCAGCGATGAAACGCCGACAACGTCAACGTCCAGATCAATTGCCTTTTCCGCCACTTCGTCCGGCGTCACGAACATCTCGGACAGGTCGACTTCGAACCCCATGTCGGCAAAGGCCGTGGCGATCACCTTGGCGCCGCGGTCGTGGCCGTCCTGGCCCATCTTGGCGACCAGTATGCGCGGCGCCCGGCCGCGATCTTCACGCATCTCGCCGATCCGGTTCTGGATGGCCTTGTATTCCGGGTCATCCCGGTAGGCGTTGCCATAGACGCCGGAGATGACGCGGGATGTGGCCTGGTAGCGATCGAAAGCCCGCTCCAGCGCCTCGGAGATCTCCCCGAGTGAGGCCCGCGCGCGTGCGGCCTCAACCGCCGCCTCAAGCAGATTGCCGGTTCCGCTTTCCGCAACCTTTTCCAGCGCCGCGAGAGCTTGCTGGCAGGTTTTTGGATCACGGCTGGCCCGGGTCTTTTTCAGCCGTGCGATCTGGGCCGAACGCACCTTGTCATTGTCGATTTCGAGGATTTCAACCGGCGGTTCGTCGTCAAGGCGGAACTTGTTGACCCCGACGATGACATCCTCGCCGCGGTCGATGCGCGCCTGCCGTTTTGCCGCGGCCTCCTCAATGCGCAGTTTCGGCAGCCCCTGTTCCACCGCTTTGGTCATTCCGCCAAGGCTCTCGACTTCTTCGATGATCGACCAGGCCTCATCGGCCAGCTGTTTCGTCAGCGCCTCGACATAATAGGATCCACCAAGCGGGTCGACGACATTGGTGACACCGGTTTCATGCTGCAGGATCAGCTGGGTGTTGCGGGCGATGCGGGCGGAAAACTCCGTCGGCAGGGCGATCGCCTCGTCGAAGGAATTTGTGTGCAGCGACTGGGTGCCGCCGAGCACCGCGGCCATCGCCTCGAAGGCGGTGCGCACGACATTGTTGTAAGGGTCCTGCTCGGTCAGCGACACGCCGGAGGTCTGGCAATGGGTGCGCAGCATTTTCGACCGTTCCGATTTCGCGCCAAAATCCGTCATGATGCGTGACCAGAGCTGGCGGGCGGCGCGCAGCTTGGCCGCCTCCATGAAGAAATTCATGCCGATGCAGAAAAAGAACGACAGCCGGCCGGCGAATTCATCGACCGAGAGCCCCTTGCGCTGCGCCGCCCGGACATACTCCATACCGTCGGCTAGCGTGTAGGCCAGTTCCTGTGCCAGCGTCGCACCTGCCTCCTGCATGTGGTAGCCGGAAATCGAGATCGAATTGAATTTTGGCATCGCTTGAGCCGTGTGCTCGATGATGTCGGCAACGATCCGCATCGACGGTTCCGGAGGATAAATATAGGTGTTGCGGACCATGAACTCCTTCAGGATATCATTCTGAATCGTGCCGGAGACCCGGGCCCGGTCAACACCCTGCTCCTCGCCCGCAACGATGAACATGGCGAGCACCGGCAGCACCGCGCCATTCATCGTCATCGAAACGCTCATCTCTCCGAGAGGAATGCCGTCAAAGAGGATCTTCATATCCTCCACGCTGTCGATCGCCACTCCGGCCTTGCCGACGTCGCCGACGACACGTGGATGATCGGAATCGTAACCGCGGTGGGTCGCCAGATCGAAGGCGACCGACAGGCCCTTTTGTCCGGCGGCCAGGTTCTTGCGGTAGAATGCGTTGGATTCTTCCGCCGTTGAGAATCCGGCATATTGCCGGATCGTCCAGGGCCGTCCGGCATACATGGTGGCTTTGACGCCGCGGGTGTATGGCGCGATGCCGGGCATCGCCGCTGCGGCATCTGCGGGCACGTCGTCCGCTGTGTAGATCGGCTTTACGGTTATGTCCTCGGGCGTTCGCCAGTTCAGTTCCGCCGGATCGCGCCCTTTCAGTTCGCTGGCCGCCAGATCCGACCATTCGGTTTTCGGATTGCTCATCTTTCAAACTCCATGATCACATCATCGACGGCGAGACTGTCGCCAACCCTCACCGGAACTTTGAGGATGGTCCCGGGTTTTTCCGCTTTCAGGACATTTTCCATCTTCATCGCCTCGACGATGGCTAGCGATTGCCCCTGCTCGACCTTCGCGCCCTCTTCCACATGCAGCGCGATGACCAGACCCGGCATCGGACACAGCAGGAGGTTTGAGGTATCCGGCGGCTGTTTTTCGGGCATCAGCGCCACCAGTTCCGCAATCCGTGGAGACAGCACTTTGGCGGTGAGGTCCGATCCGCCCCGGCGCATTCGAAACCCGCCTGGAACCGGGTCGACACGGAATTTGAAGGTAGCGCCGCCATGGACAATCGCGGCCAGCCTTTGACCCGGCAGCCAATCGGTTGTCACCTCGCCCTGATCGGCATCGTCAAGCTTGACCGATATGCCATGCAATGTTTCGACACAGGTGGCGGGAAATCTCTGTTTGCCAATGCACACGACCTTCTGTCGTTCGGGTGCGTCGGCCGAGGGCCGGAAACGGGCACCGGAAATCCTTCGCTGCCGCGCCTCATTTATCTGCGCCATGGCAAGAGCTGCGAGAGCGAAGCTTTTGAGCCCGTCCTCGGAGGGTTCGATCGGCTCGAAACCGTCAGGATATTCCTCGGCAATGAAACCCGTCGACAGCCGGCCTTCGCGCCAGCGCGGATGGTTCATCAGCGCTGCGAGAAACGGAATATTGTGTTCGATGCCGTCAATCTCGAACCCGTCCAGCGCCGCCGACATCGCGTCGATGGCCTGTATGCGTTCAGGCGCCCAGGTGCACAGCTTGGCGATCATCGGATCGTAGAACATCGAGATCTCCGAGCCCTCGACCACGCCGGTGTCGTTTCGGATAGTGGCTCCCGATGCGTCTTTGCCTTCTGCGGGAGGGCGATATCGGGTCAGACGCCCGATCGAAGGCAAAAAATCGCGGACGGGATCCTCAGCGTAGATTCGGCTTTCGATCGCCCAGCCATTGAGCTTGATATCGTCCTGTTGAAACGACAGTTTTTCGCCGGCCGCGACCCGGATCATCTGCTCGACCAGATCGATCCCGGTGATCAGTTCGGTGACCGGGTGCTCTACCTGCAGCCTTGTGTTCATCTCGAGGAAATAGAAATTGCGGTCCTTGTCGACGATAAATTCGACCGTTCCGGCGCTCTGGTAGTCGACCGCGGCGGCGAGAGCCACCGACTGCTCACCCATGGCGCGGCGGGTTTCCGCGTCCAGAAACGGTGACGGCGCCTCCTCGATGACCTTCTGATTGCGCCGCTGGATGGAGCATTCGCGTTCCCCCAGATAGAGGCAGTTGCCTTGACCGTCCCCCAGCACCTGGATCTCGATGTGGCGCGGTTCTTCGATGAATTTTTCGATGAAGATGCGGTCGTCACCAAAAGACGACGCGGCCTCGGACTTCGATCGCGCGAAACCCTCCCGCGCGTCGTCATCGTTCCAGGCGACACGCATGCCCTTGCCGCCGCCGCCGGCGGACGCCTTGATCATCACCGGATAGCCGATTTCCGCGGCAATCCTCACGGAATGTTCGGCATCGTCGATCAGCCCCATGTGTCCGGGGACCGTGGAGACTCCGGCCTCATCAGCAATCTTCTTCGAGGTGATCTTGTCGCCCATGGCTTCAATGGCACGGGGTTTCGGCCCGATAAACGCGATGCCCCTGTCTTCCAGCGCCTGACAGAAAGCGGACCGCTCCGACAGGAACCCGTATCCGGGATGAACGGCATCGGCGCCGGTGCTTTCACAGGCCGCAATGATCTTGTCGGCGACCAGATAGCTTTCCGCCGCGGCGGCCGGACCAATATGCACGGCCTCGTCGGCCATCGCCACATGCACGGCATCGCGGTCGGCATCCGAATAGACCGCGACTGTCGCAATGCCCATCTTCTGTGCCGATCTGATCACTCGGCAGGCGATTTCTCCGCGGTTGGCGATGAGGATCTTGTTGAACATCATGGGCTCCTACAGCGGGATATTGTCGTGCTTGCGTTTCGGCTGATCGGCCTGCTTGCCCTTCAGCATTTCGAAGGCGCGAAGCACCCGTCGCCGGGTCGAGTGCGGCTGTATCACCTCGTCGATGAAGCCCCGCTGGGCTGCCACGAACGGATTGGCGAAGCGGTCCTCATATTCGCGTGTGCGTGCTTCTATCTTTGCCGGGTCTCCGAGTTCGGATCGGTAGAGTATCTCCGTCGCGCCCTTGGCGCCCATGACCGCGATCTGCGCCGTCGGCCAGGCGTAGTTGACATCCGCCCTGATGTGCTTGGACGACATCACATCATATGCGCCGCCATAGGCCTTGCGGGTGATCACCGTCACCTTGGGGACAGTGGCCTCGGCAAAGGCAAACAGCAGTTTGGCGCCATGTTTGATGATGCCGCCGAATTCCTGGCTGGTTCCCGGCAGGAAGCCGGGCACATCGACAAGGGTCAGCAGCGGAATATTGAACGCATCACAGAAACGCACGAACCGGCCGGCCTTTTTGGATGAATCGATATCGAGACATCCGGCCAGCACCATCGGCTGGTTGGCAACCACACCGATCGTCGAGCCGTTCAGGCGGATGAAGCCGACAAGAATATTGCCGGCATGGTCCTTCTGCACCTCGAAGAACGCGCCCTCATCGGCGATCTTGAGGATGACTTCATGCATGTCATAGGGTTTGTTCGGATTGTCCGGCACGATCGTGTCGAGCGCCATTTCAACACGGTCGGGCGCATCCCGGGTTGGCAGAAGTGGAGGCGCTTCCCGGTTCGACAACGGCAGGAAGTCGAACATCCGCCTGACCTCCAGCAGCGTGTCGACATCATTCTCGAATGCGCCATCGGCCACGGATGATTTCTTTGTATGGGTGGAGGCGCCACCGAGTTCCTCGGCCGTGACGATTTCGTTGGTCACGGTTTTGACGACATCGGGACCGGTGACGAACATGTAGGACGTGTCTTTCACCATGAAGATGAAATCGGTCATTGCGGGAGAGTAGACCGCACCGCCGGCGCAGGGACCCAAAATGACCGAGATCTGCGGGATGACGCCCGACGCCTGGACATTGCGCCAGAACACCTCGGCATACCCCCCGAGCGACGCCACACCTTCCTGAATACGCGCGCCGCCGGAATCATTCAGCCCGATCAGCGGCGCGCCGTTCTGCACCGCAAGATCCATGATCTTGCAGATCTTTTCGGCATGGGTTTCTGACAAGGATCCGCCGAACACGGTAAAATCCTGGGAAAACACATAGGTCGGACGGCCATTGATCGTGCCCCATCCGGTCACGACGCCGTCTCCGGGAACACTGGTCTCCTGCATGCCGAAATCGGTACATCGGTGGGTCTTGTACATGTCGTATTCTTCGAACGACCCCTCATCGAGAAGGACATCCAGACGCTCCCGCGCGGTCAGCTTTCCCTTGCCATGCTGGGCGTCGATGCGCTTCTGGCCGCCACCCAGCCGCGCCTGTTCACGCCGCACTTCGAGTTGTTCGAGGATCTCGTGCATCAGGCAACACTCCGCTTCATCAAATGGCCCGGCCCTGAACCAGGCATTGCCATACCGGTAGGCGGGATCAGCCGGGCGCGGAAGGGTTGAAATAGTGGCAAATACAATATAGCAATATTTGCAAATTGATTTTGCAAACTTGCGAATATTCAATGCGCGCCCAGAAACTGTTCATCGGCCGGAAGATTCGGGACATTCGCCAGCAACACGGCATGACCCAGGCCGTGTTTGCAAGCCAGCTCGGCATATCCACCAGCTATCTCAACCAGCTGGAAAACAATCAGCGCCATGTCACCGCGCCGGTCCTTCTTGCCCTGGCAAGCGAATTTGCCGTCGATATCGCCAGCCTATCCGAAAACGATCAGGATCGGATTCTGGCCGACCTTGCCGAAGCCTTTGCCGATCCGCTTTTCGCCGGCCAGAACCCCTCGGCACAGGACCTCAAGCTGATCATACAGAACGCGCCGTCGGTCGGGCGCGCCTTCATTGCCATGCATCAGGCATTGCGCCGGACAGGCGAACAGCTCGCCGAGCTGGATGACACGCTTGAGCGAACCGGAGCACTGACGGATCCAACCCCCTATGACGAGGTTCGTGATTTTTTCCACTACATGGACAACTACATTCACGAGTTGGATGTGGCGGCAGAGAACCTGGTTCACCAGATGCCGCAGGGAACCCGCAACCGAGTCCGCGCCATGGCCGATCACATCGAGCGCACCCATCGTGTGCGCGTCTCCGTCGGGACGACAATGGCCTCCCCCGGCGCCCTGCGGCATTTCGATCCGTCTTCACGGGTGCTGAGCCTTGATTCCCGCGCCGACGCATCAACCAACGCCTTCCAGATCGCCCATCAGATCGCCCTGCTCGAATACAAGGC
>JAJFHT010000273.1 GCA_021775495.1 Hyphomicrobiales bacterium | reverse complement strand
GCCGCAACTCGTCTGCCTCGCCCGGCGTGAAGCCGCCGGCAACCACCGCAATGCGCATCGCCTGCTCTTGAAACAAAGGCACGCCAAGGGTCTTGCCGAGTACCTGTTCGAGTTCCGGCGACGGGAAATTGACCGGCTCCTCACCCCTGCGGCGGCGCAGATAGGGATGCACCATGTCGCCCTGGATCGGTCCCGGCCGTACGATCGACACCTCGATCACCAGATCATAGAACGTGCGCGGCTTAAGCCGCGGCAGCATCGACATTTGAGCGCGGCTCTCGACCTGAAACACGCCGATTGAATCGGCCAAGCACAGCATATCGTAAACTGCCGGATCCTCCGGCGGCACGGTGGCCAGCGTGATCGGCCGGTCGTGGTGGTGGGCGAGCAGGTCGAAGGCCTTGCGCACGCAAGTCAGCATGCCGAGGCCGAGCACGTCGACCTTGAGCATGCCAAGCGCGTCGATATCGTCCTTGTCCCATTCGATGACCGTGCGGTCCTCCATCGCCGCGTTCTCGATCGGCACCGCCTCGGACAATGGCCCCTGGGTGATCACGAAACCGCCGACATGCTGCGACAGATGACGTGGAAAGCCGATCAGCTCTTGCGCCAAGTCTAGCGCGAGCCTGAGCCGGCGATCGGTCGGATCGAGGCCGAGCTCGCGCACTTGTTGATCGGCGGGCACTTCGCTGCTCCAACCCCAGAGGCCTTTCGCTAGGGCACTAACCATATCGAACGACAGGCCGAGCGCCTTGCCGACTTCTCGGATCGCGCTGCGCCCGCGATAGCTGATCACCGTGGCGGTCAACCCAGCGCGATCGCGGCCATACTTTTCATAGATATTCTGGATTACCTCCTCGCGCCGTTCGTGCTCGAAATCAACGTCGATGTCGGGCGGTTCGTTGCGTTCTTCCGAAATGAACCGCTCGAACAGCAGGTCGATCTTGTCCGGATCGACCTCGGTGATGCCGAGGCAGAAACAGACGGCGGAATTGGCCGCCGAACCGCGCCCCTGGCACAGGATCTTTGCTTCGCGGGCAAAGCGGACAATGTCGTAGACGGTGAGGAAATAGCGCGCATAATCGAGTTTTTCGATCAGCGCCAGCTCGTGTTTTATATGCGCCGTCACCTTGTCCGGTACGCCGCCCGGATAACGCTGCTTCACGCCCTTTTCCGTCAGCCGTTGCAATGTTTGCTGTGGCGGGCAGGCGCTGCCCGTCGGTTCGTCCGGATAAAGATATTGCAATTCGTCGAGCGAGAAATTCAGCCGTTCGAACAGTTTTGCCGTCTCGTGCACCGCGGCTTCATAACCCTTGAACAGGCGGAACATCTCCTCCGGCGGGCGCAGATAACGTTCGGCATTGGCCTGCAATACCCGGCCCGCCTTGGTCAGGGTGAGATGCTCGCGCACGCAGGTCAGCACGTCCTGCAGCGGTCGCCGTTCCGCAACGTGATAAAGCACGTCGCTTGTTGCCACCAGCGGCACCCGGTACTGTTCGGCAAGGGCCTGAAGCTCGGCCATGCGGCGCTGGTCGAGCGCGCCATAGCTGCGGGTCAGCGCCAGATAGATCTGGCCGGGGAAATCCGCGTCAAGCGTCTCGAGACAGGCCAGCGCTTTGGCCGTCGGTTTTTGCGGCGGCACCGCGGCCATCAGCAGTCCCTTGCCGAACAGTTTCAGGTCGTCCAGCGCCAGATGGCACTCGCCTTTCACGGCGCGGCGCTTGCCGCGTGTCAGAATTTCGCAAAGCCGGCCATAGGCGGCGCGGTCCGTCGGCCAGACCAGAATGTCCGGCGTGCCGTCCATGAAGACCAGCCGGCAGCCGGGTGCATAGGGAACGCCCGCCTCCTTGGCCGCCATATGCGCGCGCACCACGCCGGCCAGCGAATTGCGGTCGGCAACCGACACACCGCACAGGCCGAGCCGGGAGGCCTGGGCCACCAGTTCTTCCGGGTGAGAGGCACCGCGCAGGAAGGAAAAATTCGTCGTTACCGCAATCTCGGCATAGCTGTGTTCAAACTGGCTCATGGGAACAGCCCGTGCATGTACCATTGCGGCGTCGCGGTCTCGCGCTCGTAAAGGCCGTGTCGGAACAGCCAGAACCGGTATCCGACCTGATCCTCGACGCGGAAATAATCTCGGCTCAGGGCGTTGCGGCCGTCGCGCCACCACTCGCAGGCAATGCGCTCCGGCCCTTCGGAGCGGGTCACTTCATAAAGCGCCTTGCGCCAGCGGAAGCGGATCGGCGGACCTTCCGGGACGCCGGCGATCGCCTCGACCGGCTCGGGGTGGTTGAGGAAAAATACTGGCCGGATCAGCGGCAATGTCTGTGAGCTGGTCAGGCCAAGATCGAACCCGGCTTCATCCTGTTTGCCCGGCCGGGCAAGGCTGGCCGGCACCGTGCCGAAACTGCGTTCGGGAATATGTGTGTCGGCCCGGGCAAATTGCCGGACCCGGTCGGTGCCGAGCCGCGCGCCCAGCCGGTCGATCAGCGCATGGGTTTCATCTTCCGGTCCGACCCCGTCGATCAGGTCGATCTGGCGGCTGTCATAGGCATCGCATTCGAGGATGTTGAGCCGGACGAGATCAAAGCCGAAACCGGCATCAAGACCGTCATGCAGGGCAGAGATCCGTTCCTTGAAAAGGCTCAGAATCCGGTCCGCATCGCGTAGCGGCGTCGAGGCGCGCACGGCAAGCGACTGGACCTGGCCGTCGACCCGGAACAGCCGCATTTCCAGCCGGCGCGCGCCGACACCACGCTGTTCGAACGAAGTTTTCAGATGCGATGCCAATTGCCGGATGGTGTGTTCGATGTCGTCCTGCAAGGCGATCGGATCGGCAAAGCGCCGCTCCGCCGACAGTTCCGGTACGGGGGTCAGCGGCGAAATCACCTCGTCCTCGCGGCCGAGCGCCTGGTCGAGGCGGCGCAGCACGTCGCTGCCGAAGCGCGTGGCGAGCGGCGCGCGCGCCACATCGGCGACGCAGTCGATGGTCTTCAGCCCCATGCGATTAAGATCGGTGACGGTCTGGGCCTCGAGCCGCAACGCAGCCAAAGGCAGCGGCCCGATCATGTCGCGGGTTTTCTCCGCTGGTACAATGGTTTCGGTTCCATAGCGGGCCATGGCCCAGGCAGCGCCCGGCGTATCGGCGATGGCCGCACGGACCGAAAACCCTTGGGCCCGCAACCGCGTGACGATATCTTCCACAAGCGCGTTCTCGCCGCCAAAAAGATGGGTGCAGCCGGAAATATCGAGGAACAGGCCGTCCGACCCATCGATCGCCACCAGTGGCGTATAGCGGTCGCACCAGCCGGCAATGCCGGCCAGCAGGTTGCCGTCGCCGGCCATGTCCAGGTCGAAACATTCCAGACTTGGCACAAGCGCCCGCGCGTCGCTGAGGGTCTGTCCCTTGTGCAGGCCCAATGTGCGAGCATGCTCATCCAGCGCGCAGATCCGCATGGCATTCTTGATCTTGGCAATGGCGATGATCGGCGGTGCGTCAGGACGCCCGTTCAAGCGCCACGACCTGCCCCATTTGCGGCGGGCTATCCGGTCGGTCGGCAGGTGAGTGAAGGCGGCTGACAAAATCCTCTGGGACATGTTCAAAAGCTCTTTTGGAATGATTCCAGCTGATGGACCATTGCCCCGTTGGTCCATTTCGGTTGCGTTCGAGCACAAGGGATAGCCGCATCATCCCTATGCCCGGTTCAAAATCCGCCGCACCGTTCGACGGCGCCGGCCTTACACACCAGCGGGTCGCTGCCGCACTGGCCTCTTCGGCTCCGCTCTGCCGCAGCAGAAAAGTCAGCACGCCGTTTTTCTGCGCCCGCAGCATCAGCCGGCGAGTTGCCGTCATGTCGAATCCTGCCGGATTGCCCTTCAGGTGCAGGATAATGGCGGTCAGTCCGGCGCATTTGACCGCCTCGCTGGCGGCCCACATGGCGCCCTGCAGATCGACCGGACGAACGATGACAAATCGCGCCGGATCAAGCCCGAGCTGCGCCAGCCCGGCCGGAAACAGGTGGCCGGCGTCAAGGCTCGATGCCGGATCGTCGATCCACAGGATGCGCCCGTGTTTTTGCGCCGAAAGGCCGGCCAGAATCGCACTTAAAAACCCGGTTGCCGCGCCGATGTCGCGGGCAAAGCCGCAGCGCACCTCGTGCAGCGCACCGATCGTCAAGCCGCCATGCAGCGCCGCATCGATCGCCGATATGCCGAACGCCAGCCGGCCATGCCGCGACGCCGGCCGGTCATGGCGTTCCGACAGGTTTCTGACCGCATGGCGCAAGGCATGCAGGTCCTGCAATTTGGTCGCAGCGTGCATCGGTGTTCAATTTTGTTCCCGTTATGTTCTTATTGATTCCAGAAGCCGGTTTACGAGTCAAGCACTCTGTCAGGAGGGGCGCCTTTGGTCGCGTCGCCAGGCAAAACCCGAATGGGATCGGGCAATTTTTTTCAAACAACACTTGCCGCCATCTGGTTTTGCCTCGCCCGAATGTCCGAACTCCGCCCCTTGGCGGCCGCGTTGAAGAGCACCGCATGGCGGAGAAAAAGTGCCACCGGCGAAGGTCTCAAATGTCCGGATAGTGTCGAAAAAGTCCAACAGTCGAATTTCAGACCAAAATTTTAGAACATAATTTTGCAAGCAGGCCGCATTTGAAATTGGATTTCGACATTAAGCTCGTCCTGAAATTATATGCTACAAAATCAACCGGAGGGCGGTTCTCACCTACTTTTTCAACACTATCTCCGCGTAGCGGACGTCGGTACCCGCTCCCGACCCGAAAAGAGCACTCAGCATTGAAGTGTGCATCTGTTTTTCGCGGTTTTCGAGTGTATCGACCAAGGAATCCTGACAAAAAACACATTTCCGTCTAGGGTAGCAGTGTGTTCGGTACATCTAGAGTGCATGAAATAGGAGAGATTCCATGTCTGACAGCGTTTACAAGGTCGTCGAACTCGTGGGCACTAGCACCGAGTCGTGGGAGAAAGCCGCCGCTGCCGCTGTAAACCGGGCGGGCGAGACTCTTCGTGAACTTCGCGTCGCCGAGGTCGTCGAGCAGGATATGATTATTGAGGGTGGGAAAGTCACGGCCTACCGGACCAAGGTGAAGGTCTCATTCAAATTCGAGGGCGGCGCGTAGGTCCTGCGCTGTTTCATTTCTTCGAGGATCTTCGAAATCAGTAAGTATGTAACTCGCAAGCCCATGCGGTGCGCAAAATTACCGTAATTCTACCAAATCCAATGCGGTCTCATTCTGACGAAGCCGCATTGGCGAATTTTGGCTATGTCCGCATAGCGTTGAAAAAGTCCGACAGCAAAATTTTAGGCAAAAATATTAGAACGCAGTTTCGCAAGCAGTCGCTTTTTGAAATTGGATTTCTGCATTGAGCAGGTCCTGAAATTGGATGCTACAAAACAACCGGCGTGCATCACCCGCCGACTTTTTCAACATTATCTCCGCAGAGCCGCCGTTCGATACATGTGATCCGAATGATCGCAGTGGGTCAAAAACTCCAGTATCAATAGCTTCTCAAACGCGTCCGTTTACACCTCGACATTCACCGTCCCCTAGTGTTGTAAATTCGATAGACTTTGCACCACATTGCGGCTTGTTTAACGGCATGGAGTATTTCACCGAAGAGGTAAAACATGGCGAAAACCGATTTGCCCATACTCGAACAGCGCCGCATCGAAGCAAATATCATCAAGCCGATTTTCGAGGAGATGGTGGCTCGGCTTGGACACGAGGAAGCCGCCGATATTCTGCGGACCGCAATCACCAGGGATTCCATCGCGCAAGGGTCGGCCTATGCCAAAGGCGAATCCGGTGAGGCAACACTTGAAAGTTTCCACAATCTGCTGCCGCAGTGGAAACAGAACGGTGCGCTCGAAGTCGAGATGCTCACCGAAAACGACAGCCAGGTGCACTACAATGTCACCCGCTGCAAATATGCCGAAATGTACCGGGATATGGGCCTGTCGGGCATCGGCCATATCCTGTCATGCGGACGCGACGGCACTTTCTGTACCGGCTACAATCCCAACATCAAGCTCGAGCGCACGCAAACCATCATGCAGGGCGCCGAACATTGTGATTTCCGTTATCGCTGGGAAGAGGAATCTTAATCCGCTTCCTGTTAGCCGTACCAGCCGCCCATCTTGACCTTGACCGCATCGCCAACCAGTTGCGCGAACGCCTTTGGGTCCTGGGTGCCGCCATCGCGGCCTCGATAATGGTAGGGATAGACGAACTTCGGTTTGAATTCCGCCACCGCTGAAGCCGCCGCCTCCACATCCATCGTGAACGGAAGGTTCATGCAGACGAAGGCCAGATCGATATTCTTCAGCCCGCGCATTTCCGGCACGTCTTCCGTATCGCCTGAAATGTAGACACGGAAATCCTCAAAGCCCAGCACATAGCCGTTGTCGCGGCCCTTGGGGTGAAATTTCAGCCGTCCCTCGGTTGTGTTGTAGGCCGGGATCGCATCAATGCCGAGACCCTTGAAGTCAGTCGATTCACCATTTGCGATCCGGGATGCATTGGCTTTCAAATCAGCCGGCAGCATGTCGTGCACCGCAGGGTTGGTGATGATCTGCGTGTCTTGCTTGACGAGAGCGGCCAATGTCTCGGCTTTGAAATGGTCGCCGTGCTGGTGAGTGACGAGGATGAGATCCGGACTCGGGAAATCGGCATAGGCCGCAGCATCTCCGACCGGATCGACGAAAATCGTACCGACGGGCGTTTCCATCACGAAGGAGGCGTGGCTGACCGGATGTACCTTGATGTCACTGCCATTCGCTGAAAAAACATCACTCGAATGATGGGCGGCATGGCCTGCATAGGGCAGCAGCGTAACGCTGCCGACTGCGGCGGCTGTTGTAGTCAGAAAACGGCGGCGTGTCTGTCTCATCGGATACTCCTCCTTGTTGTTCGGCCAGATAGCGCTGCCAATCGCCAATTCAAGGAAGGCCGAATGGTGCTTTCGCAACGGACAATCGTCTGTACCGTGACGCAGTATCTGGTTGACCGGCCGGCCAGCCTATCCTCTGTTGCACTTTAACCCCGTTGGTATGCCGATAAACACCAGCTCGGTCGGTATGAGCGCAATTTTATGTGATGGTGAAAACCGACCCGTCTCGAAGCAAGATGATTGCATAATCCATGAATGACATTTCGACCAAAAATGCACCGGTGCCCTGGTCATCCGGTCCAATCATCAAGTGGTTGCTGGAGGAAGGCCGTTTGCTGCCCACTGTCGATGACACGGTCCTTCAGCTTGGCCAGAGACTACAGTCCTCGGGCGCGCCTCTCTGGCGGCTGCGCCTGTCGATGCGCACGCTGCACCCGCTCATCGCTGCATTCAGTTCGGTCTGGGAACGTGATGCCGAAAAGACACATCGCATTGAAACCTCGCACGGAATGGAAGGCCGGTCGGGATATTATGGCAGCCCGCTCGAGATCATCGGCCGAACCGAAGCGCCGTTCAGAAAGCGGCTTTCGGACGAGTTGACGGTGTCCGATCACAATACTCTGCATGAACTGAAAGCGCGCGGCGGCACGGACTATTTCGGCCTGCCGATGAAATACTCCAGTGGGGTACGCGCAAGCCTTGTTTTCAACACGGATGCTGCCGGAGGCTTTTCAGACCATGATATCGAAGGGTTCACCGAGATCGCGTCCGTCCTGACCCCCATCGCTGAGGTCTACAGCACCAGGCGTATTTCGCTTGCCGTTGCAGAAGCTTATCTCGGGCCGCGCACCGGGCGGCGTGTGCTGGACGGGCAGATCACCAGGGGCCACATTGAAAAGATCGACGCCGCCATTCTTGTCAGCGATATCCGCGACTGGACCGGCCTGAACAGCCGCATGTCGGCCGAAGACGCCGTTGCGCTGGCCAACAGCTATTTCGAAATCATCACGCAGGCAGTCGAGGCGAATGGCGGCGAAATTCTGAAATTCATCGGTGACGGCGTGTTGGCGATCTTCCCTGCTGATGGAGAGGACGTATCCGCAGAAGCTGCCTGCGAAAATGCCCTGTCGGCAGCCCGGCACGCATTGCAGACGGTGGCAGGCGGCACTCTCCCGCCGGAACTCAGGTTCGGCATTGGCCTCAATTTCGGCGAGGTGCTTTACGGCAATATCGGATCAAAAACCCGAATTGACTTTACCGTGCTCGGTCAGGCCGTGAACATCGCAGCCCGGATTGAAGGGCTTTGTGATCAGCTCGATCAGCCGCTTCTGTTCTCCGAGGAGGTCGGCAGTCGGCTGGCCGAACCGGGTAAGCTTGTCACCGAGCAATCGTTGAAGGGACATGCCGGCGCCGTCAAAATTCTCACCGCAGCGCCGAACCGGTGACTTAGACCAGCTTCCAGATCGCCATCACGCACAAGACGACCAGAGTGGCCCAGCCCGCGACATAGACGATGGTGCGAACACCCTGCGTCGGCTTGCCGACATTCTGGGCATAGATCAGGACGTAGACAATCCTTAGCAGCAGGAACAGGCCCATCATCAGGTTGACCCACCAGCTTGAAACCCCGACGAGGATGCAGGCAAACAACGCAACGGCAGCCGCTGCCATGATCTCGACACCGTTCTGGTGCGACCGGTTAAGTCGGTAAAGACTGTCGTCGTAGTCGCTGTCCGGCGCGCTTCCGGGTGTCAATCCGGCCTTCGCCTTGCCCGCGCCGACCAGAGCCGACTGAAGCAGTACGATCAGCACAAAAACCAGCAACGAGATGATCCCGATTGAATAAGGGGCTATGTTTTCCATTGTTTTTTCCTCCTGTTCGGTCATTTCACTATTAAAATCGTGATCAGACAAGGTCTGGCGACTGCTGTGTTGACCTGACGTGCAACGGATGCTGAATGCAACGCACTTGCATCCCTTGCCGGAAAGCACCTGTGAAGCCCCTGCCCATTCTGCCCGTATCCGACAGCCTTGCTGAGATCAGCGCTGCTCTGCTCGCGCAGCGATCAGCCGTTCTGGTGGCGCCACCGGGTGCGGGCAAGACAACGATCGTGCCGTTGTACCTGTTGCAGCAGATGGGGGCTGTGGAGGGACGAATTATCCTGCTGGAACCGCGCCGGCTTGCCGCTCGGGCAGCGGCGCGCCGCATGGCGGCATTGCTTGGCGAGGA